>CAZSUK010000755.1:0-10308 GCA_964609355.1 uncultured Acidobacteriaceae bacterium | reverse complement strand
CATCAACCAGGCGCTCGCACGGAAATACTTTCCAGACCAGGACCCTCTTGGCCAGCGAATTTATAACGGCGATCCCACGCACGCGAAGGAAATTGTCGGCGTCGTCGAAGATCTTAAGGAGGGGCCGCTCGATGTTGAGACCAGACCGGTAATGTATGCCCCCTTCGAGCAGGAACCAGAAAATTGGTTTTATATCGTGGTCCGCAGTACTCTGCCCGAGCAGATGCTGCTGCCCAGTTTGGTTGCCGCCATTCACCAGCTTGACCCTAACATCGCGACCTCCGACGAGACCTCCATGAGCGTGAGACTTCATGACTCATCTGCTGCCTATCTTCATCGCTCGTCGGCCTGGCTGGTGGGGGGCTTTGCGGTCGTCGCGCTACTGCTGAGCGTGGTCGGCCTTTACGGCGTCATATCTTACTCAGTAAGCCAGCGAACCCGCGAAATTGGCGTCCGTATGGCGGTGGGAGCGGAACGTGCTTCCGTCTACCTTCTCGTTTTGAAACAGGCCGGCAAGCTGACCGCTATTGGTATCGTGGCCGGTCTTATCTGCTCTGTGGGCGCAGCGGTCCTGATGCGCAAACTGCTCTTTGGCACGCAGGCATGGGACGCGACGACCCTTGTCGCCGTCGCCGTAGTCCTCGCCCTTTCGGCCGTGCTGGCAAGCTATCTACCGGCGCACCGTGCTGCGAGTGTAAATCCGGCGGATGCCCTGCGCGCTGAATAGCCGGGCAAAGTTGAACATGCTGCTGAAGGACTCGAGTGGAAGGGCACGGCTTCAGCCGTGTCACAACTCGAAAGCATTGATGAGGGCTTTACAGGCTGCGGAAAAACTCCGTTTTGTATCAGGGCACGACTTTAGTCGGGCCGTAGACGATGGACAATATGCCGGGCTTTAGCCCCTGAGGTACGCTTTTCTGCCCCAACATCGACTTTTTCCGCAGCCTCTTTAGCCACTGAGGTACGTCTTTTCTCTCGCCCTTGCGGTCACGCTTGAAACGCAACCGACAGTACGGTAATGTCATCGGCCTGGCCAAAACCTATGGCCGTGTTAGCGATGACGTGAGCCGGTTGGATGCTTAGGGCAGCTGTGCGCTCGAAGCCGAAGAGCTCGCGATGCTGGGTAGCTTCCGGAACACCATCCGTGATCAGAGTGAGTAGGTCGCCGGGTACCAGTTGCAGGGTCTGCTCGGGAAACTCCGTGTCCGCAGTGATGCCGAGCGGCAGCGCTGCCTCCGTGGCAAGCTCGATCCCGTTGCGATAGGGCGCGATGTGCCCGGCATTGGAAATTGTCAGAGTGCCGGAAGAAGACAGGCGGAGAACCACACAGGTGGTGAAACTGCTTCCGCGGCCGAGAAGGCGCCGATTGAGACCTGCAAGAACCTCTCCGGGAGACTGGGTGTACTCAACCAGAGAGCGCAGGGCGCCAACCAGCAGGGAAACCGTCATAGCAGCGGGAAGACCCTTTCCTGCTACGTCGCCGATGACGATCAGGGTATGGACCGGAGTGTTCGAAGCGAGTGCCGGCAATGGGAAGATTTGGTAGAAATCGCCGCCAACCTCCTGCGCAGGATGATAAGCGGTTTCGATTTTAAGGCCCGGAATATCAGGGAGTTTTTCTGGTATGAGGACCTGCTGGAGCGTACGGGCTGCCTCCAGATCGGAAATGTATTGCTGCTCGCTGGCCCGGGACTGGGCAAAACGACGGATCAGAAAGGCAAGCAGAGCGACGACAAAGATGAGCTGGACAAGAGCATCAAGTTGAAACGGAAAAGGCCTGCGCACAATGCTCCACGCGCTGGTGGAGGCAAAGCGACGCTGCCAGCCGAACTGGAAGGAAGACAGCAGCAGGCCATTGACAATATTCGTACCGTACAGCAGAAGTGTGGGCACCAAAAGGAGGCGAGCATTCCGGTTTCCGGCGAAGCTACGCCGTAATAGCAGCGCGATAATCCACAGTGCGATCGGCACGTCAAAAAGCACACGCAAGGTGGTAGTGGTTGCCGCGGAAGCCCAGCGAAAGACGTAGAGGAACACATTCAAGGGGTCGAGGAGTGCCGTGATCAGGACAACGCGCCACAACCACGATCGCCGCGCCTCGAGGATGCGGGAAAAGAAGAAAAGAGCGGCCGCAATTCTGAGCGCGCCAAAGGTCTCGGCAGCGAAGTCGCTCCAAGCCAGGGGAAAGTTGAAGAGGAAGCCGGAGACGAACAGAGCACAAAGCAGCGCATCCGATATGAGAAGGATGGCGAACCAGAGGTACTCGCGTTCCGATCTACGGGAGAGGTAAAGGCCGAACACGGTAAAGCCGACGATCGCGTCGAGGATGCCAACGGTATAGAAGTCGACGATGCGGGTCGAGCGGTCTGCTTCGACGAGCTGGAACAGGCGTTCGACTATAGCGGCGTCACCAACCAGTCCGCCACCGTAACGCGGCCCACCTCCGAGGTAGGCGGCGAAGGTGGGGTGGTGCCATACCCGAATGGCGAGCTGGAGCGTAGCGCTGGCAGGAGCGGGGGGCAGGTGGTAGAGCAACGTCTGATTAAACTGCAGGCTCCCATGCGGGGGCATTTTGCCGAAGCCGCCAATCCTGCGGCCGTTTTCAAAAACTTCGTAATCGGTGAGGACGGAAGGCAGCAGAATGGCCAGGGGCATTGTCTGTGCCGGAGCACGGACGGTGAAACGGTACCAGGCGAAGCCGCTCAAGCCGCTATAGCCCTGGATGGACCAGGGCTGGTCGGAACGGAGTAGCGGCCAGGCAGAGTCGTCAAATCCCGAATCTGCCCACTGGAGGTCGTCGCCGGGATGAAACCGCCACTCGCCATCGAGAGAGACGACGGGTTGGCGATCGATCAACAACGAGAATGTGGCCGGCCTGAACGGTGAGTCCAGGGGCAAGACCGGCTGAGGCTTGGCCTTGATGCTCGTCAGAGCAAAGAGAGCGACAACCAGTACCGCGTGGCAACATTGCCTGTTCATTCCGAACGCTCCGAATGAGTTTAGATGAGAAAACGGATACCCCTAAGCGCGTTGGGTGCGAAGTCAAAAAGAAAAATGCTCCCGGCTCAATGCTAAAGGACCGGTCTAAAGATATTGGTTAAGTTGGTTCAGAATATGATCTTATGAACATCTTAGCTGCTCGAGGCGGGAGATAATAGACGGATAGTGATAGGTCCGTCTCTGCTACAATCCCGCGATTTCAGTCTTGTCCCCGTCTTCCCCAACCAAAGGTGTCTCTCCGTATCTTTCTAGTGCGCACCATTTATGATTGGATAAGCATGCCGTTAACTCATGCGAAGACCAGGTACAAGGTTCATTGCTCGAACCGGCATTCGACCCCGGAAATTGTCGATGGACGACTTCATGGTACGCATCCCCCGCTAAAACCCATCAGATCGCCTCGCCTGCTATTTGGGAGACGCGAAGCAGGTGACATTGAGCATTGATCGCACAGCAGTAGTCATTATCGGCGGAGGCCCGGCGGGTCTCGCCCCTCTGCTCGCGGCTCATCGACGCGGCCGTCTCGCGGAATTGCTGGAACAGGGTGTCACGGTGGTGGAGCAATCGGCTGCCGTTGGCGAGGGCAGCATCGGGCGCTGGTGCATCAACTCCGACAGTACCGGTTTTACCTTCGCCGATTGCCTCGCCGGACCGCCCGACGGTGAGCTTGCGCCATTACGCAGTCATCCTCTCACCAAGGAATTTCTGCAAGCGGGCGATGGCACGGTGCCGCTTCGCCGCGCAGGCGAGTTCCTGGCGTTAGTCGGGCAAGGGATGAACGAGGTAATCGCGGCCCGGCCCAACAGCCGTGTTCTGAATCGATGCAAAGCAATTTCGACCCGCCGCACCGCCTCCGGGTGGCTCACGCAAATCGAAGAGTTGGCAACCGGGCAGGAGCGAACCATCCAATCCCGAAATGTGGTGTTGGCAACCGGGGCCTCGCAGCCGTCAGAACGGCTTCGGGTCGAAACCGTTGCCGGCGCAAACCTGGTAGAGCGTTGGGGGGAAAAGTTACTCCAATCCAGCGAGGTGCTGGATAGCGCTGGTTTCGCTGCGCTTGCGGCTCGTCTGGCCGCATTCGGCAGGTCTCCGCGGGTCGCCATTATTGGCGGATCCACGAGCGCGGCGGCCATCGCTCATGCCCTGCTGAACCGAATGCCCGGTGTCAATTTCGGTCCAACGGGAGTGACCATCGCGCACCGGCGGCCATTGCGAATTTTCTATCCCAACGTAGATGCGGCGCTTGCCGACGGTTATACGGAATTCGGCCCAGATGACATCTGCCCGGTCAGTGGCCGGGTATTCCGTCTGGCGGGGTTCAGGTTAGAGTCGCGCGAGTTGATCATGCGAGCGCGCGGAATCGGTGGGCTCCCACCCGAGCCTCGCCTGCTGTTACATCGCCTGGGGGTCGACGATGCGGCTTCACGGGCCCTCCTGGACAACGCAGATATTGTGATCGCGGCGCTGGGATATCGGCCGCACGCGTTGCCTGTCTTTGACGAGGCGGAGAATCAGGTTTCTCTTCTCGCCCAGACAGCTCCTCAGGCTCCGCTCGTGGATGGCAGTTGCAGGGTGCTGGACGCGCTGAGCAACCCGCTCCCCGGGTTATTCGCGATAGGCCTGGCGGCTGGGTTTGTGCCCCATGGAAAGCTGGGTGGTGAACCAAGCTTCAGAGGCCAGGCAAATGGCCTGTGGCTATGGCAGAGCGATGTCGGCGGGTTGATCGTCGATGCTATCTTGGATCCTTCCATTGGCAACGACGACATATCTGGACCGTCTGTGGCTGCCCAATTGGAAAAAGGTCCAGGTCACGCAGGAGGTCGAAGCATGAAGATTCCGCTGGTTCGTCCCGCGCCTGCGAAGCTCTCTCTTGCAGTCCCGGAACTCCAGGCGCTCGAAGCGAGCGGGATGTTCAGCAATTTCGGTCCGGTCAATACGCGCTTCGAGCAGGAAATGCTGGCGCGCTTTTTCGGTGGCGAAGGCGCCTGCACCACCGTCTGCAATGCGACGATCGGACTTATGCTGGCCATCAAGGATGCGATCGGTGATCCACCACCCGGCCGATTTGCCCTGATGCCGGGCTTCACCTTCGCCGCCGCGGCGCACGCGGCGCTCTGGTGCGGTCTCACTCCCCTCGTGTGCGACATCCATCCTGCGCACTGGGCTGCTGCCATGGAAGCCGAGTCAGCGATGCTGGCCCGTTACGCCGGCAAGATTGCGATTGTTATGCCCTATGCGACGTTCGGCTACCCAATCGACCTGGAGCCCTATACGCAGCTGAGCAACCAGCTGGGCGTTCCTGTGGTCGTGGATGCCGCGGCCTCTCTGGGCACCTTTAACTCACATGGGCGAGGCTTCGGCAGCGGCTTTGCAGGCAGCGTTGTCTTTTCCATGCACGCAACCAAGTCCTTTGCCGTTGGTGAAGCGGGACTCATTTACAGCGCAGATCCGGATCGCATCGCAAGACTCCGAGCCATGAGCAATTTCGGTTTTGGAGAGCCACGCATCGCGACGATGCCTGGCTTAAACGCAAAGCTCAGCGAAGTAAACGCGCTCCAGGGGCTGCTGCACCTTGCCAATTACGACGGCATTCTGGCACGAAGGTCCGCACTCCACGACCACTACCGCCAGGCTCTGCCGGAATTGAATTTTCAGTTGAAAGCGCCGGGGATGCAGGCCCATCAATTTGTACCGGTACTATTGCCGCCTGGAATGGGCAGCCACAGGGAAGCAATTCGCGCCGAGTTAGCAGAGCGCGGAATCACTACTGGACACTATTTCAGTCCTCATTTACTTGAACAGCCTTACTTCCAAAAAGTATGCGCCGGAGGTCCGGTGCCGGTGTGCGACGATGTTTCCGCAAGGATCCTGAGCCTGCCTCTCTTCGATACAATGACGCACAATGAAGTTGAGGAAGTGTCCGAATGCCTGCGCAGCGCTGTCGGTGTTGCGCAGCAAAGAAAGACAGGCCGCAAGCCTTCGCGCAGCGACCACAACGTCCAACTGGTTTATGGACCGGTCAACCCTGAGACTGGGCGATGAGGGGCGGTTATGAGCAATGGCGTTCCTCATTGCGCCGTAGTTTTCAAGGCTTACGCCTGGGATGGATTTGTTGAGCGCCAGGCGCGGCGTCTTGCCGAGGTTGCCGGCTCTCTCGATTTTTACATTTTGATCGATGAAACCGGCGGGCCGGTGGGGCCGGTGCCTTTCGATCGTGTGATCCGTTTCACCTGTGCCGACCTTGAAGCCGCGGGTCTGGCGATGCGCTTCGGACTAGGTGGGGTCCTGTGGTGGAATCCGGATTACGCCCACTATCACTTCCTGGCGCAGTACCCAGCTTACGACCATTACCTGTTCGTTGAATATGACTGCGTGGTGCAGGACTCCCTGCAGAACTTTGTCACCCGTGCGATCTCACGGGGGGCGGATTTAATCGCATTACCGATTAAACGGCCTTTCGACCTATGGCACTGGAGGCCATATCAGGCTGACGTCTATCATCCTGATGAAGTCAAACTCGCTTTGCTCAACGTGTGTTTTCTTTCTGCTCCCGCCTTGAGGCTATTGCAGCAACGGCGGCTCGACATGAAGGGTGATCCGTCTGTTCGCGGTTGGCCGAGCAGTGAGGCTTTTCTACCGACCGAAGTTGTGCGGGCGGGCATGAACTGGCTATCGTTGGCCGAGTTTGGCGACGTTTCTCAGTATGATTGGTTCCCTCCGACCCTGGAAGAAGATCTGGCGCCCGGCGATCGAAACTCCTTCATCCACCCGGTGCTTGACCGGCGACGTTATCTAGCTTCTATATTCCATAATCGCGGCTCACTCAAGCCCGGCGAACTGAAGCGTATCCTCGCTCGCTTCCCGCGGGAGGAATATGCCAAGCTCATATGGCCCGCGGCCCGCAATCGTGCGGTAAGGCGAATACGCCACAAATTGCTCCGTTGGCGGGAGCAAGCGGGCTGGTGACGTGCTATCCCGGACTAACGGATGCTGAGCGTTGCCTTGAAGGGTAGGGGCTCTGGAGGGTGTCGTGAGAACTTCGAATGCTCACGCAACTGTTCACTTCAGTTGCAGGAGATCCCACCGATTCCCGTATAGATCTTCAAAAACGGCGACCGTGCCATAACTCTCTTCTCGAGGTTCTTCACAGAAGCGAACTCCGCCAGCCCGCATGGCAGGAAAGTCACGCCAGAAGTCATCGGTATGAAGGAACAGAAATACGCGGCCTCCGGTTTGGTCGCCAATTCTCGCCCTTTGCTGCTCGGTAGAGGCCTCTGCCAGAAGCAAGCGCGATTCAGTTGATCCTGGAGGAGCCACTACGATCCAGCGTTTACCATCTGCAAGCAGGGTATCCTCGACGAGGACAAAACCCAGGACATTGCAGTACCACGCCTTAGCTTCTTCGTAGTTGCGCACTACGAGTGTGACGTATACGAGGTGCTGCTTTTTATCCACCATCAATTGCTCAATATCTCGATCTCTACCATATCGCCATCGCTAAGATTGAAATGATCACGGAGCTTCACGTCTGTCGCTACTTCGACAATCGTCTTCGGGTGGTGGCCCCGGCCTCCTTCGTTGGCGTCTGTGCGTAGGATAAAGCCGCTCTTTCCCAGTATCGAACAGGGGACAATGTTTACGGAAACGCTCCCCGCGTATTCCCATCCTTCGAGCCGAACGACTTGCCTGGGCAGCGTGTAGGGCTGATCCAGCTGAACATTCAGCGTGCCTGGAAACAATTTCATTCCTGTCTTTCTTGATAGTGTTCAGCCAGCTTCTCGATCCAATAGGAAAAGCTCCCCATGCCGGAGACGACTTTACCACGCAGAATCGGCATTTCCACCTCTCACGTAGTCTGTTGGATCGACACGGAGCACTTCCGATTGGGTCAGAGCGGGAGTTCCGTTGAAGTGTCCCGATAGGGCAAGACGATTGTGAAGACTGCCCCGGTCGAGCCATTCTGATTATTAGACTTTGCTTCCACGGTTCCCCCATGGCGCTCGGCGATCTCTTTGCAGACCCACAATCCCAGTCCGGTTCCGACGTCCTTTTTGGTGGTGAAAAAAGGATCGAAAATTCGCCTCATATTTTCTGGAGATATGCCGGGCCCGTCATCTTCTATCTGCAGTCTGATTGCCTCGTTGCTAACCAGCTTGATCGTGGATGAGTCGATTTTCAAAGTGCCGTTGAAGGGCAGCGCGTCAATGGCATTGGAAATGATATTTGATACGAGTTGTTGTATTTCGCCCGCGAAACCGTTAATGGGAGGACATTGCTGCAGGGAAAGGTGAAGCCTTATTTGTTTCTGCTGCAATTTCGTCGCATACACTGTGAGCGTTTGTTCAACAACGGTCGGAATATCAACTCGTGAGGGTAGGGTTGATTCTCGATAGAAGCCGAGGGTTTGGCGCGTAATGTGCGACACTCTCGCCAACTCCTGTTCAGCCATTTTGAGGTGTTGCTCGACGGCTTCATTCGCATCCGAATTTGTTCGTGCGAGAAAAATAAGGTTCCCGACGGCTTCCAGCGGATTATTAATCTCATGAGCAACGGTTGCCGCCAAACGTGCCGCCGCTGCAAGTTTCTCGGTTCTCCGTAGCACTTCCTGAAGACTGCGTTCATGGCTGGCGTCACGAAATACGAGGACTACCCCGATCAGGTGGCCGGAATCGTCAGTAATGGGGGCGGCACTATCTTCGATAGGTATGAGGTGGCCTTCGCGGTGCCTCAAGACCGTGTGATTAGCGACGCCTACGACGACACCCAGCGTCAAGACCTTTTCCACGGGGTTCTCTACCGGACTGTTTGTCGCTTCATTGAAGATTGGAAATATGTCGTAAATCTTCTTGCCCCTGGCCTCTTCCAGTGTGCTGCCGGTGAGGCGCTCGGCAACCGGATTCAGAAATGAGATCAGGCCATGATGGTCGGTCGCGATGACACCTTCTGCAATGGAAGAGAGTGTGACCCTGAACCACTCTTCGCTTTGCCGCAGCGCGGCAGCATCTCTTTCCCGCCTTCGCATATCCCGAAATACAGAAAATGCCAGAAGGCTCAGCCCCAGAACTGCAACTGCACTGGCCAGGTAGATACAGGCAGCGGTAATCCTGATGCTTTTTTGATATGCGTCCCTGCGGGCGTTACCTACCGAATTTTCATCCTGCTCCATCTGCTCGACCAGAGCGTGAATCCCTTCCATAAGGTTGAATCCCTGGTCGGACATCACTAAGGCCTTGGCCGCCGGCGCGTCCCCTGAACGGAAAAGCGAGATGGTCTCTGCCAGCTCATCGAGCTTCTTATGGATCAGAACTCGCAGGTTCGCGACTTCTGATTGTTCTTTAGGGTTGTCCCCGATCGAATTGACCAGGCTTTGAAGATGGGCATCCATCTGGCCAACCGCGCGATCATAGGGGAGGAGATAGTGCTGCTTACCCGTATACAAAAAACCCCGTTGGCCAGCCTCTGCATCCTTTACCAGGGACTCGGTGATTCTAAGCTCCTGAACCACGCGGCGACTGTGACTGAACCATTCCTGATTCCCCACTTGGACGGCAAGCTGATGCCTCACTACGACCGTGTTGATTACGAGGAGGATGAGGAGTGCAAAGAAGCCAACGATCACCCCGAAACGTTTGTGCATTGAGCGCATGGCCGGCCGCTATATCCCTCGCAGAATTCAATATTTGCCCCTCTTGGCTTGTCAAGAGAAACGAATATGCCTTAGGTAAACTACCATGCAGCGAAAGGTCTCCCTGGATCATCTATCAAGACCACACGTTACTAACTGCTCTGGCGGTCGTTTCGACCGCAACTGAATGTTGGCTTTTGGATGGCAGATTACGGGACGGAGTTGCCATGGATTCGCAGCATGAATTCCGCCGCCCTAAAGAATGAGAGCGATCGCAGTAGCTTGCCCATACAGACGTTAGGCGAATTCGTAGCACCCCCACCCATTTCGGTCTAGAACTGGAGAGATTTTCGTTACTTTTCGTAGAGATTCGACGGATTTCTCCGGAAGGGGAAAGATAGCAACTATCGCAGATGTTTTTACCTGAAACTCAGCTTTTACGTGTGACTACCTTCTACTCGCAACAGCGACTTTTTCGCAGCCACTTTAGCCAAGCCGGGAAATATCGCAGCCGGGTACGGCCTAATTAACTAATTGGAAGGTCAACCCAACCATAAATAAATGAAATAAATGGAGCGGAGTCTCTTGATTTCGTAAAATATCGTGATGAGCACTACGCCACGCTACACCGACGAACACGCCACCGCTGGTCTTGATTGGAAGTTCCCTGACATTGAAACCTG
>CAZSUK010000754.1:0-9435 GCA_964609355.1 uncultured Acidobacteriaceae bacterium | reverse complement strand
CGTTCACTTCGCCGAAAAACCGGCTTCTCGGACAAATGCCTGCACTCATTTTCGGTAAGTTGCCCCGTGGGTACCAAGGCAAGTTACGGAAAACCCTGTTTCGCAGGAAGGTGACTCAGGATTTTCCGGCGTAGTCTCCGTATTCCCAGTCATAAGGCACGCCGGTTTCGCCGAGCAGAAACCTCACCAGCTCAGCAAATCCAGCTTCGGCACGCACGTCGTTGCTGAGAATCACCGCGCAGCGCTGGCCCTTCTCCACGCACACCATGGTGTTGGCGGTGTGGTCGTCGTGGCCGCCTTTGAAGAAGCCCGCGCCCTGAGGCCCGCGAAACGCCACTACACCGAGCCCTGCGTACAAATCCTTGCGCTGCTGCGGCGGTGGCAGCTCGGCACTCAGCACCGGAAACTGGTGCGGCACTGTAATGTGCACCTGTGGGCAGACCATTTCCGCACGAGCAGCGGCGCTGAGGCCGTCGCCGCGCACCAGCGCCGCCGCGAACTTGCTGAAGTCCGAGATGGTCGTATCCATGGATCCCGCCGCACGCACCCTACCGCTTCGGTTATGCTCCACCACCTTGCCCTGGTCGTTCCATCCATCCGCGAGGTCTGACGCGAGGTCCGGACGAAATACCACGCTGGTCCGCGTCATGCCCAGACGCTTGAAGTTGGCATCCATCAGGTCACCCACATCCACGCCCAGTCCCTGCGAGGTGCGCCCATGCTCAATTACAAATTGCAGCAGAACGATGCCCTCGCCGGAGTAGCTGAACCGCGTCCCGGGGTCAAAGTGAATGTGAAGCTTGAAGTCCGGCTCCATGAACCAGAAGTTGTTGAAGCCGGTGGAATGCGTGAGGCACATCCGCGGCGTGATCATCTTCCATCGCGGATCGTCGGCCAAATCCTGGTAGCGGCCATACTTCTTCACAATCGCGGGATCGCTTCCGTAGCTGGGCAGCGGCTGCTCCAGGTCATCGGCAATGGGCGTATCGAGCTTGAGTTTGCCCTGGTCGACAAGCTGCATCACGTTGTATGCAAATACCGCCTTCGTGAGCGATGCACCATACATGACCGTATTTGTCTGCAGTGGATCGCCCTTTGCATCGCGCACTCCGTAAGCCTGCAGATACTTGACCTGGCCCTGGTCGATAAGTGCGATGCCCATGCCCTGGGCGTGAGTTGAGGCCATGACTTTCGCCACTTCGCTATCGCTAGCCTGCCCACTCGGCATAGACTGCGCCACTACCGCGAACGGCAACGCCACAGCCAGTATTGCCGGATATGCAATCCGCATCTTCGGACCTCCTTTTGTTTTGCTTTCATCTTTTGCCGGAAAGTGCCTGAGGTTATAGCGAGTGACAGACCATTGTCCTATGTCTGTCAGAGCTGTACAGCCAGAGTGAGAAACCATAGAGAATCAACCTTGCGACTCGTCGTAGCCCCTGTCGCAGCAGCAGTAACCAAACTAGAACTCATCCGTATGAGCGGGCTAACCTCAAATATAAAGACGCCCGGGCGATCCCGAACCCCCGAAAGTCTTAGGGCTGTATCTGGAGCGCCGCGAACAGAGTTCGGCGTGTGGGTTAGTATTGTCGGCGCTCCAGATACAGCCCTAAGACTTTGCAGGCACTAGTCCAAAACCATATCCAGGAAATCATTCGGAAACTCATTCCACCAGTTCAAAGGAAAGCTCCGTTTTCCCTTGACCTTTACCTATGATGGATGTCCCCGAAACTCTTTCCCGAGACTCTGCATCGCATCTCAGGAGGCACGTCGATCATTAGCGAGTAAACACCAGGACCACACGGCATGTTAGCCGCCCAACCCGATGCAGTGCAATGGTAAGTCACATTACAATGCAGGGGCGCCGGAAAGTAGCTGGAGTCCAAGCCTAGACGATTCCTGGGCAGAGCCCTCGCGAAATCCACGCGACGTATCGGGACAAGCAAAGAAGATAAGGCATCGGCTTGCGCCCCGCCCGTGCAAGCGTTCATCTCGGGTGACCAGTGCGGGGAGCTGAGAGCCGCTGTGCGTAAGCTGTCTGCGGTCTGGCAGAGGCTCGGAGAAGCGAGAAGGATCAGGACCTTAAGAACTTTGAAGCAACTTATGGCCGGCCTCCCAGATCACCGCCATCATAGATCGCGTGTTGCTTCTTCTTCTGCCGTCTTTTACGGACGGGGGTATGCCTCTGAGAAGAGGTTTATTCCGTCGGGTCCCCGAAACTCTCGATACGGAATTGCCGGAAAACAACAGGCGAATGCGCTCATCGAGCCGGATAGAGGGCGATTCAAATTCCGCGCTATGGCTCGTGCGTTGAGATATTTTTTAGGATAAACCGAGAAGAAAAGGCGGTAATTCCGGATTGCCAACCATCCAGAAGCAAATGACGAGTTGGGTTTTACTACGTTACTCATGTAGTGAAACTTCCAACAAGCTGATTCTGCCCCCAAATAGTTTTTGGTTAGCCTTTTATCTGTCGACGATCGGCGCCGGGTGCCGCGCGCGCGGCCCTACCACTTAGAACCGAACAAGTTTTGCTCTCGCCGCGAGACTATTCCTTCTTCAGCTCCGCGGTCCAGTTCAGCAGCACGGTGACGGATTCGGACGATTTTGTCGCCGTGTCAATAAGGAGACGCTTGCCATCGGGAGCGACGTCCCAACCGAGAACCTGCAAGCTACCTGTGCCCATCTCGTCATTAACTTCTGGATGGCCAATCTGAGCCACAGGTACCTGGAACAAGGTTTTAGGAACGCTGGCCTTGAATATCGGTTCCTCGGTCACGTCCGCAGCCATCAGCTTTCCCTCGGGCGATACATAGAACAATTCCTTGCCATCCCGCCGCCACCGAGGCTGGCTGCCACCATCACGGGAGATCGGCGTCTTGCTGCCGCCGTTCGGGGGCGCCGGAAAAGGTTGAATATAGATTTCGGATCTCCCGGACTCGTCCGAAGCATAAGCGATCCAGTGTGCATTGGGAGAGAATCGGCCTTGTCCCTCGCTGAACTCCGTATTTGCAAAAGGTGTGGCTGTGCCAGACGGCGTTCCATTGCCCGCCACAGGCAAGACCCATAAATCGCCATGAGTTCGAGGATCCCGCTCGGTGTAGAGCAGGAATCGCCCATCGCGCGACCAATCGTCCGGGAACTTCGGGTCGCCCGTTGGACGGATCAGCTCCTGCTCCTTCCCGGCGCCATTGGTTGCCTTCTGATGAATCCCATAACCGCCAGCACGATAGGCAGAATAGGCCACTCGGCTCCCGTCTGGCGACCAGACCGGAGCGGAATCCGGGGACAGATCAAATGTTAAGCGAGTGCTCACACCCCGCAGCAAATCAAGAAGCCAGATGCCCGTCGTACCCTGTCCCATCCTCGGGTCAACTTTCGCAGCGGCCAGGCGCGTTCCATCGGGTGACAATGCAAAATCGGCGTACGAATAGTTCCCAGGCTGCCCGGCGTTGCCCAACTTTTTACCCTGCCGGTCAAACCAGCTGAGTTGCGAAAGCCAAAGCGTCGTTGGTCCAGCACTATAGGCTAAGACGCCTCCTGGCGCCACGGAGAACAATCCGGAAAGGAAAAGGCTCCCGACTCGTTCGGCAACAGGGATCGGATTCCCCTGCGCTTGCAGGCTCCTCTCATCGAACGCCTGGGCCAGCAAGGTGCCCTCACGCAGGAAAAGCAAGTGCCCCCTCCTGGGGTCGGCGGACGCCGCATAGACCGCCATCACTGGTGTAGAGAGTATTCGCCTGGAGCTCTGTTGCTCGGGCTTGACATCGAGTGACCCGAGATAAATACCGGCATTCTCGGGTGCTCTCAGATAAAAAAAATGCTGCCCGTCCGGCAGGAAAGACGGAAATGTGTGGACTTCGTTGCGCCCCTCCGTGGTTGTAAGCAAAGCGGGGACGCCACCTGCAGCCGGAACCTGCATAATGCCTTTTCCGATGGTGCCGAAAATAATTGTGCCGTCGCGGTTCCACGCGCCGCCGAGGACCCCGGCGAAGGCATCGCAGATATCTTGCGGAGGGCCGCCGGAAATGTTGATCTTCTTCAGCTTGCTTCCCGATTGAAATGCGATGAACCGGCTATCCGGGGACCAGAAGACCGGGACAAGGATATTTTCCGTGCCGGGCAGCGGGTGCGGTTCCAGCGAATCAAGAGCGCGAATCCAAACAACGTGGCGCCCGTCGGGACCGGGCGCCAGAAAGGCCAGTTGGCGGCCATCAGGCGAGAAAGTGAAGGTGCGAGCGCCAACAGGCAGCCCGATCTCGAAGCGCACTGGTGTGGTCACCGATGGCCTCTTGCCCCGAAACAAGAACGTGGTCAACACAACAGTGACGCCCAGCAACGCCGCAACGCCCCAGGCAAGCCATGGTCGACCTGCCTTCCGTTGGTCACCAGGTGTCAAGATCCCAGTCTGTGCCTCCGATTCGGCGGCCCATTTCAACTCGAGCGCAACGTCACGGGCAGTTTGCCAGCGGTCCTCCGGGCTTTTAGCCAGGCAGCAGACGATCGCGTGGTCCAACACCGCTGATGTCATTGGCTTGACGGAAATAATCGGCGCAGGCTCATCTTCGAGAATCGCCGCCGCAACACTCAATTGGCTCTTCCCTTCGAAGGCTCGCTTTCCAGTCACCATTTCGTATAGGACCGCGCCTAACGAAAAGATGTCACTGCGCCCATCCACCTCTTTTCCCTGCACTTGCTCCGGCGACATGTACTGGAACGTCCCGATGACCATGCCCTTTTCCGTGAGCGGCGAATTTGCGGCGGGGCTGGACCCAGTCACGGTCAAACTTGCCGCAGCGGACGCATGCGCGGGCATCAAAGATTTTGCCAGACCGAAGTCCATCAGTTTGACGCCAGTCTGGGTGAGCATGATGTTGCCCGGCTTCAGATCGCGATGGACTACGGCGGTACGATGAGCCATTTCGAGCCCTGCGCAAATCTCAATTCCATACTTGAGCACTTGATCGGATGCAATAGCCCCCTTGTTCAGCCGGCTCCCAAGAGTCTCTCCTGCTAGGTATTCCATCACCAGATAGTGGACTCCATTGTGGTGACCCACGTCGTGGAGAGTGCAGATGTTGGGATGGTTCAAGGAAGAGATCGTGCGCGCTTCGTGGTCGAATCGCTCCCTGGCCTCAGGGTCTTCGGAAACACGAGAGGGAAGAATCTTGACGGCGACGATGCGGTCGAGCCGTGTATCCAAAGCACGATACACCTCGCCCATGCCGCCATTTCCAAGAAGCGATTGAATCTCGTAGGGTCCGAGTCTGGTGCCAGAGATGAGGGTCATCCGTGGGCGCAATTATATTCCTGCGCAATACGTTGCAGCGGATACTGATTCCGGGTGTGTGGTCGCCAACCCGGACATTACACCCGTTTTGAGGTAACTTCCGGGTTGGCGGTCACTCGGGAGCAACGCGAAAGTTTTGAGCTTGTACATGCGTGCATTGGCGATTATGCGCTCCTCGACATGAGTGAAGAGGAGTTCTCATGGCACAACAGGCTTTATTGGTGGCGGCCCTTACTCGGTCCTCAGAGCGTCAACGGGATTGATGGAGGCCGCGGGACGTGCGGGGATTATTGCGGCGACGGCGGCGCAAAATCCCAGGTCGGCGCCGTTTATCCACGAGCCCCTTTCAGAAAGTAGAAAGGCAACGGCATCGGCAACCTCCCCAGGCTGGCCGAGCCGGCCAAGTGGCATTTCCTCTCGAATGAAGCGATCAAAATGTTCTGGATCATCGACTCGATATTTCTCCCATTGGCCGCCCGAGATCATGATCGACCCTGGACTCACGGAATTAACGCGAATCTTTACGGGAGCGAGTTCGAGCGCAAGGCAGCGCGCAGCATGAATGACGGCAGCTTTGGCGGCACCATATTGCCATCGCCGATGAACCGGCTTCCGGCCGGAGATCGACGCAACAAATACGACTCTGCCTCCTCCTCGCTCGCGCATGCTGGGTACCACCGCACGGGTAGCACAAGCGGCATGAAACGAGTTGAGTTCAAACGTGGTCCCCCAATCTTCCCGTGTCGCATCTAGCAAACCCGCGCCACTGGAAACCCCTGCATTCGCCACCAACAAGTCGACGCCGCCAAACTCGGAGATGGCTTCGCTGACAAAGCGTTCGACGTCAGCGGGCTTCGTCACATCTGCCAACTCGACACTACTTGCTGGCTGAGCCCGGCGACGTAGTTAGCGGTCCGACGCAAGACAGCTTCCGTTCTGCCGCAGATCGCAAGATGGCATCCTTCAGCCGCTGATGCGAGCGCAATGCTGCGGCCATGCCATGACTTCCACCTGTTACTACTGCGGCCTTGCTCGAGAGACGAAGATCCATAGTCGAGGCACCACTTATCAAACTACGATTTATCACGAGGTGCTGGACGCCGTTTTCCGATCAACGGAACACTAGGCACACAGGTGCGCACAGTCTTTGACACAGCTGCGGGGGACACACAGCGGCGGGGGACAGACGAAAAGTAACCATAAGAAAGGGCGTTCGTTTAGGCGTGTGATCATTCGTCGGGGTACTTTTCGTCTTTCCCCCGGTTTCCCAAGGTCGGCCGGGTCATCGACAAAATCGACCAGCTCGGTTATGGCGACAACACGCTCATCTTCTACATCTGGGGCGACAACGGTTCCTCGTCCGAAGGACAGAACGGCACGATCAGCGAGTTGCTCGCACAAAACGGCATCCCCACCACCGTCAAGCAACACATCTCGGCGCTGGACGAACTTGGCGGCCTCGATGCGCTTGGCACACGCAAGGCCGACAACATGTACCACGCAGGCTGGGCGTGGGCCGGCAGCACCCCCTACAAGGGAACGAAACTTCTCGCCTCGCACTTCGGAGGCACACGCAACCCGCTGGTCATCCAGTGGCCGGCAAAGATTAAACCCGATGCCACATCGCGCCCACAATTCCATCATTGCAACGACATCGTCCCCACAATTTATGAGGTTGTCGTATCACACCGCCGCTCGAAGTCAATGGCGTTCCTCAGGATCCGATCGATGGTGTGAGCTTTGCCTACAGCTTTGGCGATCCAAAGGCCAAAGGCCGAATGCTCACCCAGTACTTCGAGATCATGGGTAGCCGCGCCATATACCACGATGGCTGGATGGCCTCCGCCATTGGACCACGCCTCCCCTGGGTTCAAGGTACGCCTCCGGGCATTACAGAATGGACACCGGATAATGATGTGTGGGAACTCTACAACCTGGAGGAGGACTGGACCCAGGCCAATGATCTCGCCGCAAAGATGCCGGAAAAACTGGCACAAATGAAGGATCTATTTCTCATAGAAGCGACGAAGAACAAGGCGCTTCCCATCGGCGGAGGACTTTGGGTCATCGTACTCCACCCCGAGGATCGCGTTGCCTCGCCCTATACGGAGTGGACGTTCTCGGGAGAGACCGTCCGCATCCCGGAGTTCTGCGCTCCAGCCCTGGGTAACAGGCCCAACGTCGTCACCATCGATGCTGATATCCCAGCCAACGCCAACGGCGTGCTCTACAAACTGGGTGGAAACTCGGGGGGCCTCACCTGCTTTGTCGAGGACGGTGTTCTCTGCTACGAGTACAACCTCTTTATCATCCAGCGCACGAAGATCCGCGCCAAGCAGAAGCTCCCCATCGGCAAGGTAAAGATCGAGGTCGAGACGGCATATGCAGTCCTCAAGCCTGGTGGGCCTCTCAACATCACCATGAAGGTCAATGCCAAGTGGTTGCGACAGGTCAGGTGCCGATCTCCGCGCCGCTGGGCTTTACAGCCAACGACTGCCTCGATATCGGCATTGTTCACGGTTCGCCCGTGTCGCTTGACTACTTCGACAAGGTGCCGTTCAAGTTCAATGGGACCATCGAGCAGGTGCATGTGAGTTACGTGACAGCGAAGAAGGAACTACCTGTTGAGGCTCCACAACGGGCGGCTACTGTGCGAAGATGATTTCTAAGCGCGTGGAGCCGAATAAAGAATTGCTTGAATATCTTGCAAGCCCTCCAGATGAAGAGCTGCTGCTCGCGTCCTGCACCTCTCTGGGAGGGTTGTCGGCTAACCAGAAGTAATCCGCGCCCAATAGTGGGCATCGTTTTCGCAGTTCCCGTGAAACGGGATTTCCGGTAACTTGACCTGTTTACCAGCCGGTCATAGGGAACTTACCGAAAATGCGACTTTTCAGCCGCAATGGGTGGCGAAATGCCCTCTCCCCATACTTCGCCTGTCACAAGTGACAGTTCACAGGGTCGTCCCGGACTTTGATGATGCTCACGAGACAGCAGCTGTGCAGACCCAGATTTCTGGCGCTATTCGATCTGCGCTGGTTGCTCACTCACTGTAACGCAGGCCACGGCCTGCTAGAGGCAAGACCTGGACGCTGCCGGACGTCGAAATCGTAAAGTAGTAGCGATTCACGGCGCGGCGATCACGGTCATTCGCTCAAACGTAATAAATCCTCGATCTGCGTTTAAGGGCGGGAGAGAAAATGACGGCATCTCAGGAGAAAAAACCGAGGATTGTTCTGATCGACGATCACCCCAAAGTGCTCATGGCTGCAAGCCAGATTATGCAAGACGAATTTGAGATTGTGGCTACCGTCGGTAATAGCGACGCGGGTCTCGATGCCGTGTCGATGCTTAAGCCAGACATCGTCATAATAGACATTGGACTGCCGGGAAGAGACGGGTTCGAGACAGCCCGACGAATGAAGGAGTACTTTTGCACAACAAGGATCGTGTTCCTGACGTTAACGGAAGACGTGGAATATGCTTGCGCCGCCCGTGACATGGGTGGCAGCTACGTCGTGAAGCGTCGCATACGTAGTGATCTCATGACTGCGGCACGAGAGGCCATGCGCGGCAATCTCTTCTTTTCTCCCATCCTGCCGTCCTGATCTCCCAGGCCCCTTCTCGTCATCAATGCCGGATCGCACTTCCTGAAAAACGGGGGATTTCGGTAACTTGCCTGACCTGAACCATGACCGGGGGATTTGCCGAAATCAAGACTTCCGGGGAATTTACGGAAGCTGTAACGTTTAGAGTATCGCCATCACTATCTTGATGTTTGATAGACGGCGTTAGCCCAGGCAGCCACGAGAACCTGCGGAGGCTTTGTTAGGTTCAATTCCGTCTCCTTAACGGCGACTCTTCTTAGAACTTTTCATCGATTCTTTCGGGGGAGGGACTCGATGAAGTGGAACCGGGAGAGTCGCCATTAGTTCTCGGGTTTCTACTCGGAAGTAAATCATATCGTTGAAGCCAGCTTGCATAACGGAGTGCCTGAAAAACGGTGCGACTCGAGAGTTTCCATCGCCTTCGTCGCGAACTGGACCGTCTCGATCGGCAAAGCGATCGGCTATTAGCAAAGCAGCACAAAAGCAAGATCAAACGGATCATGCGCGACCAAGAACAACAGCACCGCCGCAGCACGAAGC
>CAZSUK010000753.1:0-16075 GCA_964609355.1 uncultured Acidobacteriaceae bacterium | reverse complement strand
GAGCCCGGCTAGTTTCCTCGCTACGCTAGGAGGTACGGGACCGTTTCTATTTTCAATACACCTCAGCTCGATCGAGAGGCAATCGGACATGAAAGATCGTCTTCGTCGGCATCGAATCGAAAGCGACAGCGCCAAAATGCTTCTGGATCACTCGTTGCACAGTGTCGAGCCCCAGCCCCAACCCTTTACCAAACGGTTTTGTAGTAAAGAAGGGCTCGAACACACGATCCGCACACTCCGCAGGAATTCCCTGGCCGGTATCAGCAATCTCGATAAGGATCGTCTTTCCCTGCAGTTTTGTTGACAAGGTGAGCGTGCCAGAATCGCCCATCGCGTCCAGCGAGTTTTCTATGAGCGCTGCCCAGGCCTGGTTCAGCTCGCTTCCAAAGGCTTTGAGCAACGGTACCTCCGGACTATAGAAACGTCTCACCGTGATGCCGGCGAGTCGCGGCTGAAAAAGTTGGAGCACGGTATCGAGAGATTCGGCAATATTGACATCCTGAATCGGATGCCGATCCATGTAGGCGTAGTCTTTGACTGCCGTGACCAGACGGAAAATCCTATCGGCCGCCTCGCTCACCAGAACCACTGAAGCCTCCCGTTCGAGCGCAGCCATAGCATCGCTGAGCGCAGCGCAAAGTGTGTGCGCCGGTACGAGGCCCTCAAGATCCTGAAGCGAAGAGAGCTGGATATTGGCTTCGGCCATAATTGGAGCCAGCTTCCATGCCTCAGCAAACCCTTTTTCTTCCAGCCAGGTCATCAAAGAGTCTTCAAGGGATGTAGTGTCAACTGATCCGTTGTCAGTCTGACGGGAGTGGGATACTCGAGAGCGTAATCCGGAGAGCCACTCCAGGTAGTCCTTGAGGCGGTCTTCTGTCCCGAGGATCATTCCAATTCGGTAACAAGCAAGCTCTGCTTGGCCTCCCATGGCGTTCAGCAGATTCGAGGCGGCACTCTTAGCAGCCGATGCTGGGTTGTTGAGCTCGTGGGCGAGGTTTGCGGCAAGGTTATTGACTGCCGCCAGTTTGCCAATCTGCTCTTCAGCTCGCGTGTATTCCCGATTGCGGTCCAGCAATACTCTGACAACTCGTTGCGTCATCGATGGTATCGCTGTCAGGAGTTCCGGAAAATGGCTGTCATGCAGTTCTAGAATCCACGTATTCCCGTCCGCGCGACCGTCTGCGTTCCATGCCTTGATGCGCGAGAAAGGCGTTTTGCCCGTAATTCGGCCCGTCTGTCCGATCAGGACAGAGACTGGGCTCGACGAATGACGATGCACAAGAACATCGCCATCGAGGATGAACATCAAGTGTTCCGGGGGAGTTCCCTGGCTAAAAATAAGGTCTCCATCCTTACCAAACCTTTCAGTTCCATGGGTAGCGAGCCAGGTGAACTCCTCCTCGGTCAGGCCCTTCAAAGCTTCAATCGTGCTCAAGGCTGCAACAATATCTGCGATGGAATGGGTCTGGCCTGGGTGTTCGACTTTCGAGTTCAATGGGACCGCCATCAGCTTGTCCGGAAGGTTCACAACCATCGCCCCTCTTCATCCATGAGATTCACCGCAGGTCGGGATGAATCGCGCCTTTCGCAATATTCTACGGCTACAACTTTGAGACAAAGATTTGAACAGTTATTGCGGAGCCTTCACGCCGACTTCTCAAAGAATTCGGATTGCGAACTGGTTGGAAGCAGTTGTGCACGCAACGTCAATTTTGCACGCGACAGCCGTGACTTGACTGCGGGCACAGAAATTCTGAGAGCTTGTGCAATCTCTCGAATGGAATATTCCCTTGCTTGCCAGAGTTCGACAACTTCCCGGCAGAGTGGTGGCAGCCGGACAATTGCGTCCCTTAGCAATGCTTCTCTCTCTCTCCGAACGTAGCTGCTCTCGGGGTCCTCGCAGGGGGACTCCGTCTCCCACCGCTCGCATTTGCCGCTCGGATCGTCGCTACCGTCCATCGAGATTTCGAAGCAACCGCGTTTCTTGCGCAAGATCATCAGCGCCGAATTGATCGCGATCCGGGTCAGCCACGTGGAAAAACTCGACCTCTCCTCAAAACCCTTCAGGTGGGCGAAAGCCTTCAGCAAAGCGTCCTGAAGCGCATCCTCCGCATCCTGCTGATTTCTCGTGATTCGATAGGTCTCATGAAAGACCTTTCTGTAGTGGCGTCTGCTCAGTTCGACGAAAGCATCTGCGTCTCCGGACTTTGCCGTCGAGAGCAGCACTGCGTCGCTCATCCCTGTTGGTCCTTCTTCGAGGAGATCATAGGTTTCCGCGGTCATCGTAACACTCCGGAATTTATAAGTGACTACAAACGAAAGTCCCTGTTTGCTAGCTAAAGGCAAGAGCGGATACTTCAGGTGTTTGGGTACAGAACGCAAGCCAGAAAATGCAGCCACACCAATCTAGCTCAAAGACGGCGCTCAGCACTGAAGAGACGCCAATTCCGAGGGCCACCGCCATATTAATTCGTGTATCGGGACGTGTTTGTACGGCATAGCAGTGCAAGTATGCACATTTATTGCCAAACCTTGTGTGCAAGCTGCAATTTCCGGAAAGCGAGCTTTTCCTGGCGCATTTCTCGAGTCTCCAGGCAAAAAAGCAAGACTCTATAACCTCGGGCCTCACGAATGTTGTCCAATTCTTGGTGCTTTTAAGGTGCCCTTAACGATGACCGTCACGTAACGCCCGATGTTGCGACCAGGATCGCGACCAATCTCCGTCAGAGTCGAGGATCTGGCGCAAATTAACGAGCCGGTGATTGAGACTTGCCCGGCGAGGTCTTACAACTACGGACTTCCGGTGCTTCCACCTCTTTTGGCTAACTTTTTTTGCGAAACCGTGATGCCGCCGGCGTGTCAATTGGACCAACCCCATCGAGGGGTACATGAAACGCCCGATCGTAGCTAGCCCGCCGGTGCAAGTTTCTGGCATCCTTCCGAAAGTCGAAGTACGACAAAGACCGGCATCGCGAGTGCGCCGGGAAACGCCATGAACAATGCGGACATGAGAATAGAGCAGGATTCTCTGGGCGACGTGCCGGTTCCGGTCGACAAGCTCTGGGGCGCGCAGACCCAACGCTCGCTTGAGCACTTCACCATCGGAACGGATCTCATACCAAGGGAGATGATCGCCTCCTACGCGATTCTGAAAAAAGCTGCAGCCAATGCGAACCATGCCGGCGGCCGCCTGGACGATCAACGGCGGGCATTGATCGGTCGCGCTTGTGACGAGATTCTTGCCGGCCGGCATCAGGACATGTTCCCCCTGCATGTTTGGATGACGGGTAGCGGCACGCAATTCAACATGAACGTGAACGAGGTAATTTCTAACCGCTGCTGCCAGCTCGCGGGCACACCACTTGGCACCAAGACGCCTGTTCATCCTAACGATCACGTCAATATGTCCCAGTCCTCAAATGATTCTTTCCCCACCGCGATGAACATAGCAGCGGCAGTGAACGTGAAAGAACGGCTGATGCCAGCGGTGAACGCGCTGCGTGAAGCCATCGCGGCAAAAGTCGTCGAGTGGCACGACATAGTTAAGATCGGTCGCACCCACATGCAAGATGCCACCCCGATCACACTCGGGGAGGAGTGGTCGGGGTATGAGGGCATGCTCGGAGACGACCTCGAGCGGATGGAAGATGCGTTGAAGGGTGTCTATCGTCTCGCGCTTGGCGGAACCGCGGTAGGAACCGGCATCAATGCAGCCCCCGGGTTCGGCGAGGCGGCCGCTGCCGAGATTGCACAGCTTACCGGCCTGCCCTTCCTGACCGCACCGAACAAGTTCACGGTACAGGGCGCTCACGATGCGCTGGTGCAGCTCTCCGGCACACTTCGTACTCTCGGAGTCTCTCTTTACAAAATTGCCAACGACATTCGTCTGATGTCGTGTGGGCCTCGAGCCGGCTTCGCGGAACTCCTGATTCCAGAGAACGAGCCGGGTTCGTCGATCATGCCGGGCAAAGTGAACCCAACCCAGGCCGAGGCGTTGACCATGATCGCCGTGCAGGTCATGGCTAACGACGTGGCTGTGGGCTTCGGTGGCGCAGGCGGTTATCTCGAAATGAACGTCTATAAGCCCCTCATCATCTTCAATGTGACTCACTCCATTACGATCATGACCGACGGATGTACCAACTTCCGGAAATTCCTGATCGAAGGGACCAAGCCGAATCTCAAGAAGATCAAGGAGTATGTGGACCGGTCATTGATGCTCGTGACGGCCCTCTCGCCAATCATTGGCTACGACAAGGCCTCGAAGATTGCGCACTACGCAATGGACAACGATCTCACGCTGAAGGTCGCCGCCTTGCAACTGGGCTTTGTGACCGAGGATGAGTTCGACCGCGTGGTCGATCCGGCGAAGATGGTCGAGCCTTACGTAGCTGCAGCTAAGTAACCAGGAGGAGAAATACGATGGCAACATCCACAAAAAATCCCGATGTCATTCTTGTCGGCGCGGGCATCATGAGCGTGACCCTGGCAGTGATCCTGAAAGAGCTTGATCCAAGCCTGGCCATAGAGATTTACGAGGTTCTGGGGAGTGAAGCGCAGGAAAGCTCGAATGCATGGAACAACGCCGGCACCGGCCATGCGGCACTCTGCGAGTTGAACTACACTCCACAACTAGCTGACGGCAGCATCGACATTTCAAAAGCTCTGCCGGTAAACACCGAGTTCGATCTTTCCCGGCAACTCTGGTCGTATTTGGTGAAAAAGGGAGCCATCAAAGATCCTCAATCTTTCATCCATCCCGTGCCCCACATGAGTTTTGTGAGCGGCTCAGCCAATATCGCATTTCTAAAAAAACGCTTTGCGGCACTCTCGGCCCATCCGCTCTATCACGGTATGGAATATTCCGACGACAAGAAGCAGATTGAGGATTGGATCCCGCTGGTCATGGAAGGCCGTGATCCCAGCGAGCAAGTTGCAGTGACACGAATGCGCACGGGTACCGATGTGGATTATGGCGCTCTTACCACGGACCTTCTTGATTCCCTAAAGGGAAAGGAAGGCTTTTCCATCCACTTTAGCCATCGAGTGCAAGATCTGCGTCGCCAGGGCGACTGCTGGAGTGTGCAGGTTAGGAACGAAAAAAGCGGGGAGCACTGGGAAGTCCAGACCAGGTTTGTCTTCCTGGGCGCCGGGGGTGGAGCGCTGCCGCTGTTACAAAAATCAAAGATTCCCGAGGGGCGCGGCTACGCCGGGTTTCCGGTGAGTGGGGTCTGGCTTCGCTGCGACAATCCCCAGATTTCTTCCCGCCACGATGCCAAGGTATACGGCAAAGCTTCGGTCGGATCGCCGCCGATGTCCGTGCCCCATCTCGATACACGCCACGTCGAAGGAAAGGTTTCTTTGCTCTTCGGCCCTTATGCGGGCTTTTCGACGAAGTTTCTCAAGCATGGATCCTATCTGGATCTCTTCGGCTCCATCGATCCGGAAAATATACTGCCGCTGCTCGCGGTTGGCCGGGACAACATGGCTCTTACCGAATATCTGATAGGCCAGGTTCTCGAGTCTCCGGAGGAACGGCTCGCCGCCCTACGCGAGTTTTTTCCACGTGCAAAGCAGGAAGACTGGAAGCTTGAAGTAGCAGGACAGCGGGTGCAGATCATCAAAAAAGATCCGGTCCACGGCGGCATTCTGGAATTTGGCACCGAGCTCGTGAGCGCAGCCGATCGTTCCATTGTGGCCATGCTTGGTGCTTCCCCTGGTGCTTCCACTGCCGTCTGGATCATGATTCACGTCATCGAGCGCTGTTTCCCGGAGAAATTGAAAGGGGGATGGGCTCTCAAACTGAAGCAACTTATTCCTTCCTACGGTCAATCTCTTATCGAGAATCCGGCCCTGTGCCAGCGGGTCCGGGCTGAGACGGCGGCAGTATTGAACATCAACAACATTGAGGAGAAGACACCATGATCCGGGCCTATTATCTCTATACGGGTTCTGACGGAAACTCTCATGTGACAAAGGGTAGCGTAAGTGAAGCTAAGCTGGTCGAGGCGGAATCCATCCTTTTCAAGGAAACGGCGGCACATTCATCCTTCGACTGGCACAACGATCCTATCCCCCAATACGTCATTACCTTGGCCGGTGTACTGGAATTCACAACCGTAGGCGGCGAGACATTCACCATCCATCCCGGTGATGTCCTGCTGGCAGTCGATCACACTGGCTCAGGACACAAGTGGCATCTGATCAACGACGATCCCTGGAAGCGGGCGTACGTGGTCTTCAAAGCAGGAGTGGATACTCATTTCGTACCTGATCCCACATAAAGCTGCTTCATGGATCTGCATCGAAGCAACGTAACGGTTGTCATGCAACTCACATGCTTACGGACATGAGTGGTGCTGCAGGGTCGATGACCTTAACTACCAGGTACAGGTCCGGCGCAGAGGAGTGAAGAAAGCCAGCTTCTGACGCATAATGGCGTGTAGTACTGCACGCCAGCCGGACTACACTTCGATCCAATGTCCCCCGGGACGGGAGGTTGAATTCATGGCTAAAACCAGCGTGAGTTTCGCCCAATTCTTCTACCGCGTGAATCCTGACAGTACGATCGATGCCATCTGCGGTTACTGCTTCTTGACTGTTGCTACTGCAAACACCCGAACGGAGCTTCGACTATTTGAGTCTGCTCACCACTGCGGAAATTCGTTGAGCACACGACCTGTGTTAACTCGACTAGGCTTCGGCAACCTCTAAAGCTCACAGACTGGATCGAGCCCCTTGCCCGCGCCGCAGTCGCTATGGCAGCTCCGCCATTGGATTGCTCCGCTCAGTCGCAATCGATGTTTCCGCAGTCGTCAGGTCTGGGGCACTGGCTGAAAGTCGAATGGCGCCGGGCGTTCTGGCGCTTCGTACCACCACCAGCGCGCGGCCGTTGAAGAGTGCCCGATGATCCCCCTGATACGCTTCTTTGCTTATGCCGTCTCCGTTGCCTACTGCGAGAAGAGTGCCGGGGCCGTTAAGGGTGAACTGTACTTCGGCGGATGCGTTGGGTTGCAGGCGGCCTTGCGCGTCGACTGCTTCCACCGTGATGAAGGAGAGGTCTTCGCCATCGGCGTGCAGGACCGTGCGATCAGCCGTCAGGCGGAGTTTCACCGGGTCGCCGATGGTCTGCAAAACACTGGTGGTGACTTCCTGATCGCCATTCACTCCGGCGGCCTTGAGCGTGCCGGGCGCGTACGGGACAGTGAACAGGGCCTTGCGCTGCTGTTCCGGGCTGGTGGGCATTTCGCCGATGAGCTTGTCATTCAGATAGAGCCGCACCTTTTCCGTGCCGCTATAGACTTCAACCTGCATATTTTTTCCATCACAACCGGGCCAGGTCCAACTCGGCAGCGTTGGGTAGACACTCCAGCCGATAGAAACGATCTTCTTGCCCTCCGGTTCGGGTAGCCGTACGGTCGCGAACACCCGTTCGCCACCGTTCCACAAAATGTCTCGGTAGTACGACGCGGGCTTGCGAAAACCGGTGAGGTCCAGGTCGCCTGAGTACGCCGCGTGCCACGGAAAGCCCGGGAACATAAACTTCATCATGGCCGCGGCAGGATTGGGCTGGCCGTTCTGCGGCTGCTGCAGAGCTTCGAAGGGGTTCTTTCCGTCGGCTCCCATATTGGACATCATCTGGCTCATCACGGCAGCCACCTGAACTGCCTGCCCGGCTTGTTCCGGGATTGCATAGGACCAACTTCCGATTCCGGATTCCCCCAGGTAATCCATCGCCGTCCACACAAATTCTCCCAGGATGTACGAGTGCTCTTGCGTCAATTTCCAGTTGTCGAATGCAGCCGAAGGCAAGGACTCCGTGGTCATCATGATGCGGTTTGGAACTCGCTCATGATCCTTACCCTGGTTTTGCTTGAGGTTGTAGTTGTACCCGGAAATGTCGAGCTCTGCCATGACGGCGTCGGTGCTTGGCGTGTACGTTGCGCCCGGGAAGGCCTGGGTTATGGGCCGTGTACTGTCAAGAGAACGGACCCGGGCAGCGAGTTGCCTGGCGATCGGCGCACCCTCAGGTGTCCACGCCTCGGGAATCTCGTTGCCGATCCCCCAGGCGATGATTGAGGGATGGTTGCGGTCGCGCTGCACCATGGAGTCGACGTCACGCTGCCACCATTCCTTGAAGAATTGCGCATAGTCATATTTCGCTTTGCTCTTAGTCCACACATCGAAGGGCTCGTCGAGGACCAGCAGGCCGAGGCGGTCGCAAGCGTCCAGAAACGCGGGCGAGGGCGGATTGTGGGCAGTCCGCACTGCATTGAAGCCAGCGGCCTTGAGCAGTTCAACCCTCCTTTCTTCAGCCCGGTCGAATGCGGCGGCTCCGAGTGGCCCGTGGTCATGATGCACGCTGCCGCCCACCAGCTTGATTGATTGACCATTGAGAAGAAGGCCTTTGTCCACCGACCAGGCGAGTGCCCGCACCCCAAAGCTGGTCTCGACGCGATCAGTGAGTTTACCCCTCTGAAAGATTTCGGTGACCGCTCGATAGAGAACTGGCGTCTGTGGAGACCAGAGTTTCGGCTGGGCAATTGTGATCTTCTGTGTCGTCTCTCCGCCGGTGCCTGCGCCGATCTGTACTTGTGATTGATCGTTTACGACAGGCTCCCCCGTTGCTGATAGCAGAGTCGTCTTTACCGAGGCTTGCGCTGGTTTTGTCGAAGCGTTTTCGAGGCGGGTGCGAACCACGACAGTTGCATTCGCATCAGTGGCTTCCGGAGTACTGACAAAGACTCCCCATGGCGCGACGTGAACTTGCTCCGTAACCAAAATGCGTACATGCCGGTAGATGCCTGATCCGGTATACCAGCGGCTGCTTGGCTGCTGCGAACAATCCACGCGCACCGCGATGACATTGGCTTTGGAGAAGTCCAAACCAGGCGTCAGGTCGAACCGGAAACTGGTGTAGGCGTAGGGATGAATCCCGAGCTTCTTACCATTCAGAAACACGGTAGCGTTGGACGCCACTCCATCGAATTCGACGCTGACCTGTTTGCCTTTCCAACTCGCGGGAGCGGTGAAGGTCCTGCGATACCAGCCGATACCGGCGGGAAAGTATCCACCGCCCGAGCCGGTTGCATTCTTCTCGCTGGGCGCTTGTTCAATACTCCAGTCATGAGGCAGGTCGACGTTGCGCCAGCCGGAGTCCTGAAAGGCCTGCGCTGCAGCATCGGCGGGGTCGCCCAGCAGGAACTTCCAACCATAGTCTGCCGTGAGCAACTGCCGCGGTGACGTGGCCTGCGCTCCCAATACTGGAGCGGTGGACAGCGATAGCGCGGCGAATAGCATCGCGACAGTTTGGCGGAACGTTCTTTGCATTGGGAGTCTCCTTGCAAACTCAGGGGGCGCGCAGGCCAAGCAGCAGGATGCGCACGGTTTCGTGGAAAAGGACTTCGATAGGCTGGCCATACTCCTGCTCCACGCGATTCCCCAGGGAAGCCAGGCGGCGCTGGGCTCCCACGACAGCGTTCAAGACGGAGTGCATGCTGAGATCCGGATCCAGATCCGAGCGGAGCGAGCCATCTGCGATACCTTCTCGGATCAAATTGGAAAGCGGCTCGAAACGGCCGGGGAAGAGCCGGTCTTCAAGAGCGAGCAGACGCTCCGCAGACCAGTCGCGCGCGTACATCGCATCAAACTGCGCCATCAAACGCACTCGCTGAGGATGATCTACCAGTTCATCGCCAAAAGCTTCGAGCAGAGCAGTGACCTTGGCCAGGGCTGGTCCCGTGGCTGCTTTGGTCGCTTCAAGAACTCTGGCGGACGATTGCAGCATAACCTCTTCCACCAGCGCCCAAACAATCTCGTCCTTATTTGAGAAGTACTCATAAAGGGTCGAAGCCCGAATTCCTGCCGCGGCGACGATGTCGGCAATCGGAACGCGGTCAATGCCCCGGATATCGAAGAGCTCCTCCGCGGCCGCGAGGATCCGGCGGCGCTGTCTTTCACGGTGCGCGTGGTACGGACCACTGGATGCAGTTGGAGAAGTCGTGGGCATCGACCATCCTAAATTCGAATGATATGTACGAATTTGGTATGTCCATACGAAATCATTCCGGGGTCGTTGTCAACAGGTCATGCAGAATTGTTTTAACTCAGGCGATTGTGACAGCTGCAACTTCGTAATCTTCCAGAGAAGAAATCGTGAACTGCAGTACCTGTCTATGGAACTGGAAGGAAGGCCTTTGTCCCGCCTTGAGAAGTTCAACCGACTTCACCTCAACTCCGGATGGCAGTTTCAGCGTCACCTTTTGCGGACCAAGCCGGTTGACCGACTGCAACCAGCCATGTTGCGCGTTGGGATTGGTGTAATTGAGCAGGTGAATTGCGTAGCCCGGAGACGTTTCCCAGCAGAACATTTCAATTAGCCCCGACCCCTCCACCCGGACAATGCGCTCGTCACGGCTTACCCAGCGGATGGCATTGTGCAACAACCGCAGAAGATCGCCATGCCCGGTAAGCCAATAAGTGCGCTCGATGTCCCCTGGAAACCAGGCCATACGGCTTGGTCCGGACTCGCGCAGAGCCACAGCCGGTTCCTGAGTGTGCGGGTGAGCCGGGTAGGCCAGTTCCGGAGGATAACGCACGAAGCCGGGTACGACCGTGAGCGCTGGGTCGTCAATGGGCTTGAGCGGCACGCGATTCTGCGCCCCGGCAATCCAGTTTGTGTTGCTAAAGCCTTCCACGATGGCGTGTGTCCGGCCTGTCTTCGAAGTTTCGATGCGAGCAGAATATGCGTTGCCGTTAGTGCCGATGGCATCCCCGGCCTTGCTTACACCCATGAGATCTGCGAGGCCGAAGTCCGCGCGCGGTTTCAGCTCCTCGTCGTAGAGACTGGTCTCGAAGCTGGCCATCAACGATCCCCCGGAGTGCACGTACTCCCGCAGTTGCTGACATTGGCGATCGCTGAGTATTGCAACGTTGGGCAAAAGCAACGCGCGATACCTGGCCAGGCGCTCCGGCTCAAGGCGGTCTTCGTGGACAAAGTCGAAGGCAAAGCGGCCTTGGAGCAATGCATCGTACAAGCCCTGCGTTGTTTCCTGCATGTAGGCATGGGAGCGCGCCGAGGTGGGTCCCGCCGAGGTGGGGCCTGGATAAAGAAGCTGCGTGCTCTGCCCAAACACCACTCCGATGTTGGCGATCGAGCGGCGCGTCGTGAAGTGCGCATCATGCCGCGCCGTCCAACGGAAATAGTCCACGCCGGCTTCTTGCCAACGGCGATCTTCGGCAAATCCGTTTTCCGCACCAACAAAGTGAAAGTACGGCACCATACCGCTGGCGAGCGTTTCGTTGAGCCACATTCTGTCTTCATAAGGACTCTTCGAGACATTCCGCCATCCCGGACTGCCGGTCGAATAAGCAGCTGTTACATTGGCGGCAACCTTGCCATCGAGGATCGCATTGCAAACACGGCCCTGCAGGCTGCATCCCCAAATGGCCGCGTCGTCGTAGGTACGGCCCTGATTATCAGCCTGAAACCATGCAGCAACTTTGCCCACACGATCGAGATTTGGTCCGCCACGAACGTTGCCTCCCAGATTGGCAAAGAAGAAGCTGTCGGGCCGTTTTTCTTTTGCGATGGCGTCATATTTTTGCCACAGTTCCAGTGTGCGGTCGGTGAAGACGCGCCAGTACGCTGCCGTACCAGCCGCGGGAAGCTTGCTGCAGATGGAGCAGTAGCAGACGGGCAGGCTGCCCAGCGGAGGCCAGCCGTTGGTATAGAAGCAGTCCACATCGTAAAGTGAATTCACCTCGCGCATGATGGCGGGAACATAATCATCCATGTATCGCGAGAACATGCAGGTCTTGAACAGGGCAGGCTCTTCACTGCTGTGCTGCACCGATCCGTCCGCATACCGCATGGCCCATTCAGGATGCGCATCGAGCGCATCTCCCCAATTGAGATCGGGACTCATGCGCGCCACCACTCTCATACCGCGCTTCTTCGCTGCGGCCACGCATTGGCCGAAAAGGTCGCGGTTATTCAGGAATTTTCCGTGCCGGTGGAACTTCACCGTGGAAGGATAGAAAGCGAGAATACCCGTGACGCTGACGTAAACAACGTCTACCTCAGCGGAGTGCCAGTAATCAGCCCATTCCTCCACGTTCATGACGGCAGGATCGTATTCTGTGAAGTTTGTCTGCCCCACCCGGCGAACCTTCTGCTGCCAGGGAAGGGTGGACTGGTCGACGTGAGGCAAACGCTGCGGAAGCGAGACGACTTCCACGTTAGGTCCGTCTGTATCCACAGTGGTGTCTTGTTCAGGCGGCGAAGCCGGCATAGCATCAAGGCCATTCAGTGCGGAGGTCAGCGGAATGACTCCGGCTCCGGTAAGGCCGGTCTTCAGAAAGTTGCGACGGTTCAGCATGCACTCTCCCAACGTGTTTCCACAAAAAGTCTACTCGCTGACCGTATCTGCCCCACCAGTTTCGCCACGCCCCATGAGAATATCGATCATGCTTTCGACACTGCTCGCCCTGTTTGTAGCGATTTCGACTGTTGCCCAAGGTTCGACTTCCAACCCTACTTCCACTGCAACGGCTAGTGCTGAGGCAGCGACCAGGGCGGCAATCGCGCGAGTGAGGGCCGTGGATCCGAAAATCCATGCTGTAATCGCGCTCGATCCGACTGCGCTCGAACAGGCCCGCGCCATCGATCGACGAAGGAAGGCGCGTGGGCCGCTCTATGGCTACGCGATCTTGCTGAAGGACAATATTGAGGCGGATGGGCCGCTTCCTACGACTGCGGGCAGCATGGCGCTGCTCGACAACGTAACCCATCGGGATGCCCCGCTGGTCGAGCGACTACGTGCAGCTGACGCGGTAATTCTGGGCAAGACGAACCTGTCGGAGTGGGCGAATATCCGCTCGAACGCCTCCATCTCCGGCTGGAGCGGGGTGGGAGGGCAGACACGCAATCCCTTCGCGCTGGACCGCGATCCATGCGGCTCCTCATCGGGAAGCGCGGCTGCCGTCGCCGCCGGCGAGGTAGAGGCCGCGATCGGCACCGAGACAGATGGTTCCATCACCTGCCCTGCGGCAGTGAACGGCGTTGTGGGACTGAAGCCCACGGTCGGGCTCGTCAGCCGTGCGCGCATCGTACCCATCAGCCACAGTCAGGACACCGCCGGGCCCATTGCGGCCAATGTTGCCATGGCAGCGCGGGTGCTTGACGCGATCGCCGGCACCGATCCCGCGGACCCGGCAACGAGGCAGGCAGACGCGCACCTCAGCGATTACCTGGCGGCGCTGAAGCCCGATGCACTTAGAGGGGCACGGATCGGCGTCTTGCGCTTTGCAACCGGCTGGTCCGCGGCGACCGACAAGCTGTTCGCGCAGGCGTTGACCGTGCTCCAAGCACAGGGCGCGACACTCGTTGACATAACAACGCTGAAGGATCGGGACGAGATGGGAAAGGCGGAGACCTTGGTGCTTAATACCGAGCTCAAGGCCGATCTGAACAAATATCTTGCGAGCACGCCGCTGGCTGTGAAGACGCGAACGCTCGCCGACGTGATTGCATTCAACAAGGCTCATGCTGACCGCGAACTCGCACTCTTCGGGCAGGAGACGTTCGAGAAAGCTGAAGCAACCAAGGGGCTGGACGATCCCGACTATCTGGCTGCGCGTGCCACGTCGCTTCGCATTGCCGGGCGTGACGGGATCGATGCCATGCTTGCAGCCAACCATCTCGACGCCCTCGTCTCGCCGACCATGCCGCCGGCCTGGAAGATCGATGCGGCGAATGGTGATCAGATCAGCGGCGCGGGAGCGGGTAGCCTGGCTGCGGTAGCGGGCTATCCCCACCTGACGGTGCCGATGGGCGCGGTGATGGGGCTGCCGGTCGGTCTGTCAATCATTGGCCCGGCCTGGAGCGAAGCGCGGTTGCTCGGATTTGGATATGCGTTCGAACAGGCAGCAAAGGCGAAGGTTACCCCACGCCTTCTGCCTTCGATCGAGCAAGTGGTGCCGGTCGCGCCATTACTGGAACCCCTGCCTCGTCAATGAATGGGCCGGAACTAGAACAGTACGGATGGCAACCAGGCGCCAGCCGGATCGTTGTATAGCCCGGCGCTCATCAGCGTCATGGGCTCTACAACGCGGAGACCGTTCTGCAGGCACCACCGCAGCAAAACGCTGTTGCGAGAAGGGACGAGGATTCCCGGGCCGGCAAAGCCCTCTACCGAAGCCAGCAGTGCTTGCATGTCCAGATTCGTCTCCGCCGTGGAGTGGCCAAAGAAGGCAAGATGGGTCGTGTATCCAGTGATGTGGCCTCCTCGTTCGACCACACGCGCAGTGCCGTGCGAGATCGCCTGTGACAGCTCGACAGCACGGTCGAAGCCATGAACGCGGCGAGAGAGCGAGTTGCAGGCATCCTCGTCGGCCGCTACAGCGGATCGTACCTGGCATCCGGGAAGGTTGGGTTCGCGAATCACTCCCTGCAGGCAGGAGAGCGGCTCGCGCACGTCAAAGCCGAAAGAGGTATAGAGAGAAAGAGAGCGATTGTGAAAGGCGGCCTGGACCAGTCGTAATCCGGCGGCGCCACGATCGTGGGCGCGATCCATCACCGCCTGCATAAGCAAACGGCCAACCCCCATATTCTGTACTTCAGGGTGAATCGTGATCGGTCCAACCCCGCCAATGATGGCGCGCTCGTCAAGGCAGTTGCTGCCGATGATCTGGCCGTCAATCTCTGCCACAACGCAATAGCAATCAGGGTTTGAAAACATCGAGGAGATGAGACCCTCCGCGACCTTGGGGTTGGGGAAGTCGGGTGGAAAACCGTGAGCACTGTTAACGGCGGTGAAGGCGTCGTAACAGATCTGCCCGCAGGTTGCGACATCCTCGGCTGTGGCAGTCCTGACAACCACGGCAGACGTGCCTTTCGGCGGCATCGCGAAACTCCTCTCTATTGGTGCAAGGAGTCTATCAGCCAGGAAGTGCGCTACACGATTCCTCCCATCAAGGGATCAGTAAAGCTTGCCCTTCCCGTTTCCACCCGACCGGCAAAACGTGCCTCCCCGTCTGAGCCCGTCGCGTTGACCGTATAGTCATACCAGCCGTGGCTTTTTTCGAGATGCAGAATAACCGATGTTTCCTGGCCCGGTTCGATTCTTCTGCTCACAGACTTTGTCTTGTAGGCATTGTCTCGAATCTCTACGCTGACAGATTTGGCGGTTGTATTGCGCAAACGCGCGAGCACGTTTCCCGTTAAATCCTTGCCAGTCTGCTCGTAGGACGTTCGCACCTCGATAGGACGTGAATCAGCGCGGCCGGTGAAGGACCTATAGAAGCCGTTGGGACCGTGCACTTCAATGGCATAACCCTCATCGGCGAACATGGCAAACGGGTATTGCCGAGTCAAGCTGTCGCCTGGCTTGACCGCGTATGTGGCAGCCATTATTCCGCGCCCATCTTTCAAATTCCGGAGATAGACGTTAAAGGGAGTACCGGCCGCCCTCCCTCCATGCACCTGGTTCCCGGTGCTGAGGCGGATCTCATAATTCTTGCCGTCCGCACCAGGACCGCCATCCGCATACAGCTCGTAGGGAAGGGCGCATGCAGGGCAGATGCCTCCTTCTTGTCGGGGCATCAGCGCAGAATGCTGCGGAGAATGGTTGATCTGTTCGATCTCGCCGGCTGTGAGTTTTCTGTAGTTCGAAGGGATCTCTTTGTAGCGAGCCTTCTCGATACTCACCACAAACTTGTTCCGGTTGAGAAAATCAAGCGCGGCTTGTTTCGGATCATAAGGTCGAAAAACCGAAGTGAGGTCTCCGGAGATCGCTCGCCGCCACGGGCTGATGTTTTCTTCGCATACGGTCTTACCGTACTTCTGCTGAATGAATCGTTCCAGGAACATCAGTGTAGAGGTGTGGTCGAAGTGTTGGGAGTTTACCCATCCGCCGAGGCTCCACGGTGAGGCGATGATCATTGGGACGCGGAAGCCCATGCCCATTGGCCCGGACCGCGCCTCATTCTCTGCTACGCCCTGGCGCAATTCATCTTCCTTGTAGCTGTACTCGAGACCGGTATCAATGCCGGCAGACGCTCCGCCGGTCTCAGG
>CAZSUK010000752.1:0-15832 GCA_964609355.1 uncultured Acidobacteriaceae bacterium | reverse complement strand
GCGACAGCCGTTCGTAAATACTGCCTACGAACAGCATGGCTTGCGCTCCGCTAATACGGTGTTTGCCCGGCATCCGTGTCAAGGTGGAGAACACTTCAACCAGGCTATGGGCTCCGCAGCATCCGGTCGATTTATCGAATTCGTGGCTCAACCCAGTCATTTGTACCACGGAGGAGTAAGCCGAACGACACTCTATCCTCGAAGCGCCCTCCCACCGTCTAACAGCCAGTGCTCCGTCGCCAAGAACCTCCGCGAGTTCACGCCACCCGTCTCCTCCTTATCACCCTGCTCACGCTAACCTCGCCGGCCCTCCCTCAACCGAACCAACCTCAAGATCCTGCCGCCCTGGTCCGCCGAGCCATCCAAAACCGCGAGGACGCCGCCAAGACTCACCGTCCCCTCCGTTACCTACTCCGCAAAACTGACGACCATCGCGACGCCACCAAAGACATCATCGAAACCGATCAAGGCGACGTCGCCCGCCTCATCGCCATCGACAACAAGCCGCTGGTCACCGAAGCCAACCAGGCCGAGCTGGACCGGCTCAACACCTTAGCCAACCACCCCGAGATCCAGGAGCATCGTCACCAGCGGGAGCAGAAAGACGCAGACCGGGTGAACCGCCTGATGCGCCTGCTGCCGGACGCCTTTCTGTATCGCGACCAAGGGACCTGCCCCTGCCCCACCGGCACGGGAACCTGCCATCATCTGACCTTCTCACCCAATCCAAGCTTCGAGCCTCCGGATGTGGAAGCCAACATCTTCCGCGGCTTGGCCGGCGAAGTCTGGATCGATCAAGCGCAGGAACGCCTGACCCGCCTCGACGCCCACGTCATTGCCAACGTAGATTTCGGCTGGGGCATCCTGGGCAAGCTGGACAAAGGGGGAACCATCCAGCTCGAACAATCCGACATAGGCAACCACGACTGGGAACTGACCAGCATGAAGTTGAACCTGAGAGGCAAGGCCCTGATGCTCAAGTCGTTCAACATTCAGCTCACGGAGCAAGCCACCCACTTCTCTCAGGTCCCGGAGGGAGTGGATTACCGCAGAGCAATCCAGCTTCTGGAAAACTCCACAACGCCCGTCGCCCAGCAGTAGAGGTGAGTTGTCATGGCGACTCGCGTCCGCTCTGCCGGATGCCAATGATGACTTCGTGTTAGAAGCGGCGCTGAGTGATCATGCAGATTTGCGGATTCTCCGGGAGGATATCCAACCGCGGCTAACCGCTGTACGCGCACACCCCGGCCCGCGGAGAGTTCGTGACTGGCAGGCGCATTGCCTCTTCGCAGGAATGCCTATCGGCGCAACCTGGGCAGAGCCATCCCACCTCATCCCACGCGCATTGGGCACAGATTTGTGCAGCCGGTTCTGTCCCGCACGACTGACAGAGGATCGAGGGAGGTTCGTTTCTGGCCAACAACTGTGCCGCGCCCTTGGGAGTACCCTCTGCACGGACGCCGGCCACCTTCAACTTCAGCTCGGTGGTCGAGCCGTAGTCATATTCGTAGGAAAAGCTCATACCCACGTCAACCGCGTGTTGCAGCGGCCGCTCCATGCTGCTCTCAACCCCCATGGGGTCGGAGGCATAGCGTTCGCCTGCGATCTCGAAGCTGCTCAAGTGACCGCAGCACTCGAGCCATGTTTTCCGAAGAAACTTGTCCAGTTTGCTCAGTGGGGCGTTGACCGGCAGCGCCACATGCATCCAGTACGCTTTGGCGTGGCGAGCTTCCACTAAAAGGTGGAAGCTCGGGCCGGTTGACGAGGCCGAAGTCTCCGGTTGGCCGCATGACGACAAATGGCGCGCCATGACTGCACGAGGCAAGACCTGACTACAGAATTGACACCTTCCAGCAGATGTCCCTTTGCTCATATCCAATCCAGTCTAAAACTTCTTGCAGAGCCACGCTGCAATCCTTTTTCCTCAATCCCGCAACCGCCGCCGGAGAGTTTCGCCGCGTAGGAACCAATGTTCGGGTGCCCCATCCTTCGCGTTCTTGCGAAGGGTGGGATACGCAAATCTCACCCTCCGACGTCCCACAACAGCAGACGAAACGGAAGCCGGGTTTGTTCTTTAGTTCTTTAGGAGCGAATCCGAGGGATCTGCAGTCCGCCTGGCGAAACTCGATCGTGCTTTCCCGATGAGGACAATCGCAAAGGCCTGCACTCGTTGCGAGACCGCTTTTCCATACAAACGGCACGTTTTCATCTGTTCCCATCGCGTCGTCCGGTCCGCCTTGTATGTTTCAATAACCTTTGCGGCTGCGGCAACCGAGGTACAAGTGAGCACGGAACAGGAACTTCGCCAGAAGCTACGCAAGATTGCGGCTCTTTTCGAGGGCGCGACCACGCTTGGAGAGCAGGATGCGGCGGCAGCCGCGATCGACAGGGTGCGCGCCGCCCTGAAGGCGCTCGAGCAAAAGGAAATCTCCGTCGAGACCGTTTTCCGCTTGCCCGATCGCTGGAGCCGGCGTCTCTTTACCGCGTTATGCCGTCGTCACGGCCTCACTCCTTACCGGTATCCGCGACAGCGCTACTCCACCGTGGTTTTGCGCGCTCCTGTTTCTTTCATCAACAAAATTCTTTGGCCAGAGTTTCTCGAGATCAAGAGTGCTCTCGATGACTATCTGAATGAAGCCACGGAGCGCATCATCCGGGAAGAGGTGTTCCGCGTTTCTGAAGAAGCAGAAGAACGGGTCTCTTGACACACGAGAAGCCTCATCTCCGGAGGTATGCGTACCTTCCCATATCCGTTCGCGCCAGCAATAACGGTCAGAGTCGGGCCGATCACCGACCGAGAGCGGACGCTTCGACGCCAGCGCGCGCGTTAGCCTTCTGTGCCTGTAGTCCTTCAAGTCGGCGACATGATACCGATCCCCTCGTAAACGCAGCTTCGGTTATTCAGACCGTCAGTCGAGCCGGATCTCAACCCGCAACCACCGCCGCTGAAACCTCAACGTTCAAAACCTCGCGAGCTCGCACGATGGCTTGATCGAACGCCCGATCCAGCTTGCTGTTCACACCGCGGCACCCCTCAACCACTCTCCCGCTCCATATCAAATATTCGAGCCGTCGTTGTAGCGGCCAAGCTGCAGGAGGGCTGTCTGTAATATCGCGAACATTGCAAATCTTATCCGCGATCCTCACCTGCTTGGCACGCAAAGACGATTCTTTTGCATGTTCGATCTGGAGTCGCTTCCGCTCGCTCTTTTCGAGAGAATTGTCGTCCGTCAACTCGCGCACAAGCTCGGTTACTTCGAGTCCAAAATGTTGCCCAAGCTCCGCAAAGGTCGTATCGGTGTCCTCGACGGTATCGTGGAGGATGGCGCACAGCAGCGTAGCCTCATCAACCACATCACCCTCAACCGCCAGCACAGTTGCGACGGCAATCGGGTGATTGATGTAAGGGGATGCGTCCGCGTCCTTACGTCGTTGCCGGCGATGCTTGTCAGCCGCAAACGTGATTGCACTCAGAAGGTTTGCTGGATTCAATTCCGGAAAGCCTCTCCCTGGGACGGTATCACGAATCCTGACCCCCATCCAGACACCCACCTGGGTCACGATGCCCAGGCCTCGCTACCGAAGATTGCGTGAGAGTAAGCCGGCGACATCGGCAAATCACTTCCTTGAGAGAAACACTACGCCGCCATGGTTACCAAAGAAATCTTCTTACGCTCTCGACGCCGTCCCAAAACCGTACTACTGTCGGATTAGCATCCAAACGCCGGAGCCCTCCTACCACGACGGCTCCTGCTTGGCCTTGCACCGGCGCACTCTACCCGTGCATGTGCTGCCCACCACCGAAAAAGCATCAGCGCTTGCCAGCCTGATGACTCGGGTATCGCAAACGGTAATGTGACAATCGAAGTGACGGATTACGTCTCTCCGCGGCATTCCTGCGCCCCCGCGAGGGCGCGCCCGCGGAGAGCCGAAATCACAGCGTAACCAGGGTCCGCTCAATGCGGGCCTCTTGATTGAGCAGTTTTGACTTGGAAAACACCGGGGACGCCGGAAAGCCCGGGCCATCCCAGCCCAGATGACAGGGACCCGATGACAGGACGCCGGATGACAGACGGGACGTTCGCCATTGCGTAGCTCGGCAGAGAGGTCGTCCCGTTTTGATTCGGATGCCATCCCCACACCCGGGCTTAGTTCGCTTTATTCGCACATTTACAACAGCAGCCGCAAGCCTTCTCCTAAGAAGGGGACGTGTTGCGCTCTTTGCGCACTTTTAGGAATAGCCGACCAGACGGAAGGTTATAACGGGTGCCTGGACAGGTCGGCAGACCCTTAAAACGCATAAGACGCATAAAACGCACCCTTTTGTGCACAACCGCCGATCTCCGCACTCCCGCCAACCTCCTCTTTTGGGCGCCGAGTGCTCCCACCCCGTTACCGCGCACATTGCGCGTATTTTCCAGACGACCGAATAGAGACGGAAACGTTAAAGAATAGGGACCGGTGCAAACCTCCCCTCACGCACTCCTGGCGTGAGAATGCTCTTACGCAGAGAGACTCTCCCGCGTGCCGGTCCATCACGCGTTCCCTCTGGCTGCCGTCTTTCTCAACATCGCGAATTCAGGTGTTCAGGTCACGGTCCGCCACAAACGGCAGCTGGGCGTTGGGCGAGCAAAGTGGTGGAGTTGGTTGATGGGGCAGGAGCAATCCGCTTGCAGCGACAGGACACTACAACGAGAGTCTTCTTCAAGACACCCTCCACCGTCGGTCGAGCTAACTCTTGCTCTACCGAGCGAGTGAATGAAAAGTAATCGCGACGGTGCTCATTCCACCAGAGTACGGACGTGGGATGACCGAAACCCCGCGGTTACTTGCTGAAAGGTAAACACCGAACCCCGCCAGGATTGCACACTGAATGATGCCTTAATTCCGGCAAATACCGCCCAATCGTTCTTGGTTTCGCGACCCGCTGGATGGACAAACATCCTCGCCCACCACCAATATCGGGACCACACGACTCCGTGTTCCCCTGAATAACCACTGAAGGTCCATTGACTGGTTACCTGCCTTTCTGTACAGTAATAACCAGCGATGGGCATTTTGACGGTTATCCAGCTCTCGTATGACCGCTGCTCTACGACCAAGGAACTATCCGGGGAGGTGCCAAGTGAAGCGACGAGCCTTTCTCGAAGCCGCAGGAACCCTGGCCATGGGGTTTACCCTCGATCCCTCTGATTTGAGTTCCAAGGCCACAACGCTTTCCAGCACCAGCAATTCCGGTCCCGTCTACGTAGTCCTGGGGGTTCCCCTCCGGACCGGCTCGCTCTACCCGGGAAACGAAAACGACGCCCAGGCGTACCGGGAAGCCGGGATCATCGCATCCCTCACCGCCGCCGGCTGCAACGCGATCGATGGCGGTGATATTCCCATCCCCAGCTACCTGCCTCACCATTCGGTGCCCCCAATCAGAAGCTGGCCGGGCCCGAGAATCGTTTGGGAGATTGTCAGCGAAAAAGTTACAGATGTCTTAAAGAAACCGCAACAGATACCATTGCTCATCGGCTGCGACTGCAGCGTCGTGGCTGGAACGGCAAAGGCTCTGCTACAGGCTTCCTCGCAAGACGTCCACGTCCTCTATGTGGACGGTGACTGCGACGACGCACCTCCGGCGTCCGCGCATTGCCAGAGCGCCGCCGCATGTGCAGTCTGGTTTCTCACCAACGATTCTCCCTTTTGGGTCGGCTGCTCGCTCCATCCATCGCAACTCTCACTCGTCGGCTTCTCTCGCCCGTCGCAAACCAAACAACCCGGCGTGCACACTTGTCCGTTAACGGAGATTCGCCGCCTCGGACCGCGAGCCGCCGCGTCGCAGATGCTCGCAGCCATTCCAGCCTCTGCAGCCATCTTGCTTCATCTCGACATCGACGTGTTCCGCAGCGCCGATCTATCGGCCGCTTACTTCCCCCACACAGAGGGCCTGACCCTGGCCGAAGGCACTGAACTGCTCGGAGTACTTCTTCGCGACAAGCGCGTGCGCATCGTGGAGATCAGCGAGTATGCCACCCTGCGTGACCCCGAGCAGGCGTCAGTCCAGAAGCTCATCGCGATTCTTGCCACCAGCCTCCAGAAAGCCATTCCCGCAAATTGACAACTGCTACCCGGCAGGACTAGATTTGCCACGCATCCCCAGGTCCCAGGCAACAGCTCTTCCACGTCCGCGCATTCCCGAGGCTCGTTCGTCCCTTCTCCTCAAGCCCGGTAGCGCGAACACGGATCACCGTACCCGTTTGTCTTGACTAGCGCATTTCAACCGTTTCGAGGAGAACTATGCACGCTCTCGTCCGTAACGTTTTTTTCGGCTGCGCCACACTGCTGCCGCTTGCCGCCGCCCTCTCACCTGTTCTCAACGCGCAACAAGCGATGAGCGATGGGCCGCCTAAGGTCCTGGTCATCGACCGCGAATACCTCAAACCCGGCAAGGGTGGCATGCTGCATGAGCGCTCAGAAAGCGCGTTTATCCACGCCTTCGCCGATGCCAAATCCACCACTCCCTACTTTGCCCTGGACTCCCTCTCTGGAGCTTCCCGCTCGTTGTTCCTCTATGGCTACGACAGCTTTGACGATTGGGAAAAGCAGGCAGCCGCGGTACAGAGCAACAAAGCCTTGAGCGCTAAGCTCGACCAGGCTTCCCAGAATGACGGCGATCTGCTCGCGAGTTACGACTCCGCCGTCATGATGCTTCGTCCTGATCTCAGCCTCAACAAAGGCTCGATTGACGGCGCTCGCTTTTTTGAGATCACCACCTTTGTCGTGAAACCCGGGCATACGCACGACTTCACGGAACTCGCCAAAATGTACATCGAGGCCTACCGCAAGGTCGCCCCCGACACCCACTGGGACACCTTCGAACTCACGTATGGAAACCCCACGCCGGGGACCGCCGGGGGAGCCATCTTCATGGTGTTTAACACCATGAAGTCTCTCGCCGAAACTGACAAGAGCATGCAAGACTCTGACAAATTCTCAAGTGAACTCGGAGCCGACGGCATGAAGAAGATCAGCGAGCTTACCGCCGCCAGTATCGCGGCGACGGGTACCAACCTGTTCGTGATCAATCCTCGTATGAGTAACCCGCCAGCCGAATGGGTCAAAAAGGAACCAGCCTTCTGGAAGGTTCAATAGGTGCTTTTGAAGGGGCGGGGCTTTACAGCCCCGCCATAACACCCGAGACAAAAGGACACTGTGGTTGTGTCGTTATGCGCTGGTTAAAGTGAGAACCCCTAGCTGCTCGAGCATACCAAGCTGGTCCGAACTTCCCCAGCGCTCCACCATCTTGCCATCCCGGAACTTCGAAATCTGCACTCCCCGGATGCTCACCTTTTTCCCTGTCGGTGGTATCCCCATCAGGGGACCCTGGTGGGTACCTGTCAAGGTGTAGGCGAAACCAATCGAGTCCTCGTCAGCCAGCATCGTTTCCAAACCAACTTTCATATCCGGAAAGGCTTTCGTCATAGCCGAAAAGAACGTGCGGTAGCCTTCCGGTCCCGGGCCTTGGTCCGGTGCCGGATCGTGATCGACGTTGTCTGCGGCGACCGCCTCTCGGAACAGATCAAAATTGCGAGTATTCACAGCCTCTGCGAACTTCCCAAGCGCAGCCAAATTCTGCTCTTTGCTCATCGTTAATTACCTCTGAAAGTCAGATGCCTCGAAGATGCTGACCAGACCATCATATTTTCCCCGAAGCCTCCCCTGCCCAATGGCCCTGCCCGCGTGCTACCGTAATCAGCAAACCCGGGTCCAATGTCCTTCTCTGGAGGAGCAGCCATGGCTTGGAACAAACCTCCCCTCGCCGTATTTGTCATCGCCTGCCTCTATATATTTGTAGGCATCCTGGGCATTGCCCATCACTTCCCGGAGTTGATGACCTCAGAACGAGGAGCCATCTGGATCGAACTCATCGAATTGCTAGCCATCGTCTGTGGAGCAAGTCTGCTCCGAGGCTACAACTGGGGCCGTTGGCTAACCGTAGCCTGGCTCGCCGGCCACGTAGTCCTGACCGCCTTCGAATCCTTACCGCGATTTGCCTTCCACGCTTTACTTTGTGCGGCCATCGCATGGCTACTGTTTCGTCCCGACTCCGCCCAATTTTTCCGCCGCGCTTGAAAATGGGCAGACAAAAATCTGCCCTTCAGGACCTCACTTCCTGAAGGGCAAACGGATCGTTACACTTTTTTTATGGCTGTGGATATAGTGTTCGGGGCGGCCGGATCGTTACAGTCCTGGCATGTTGTATGGTTAGCTCACCCAACGGGAGGGGCTGCGTCTCACATGCTGGTTGAGAAATTACCGCTAGCGGCCAGCGAGACCCTGCCGGCGAACAGGCTCGTTTCTCTTGATGTCTTTCGCGGAATGGTCATTGCGGGAATGATCCTGGTAACCGACCCAGGCACCTACAGCTACGTATACAGCCCGCTCCGTCATGCGGATTGGATGGGCGCAACGGCAACGGACATCATCTTTCCAGCCTTTCTATTCATGGCTGGTCTATCGATCTCCTTCTCGTTTGCCTCGCAGATCAAACGCGGAGCCAGTCGTACGATGCTCGTGCAACGTCTGCTTCGGAGGAGCGTGGTGCTGTTTATCCTGGGCCTTGTGTTGAATGGATTTCCGGACTATCACTTGCGCACCTTGCGCATTCCTGGAATTCTCCAGAGAATCGCGATCTGCTACCTCTGCAGCGGCGCTCTCTATCTGTTAGCAACCGACCCGCGTGAGCAGGTCGAGAAGGAGAGAATCTCCAGGCAGGCGCTGCTGATGGCAGGTGTGGCGTTCGGCCTGCTTGCCGTGTATTGGGCACTGCTGAAGCTGGTTTCGGTCCCCGGCATCGGGCCCGGCCATCTCGACACATTGGGGAGCCTTCCCGCCTACATTGATCGCCGGGTTTTTGGGATAAACCACCTCTGGATTTGGGGCCTTACGCCGGGAAAAGGAGTTACTTACGATCCTGAAGGTATCCTCTCCACTCTGCCTGCTATGTTTTCTACCCTCACCGGCATCGTCGCGGGCGAGTGGATGAGATCAAGCCGCCCCGCCAGAACAAAGGCGCTGGGCCTCGCCGTGGCTGGATGCACGCTCGCGATCTCGGGATTGCTATTAAGCCCACTTCTGCCTTTGAATAAGCGCATTTGGACCAGCACCTTTGCTCTCCTGAGTACAGGTGTTAGCGTGTTGGTGTTCGCTGCGGTTTACGCGGTTGTCGATCTGAGTGGCTTCCGCCGCGGAGTCCTTCCGGCCAAAATCCTGGGCACGAATGCAATTCTCGCTTTTACGTTGTCAACCATCATCACCAGCCTGCTCGACCGCATCCACCTTCAGGGGCTAACCATGCACGAATGGATATACCAGAACCTCTTCGCGAGCTGGCTATCTCCCCATCCTTCGTCGCTCGCTTATGCAATCGTGATTGTTCTTCTGAACATTATTCTGCTTTACCCGCTGTATCAGAAGCGGCTCTTTGTCAGGGTCTAGCCATGGCCGTCGATTGTGCTATACCTGTGCTCACCCGCCGGGAGATGGTGAAGATGACAGCCGCTGCTGCGTTATCGGGCGATCGTATTTTAGATCCTCATGTTCATGTCTGGAGTCGCGACCCACAATTTCCTTTCTCTTCCGGAGCCAGAGTTCCTGACTACGATGCCACTCCACAAATGCTGTTGCAGCTGATGAAGACCAACGGCGTAGCCAGGACTGTGATTATCCAGGTCATCCACTACCGTTATGACAACAGTTACCTGGCCGCAGTCCTCAAGCAATATCCGCGGGTCTTTGAAGGAGTCTGCCGGGTTGATCCGCTCGACCCTGCCGCGCCGGATCACCTTGCACAGTTGACGGAGCAAGGTTTTCGAGGCGTCCGCCTCAGCCCGGCCGGCGATGCCGGCGGAGACTGGATTCGAGGCCCGCTGATGGTCCCCTTATGGAAGCGATGCCAAAACCTCAAAGTTCCCATGACGCTGTTGATTCCCATCAGCCGTGTTCCCGATGCCCAGAAGCTGATCGACAAATTCCCGGAGTTGACGGTAGTGATCGACCACATGGCCGATTGCCCGGTAGATCATCCAGAGCAACTCGAAGCCCTGGTGGCTCTGGCACACTATCCCAGGGTTTTCATCAAGATCTCACACACCTGGTCCTTATCCAGGGAAAGCTATCCCTGGCTTGATTCCCAGCGCCTGGTAAAGCGCTTATACGATACCTTCGGACCGCGGCGGCTCATGTGGGCGACCGATTGGCCCATCGCCCAAGAGCGAGCGAGCTACGCGCAGAGGCTGACCGTCGTCCGCGATGACATGCAATTCCTCAACGCCGACGATAAGCGCTGGATGCTCGGCAAGACCATCGAACAGGTCTGGCCTTTCGCCTGAAGTTCTTTTCGTCGACAGCAGGCCCCCGCAATCGCTACTCTTGAAAAGACACGATGTTGGGAGGCACGTCATGGCATCTGTTAATGAAGTCTCCGTCCCCACCTGCCGGGTAGTTCAACCGGGCGAAGCCTTTCAGGGCAAGCAAGGCCTCATGTATTCCCCGGCCATCTCGGCAGAAACCGTCGGTTCGCAGGGCATCCACATGCAGTTGCTCACCATCCCGCCTGGCGGCCGCGCCAAGGCCCACAAACACGCCTCCCACGAGACCGCCGTCTACATGCTCAAAGGCGTTGGAGCCATGTGGTACGGCCCCCAACTTGAGCACCATAATTTGCTTCACCCGGGGGAATTCCTCTACATCCCAGCCGACATGCCTCACCTGCCTTACAACCCCAGCACGACGGAAGAGACTGTCGCCGTGATTTCCCGCACTGATCCCAACGAGCAGGAGAGCGTTGTTCTTCTGCCTCACCTGGAAGCCATCCACCCATGAAGATCGATGTCCTTTTAATCCTAGGCTTCACTCTTGCCGTCACATCCAACCATGCCGTCGCGCAGGACTCGTCAGTCCTGTCCCCCATCGATGCGATGTTTCAAGGGATGACAGACCGCGACCCTGCAGCCATTAAGGCCGCGGCATTGCCCGGTACGATGCTGATACTCATGCGAGACGGCAAGCCGGAGCAAATGACCATCGAGGTGTTCGCTGAACACCTGAGCAAGCCCAGCAAAACTCACATCGAAGAACGCATCCACGATCCCCTGATACGTATGGATAATGATCTGGCGATGGTCTGGGCGCCGTTCGAGTTTCTCGTTGATGGCACGCCAGATCATTGCGGAACCGATCTCTTCAATCTGGTCAAGACCGACGGCAAGTGGCTCATCGCCGGTATAGCCGACACGGGAAGCAAACAGTGTGCGACGAAATAAGCGCAGGCATTTTCCCCTAGCCATCCTGGCAATCCTGGCTTTTCTGGCCAGCCCTGTCAGATCCCTTGCTGCGCCGGCGAACGGTCAGTTTTTGATCGTTTCTGACATTCACTTCAATCCCTTCTTCGATCCGTCCCTGGTTGCGAACCTGGCTTCCGCGCCTTCCAACCGCTGGGAGCCGATCCTTAATCGGTCGCGCGTGACCTCGTATAGCCCGTACGGTCAGGACACCAATTGGCCGCTACTGCAGTCTGCCCTCGATGCCGTGCGGACGACCGAGCCTCACCCTGCGCTGCTGATGATCACAGGTGATCTGCTTTCCCATGGGTTTCCCCGCGCTTATGCCGGCGCAACCCATGACACCGATCCTGTGCACTACCGCGCGTTCGTGCTCAAGACGGTTACCTTCCTTGCATGGGAGCTGCGGCGAAGATTTCCCAAGACCCAAATACTGCTCACCCCGGGCAACAATGATGACGAATGTGGTGACTATCAGATCCAGGCCGACGGACCATTTCTGAACGATACCGCCGCCCTGGCGCGAGCACTTGCACGCGGCAGCGGCTCCTTTATCGCAGACTGGAAATCACTGGGCAGCTACGCAGTTCGACCAACGAACGTTCGCGGGGTTCGCATCCTCTCGGTCAACTCCGTCTTCTTTTCGAACAAGTATCAGGCGGCGAATTTTGCCGGCGGCTGCTCGCCGGTTGACTCGACCGCTGCTTCCCGCACCTTCACCTGGTTGGAAGCTGCTCTTTCCCAAGCCCGCCAGGCCAATGAAAAAGTATGGATCATGCTCCACATCCCTCCCGGGATCGATGGTTTTTCAAGCATGATGCAATACCGGCGTCTGCAGGCAGGTGGTCCAATCGCAGACTTGTGTAGCAAGGCAATTGTTCCCATGTGGAAGCCTGAGTGGACGGCTCGCTTCGAGGCCATCCTGCACGATTACCAAAGTACAGTCACGGCGACTTTTGCCGGCCACGACCACACGGATGATTTCCGCGTCTTGCGTGCAAACGAACCTGGAGAAGCATTCGTGCTGATCGATCCGCCTGTCTCGCCGATTTACGGTCAGAACCCGGCTTTCCGAGTCGTTTCCTTCACAGGAGGCGGCAGACTGGCTAATCAGTCTACTTACTACCTTACTAACCTCACCTCCGCCGGGAGCGGGGTCCCGGGCAACTGGACTCGGGAGTACAGTTTTGCGGAGGAATGGCAGAGCGAACAACTGGATAGCGCGAGCTTGAAAAGTGTCTATGACCGTATTCGAAGCGATGCAGCCCTCCGCGCCCGCTGGTTGACCATTCTCAATGTATCGAGCTCAAACGACACTGTGCCCGCCCAGGGCGTCGGAAATCTCGACTGTGCGATCGAAGCTCTCGACCCAGCCACCTATAAGAACTGTTATTGCCCAATCCCGCCTCCCTGATCTTGGTATCCTGAATTTCGGTCATTCACCCCATGCTGCTATTTGTTCGGCAAGCCGTCGCAGACGATATCCCGGCGCTCCAGAGCCTGATCCGCCAATCGGTGATGGGTCTGCAGGCGGCAGACTATACATCAGAGCAACTGGAGCTAGCTGTCGAATTGGTGTTTGGCGTGGACACCCAATTGATCGAGGATGGCACCTATTTCGTAGCCGAGGCTGAGGTTGGCGAGGGTCGCGTCCTTGCCGGCTGCGGAGGCTGGAGCAAGCGCAAGACCCTCTATGGCAGCGACCACTGCGCGGGTCGCGAAGATGCGCTGCTCGATCCAAATTGCGAAGCCGCAAAGATACGTGCCTTTTTCGTTCACCCCGCCTGGGTGCGGCGGGGCGTGGGCAGCAGAATTCTTGAGGTTTGCGAGGCGGCTGCGGAGGCCGCAGGTTTCCGCCGCCTGGAGATGGGAGCCACCCTCACCGGCGTGCCCCTGTACCTCGCCCGTGGCTACCTGGAGGGGGAACGTCGCCAAGTCCCGCTTCAGCGCGGCCTGTCGCTGCCCATCATCCATATGGAAAAGCAGCTCTAGCGATCTATTTCGTAAAGGCGAACCTACGATGAGTCTTGAGATTCGAGTGTGGTGAAAGCGGCGAGCGAACGTGGTCTGAAAACATTCGTGCCCGTACTTGCCTTGCTGCTGGCCTGGTCCAGCTCAGGCGCATCCAGCCTTCCGGTACGATCGGTTCCCCTTTGTTCCGGGGTAACCCTCTCGGCAAGCTACCTTGCCATGACCGGCCCCGGCCAGGTTCCGGGCTTTCATTTTATGTTGTCGAACCGCACCAGCCGGCAGATCAAGCTGGCCGAACCGGTTCCGTCCAGCTCCCACTGGTATGCGCGCGCTCACGGGCGCTGGTGGTGGAGGGCATCGAACGGGGCTGGTGGAAGTTTGGTGAATGCCGGCAACGAGCATGGCCGGGTTATGGTTTATCCCAACCAGAGCATTGTGGCAGCAGACTTCCTCACCGTGCCACCACACCAGAGCAGGGAATGGACGGAAAGTCCGCTAGAGAACCCTGTCCTCGAGTACAAACCAGGGTGTGCGATCTGCTCTTATCCCGGGGAAAGCCAATACCAGGTAGTCTTTGCCTACGCCTACGTCACAGGGGCGGACGAAACCCGCGGCCTGCTGGCTTGCGGTTTACGCTCGGCGCCGGTGCCGATGCCCCCGAAATACTGAACTATTTCTTCTGAACCTACGTCAATTTCTAGTGAACTGACCGCTTACATGCGGTTTGCTAGCAACCATGCGGCCGGCCGCGTGTTCTCATCAATGTGGTAGATATTGCAGGAGAAACACCCATGAAGAACCAATTAGGTCGTATAGCACTCAGTGGAATTTTGGCCACTGGGCTCACCCTCGGCTCGGCTGCCGCCTTTGCGCAGCAGGATAGCCCCGCTCCCCCTGATGCTGCCGCTCAGCAAGGCGGTCACCGTCAGCCGCCCACCCCAGACGAACAGGTCGCGCGGATGACCAAACGCTACAACCTGTCTGCGGATCAGCAAACGCAAATCAAGCCGATCATTGCCGACGCGCAGCAGAAAATGATGGCGCTGCGTGGGGACAGTTCTTTGTCTCGTGACGACAAGATGGCCAAGATGAAGAGTATTCACGAGGATTCGAACACCAAGATCCAGGCGATTCTCAACGATACTCAGAAGGCGCAATTCGCGCAGGATCAACAGAAGATGCAGGAACGTATGATGCAACGCGGTGGTGGTGCTCCTCCAGCCCAGAACTAAGAACCACCGGTGCTCAGGGGAGCAGATCGAGCACCGGTTTCCACTCTCTCCCTAGCGACTGGGCGACTCCTTTGTAGGTGAGTTGCCCGGCGTAAGTATTCACTCCTTCGCACATTCCGGGATCGGCCTTGATCGCTGCTGCTACGCCGTGGTGGGCCAGGCGCAGCACGTAAGGGAAAGTTGCGTTCGTGAGCGCCAAGGTGGATGTGTTGGGCACAGCGGCGGGCATGTTGGTAACGCAGTAGTGGACCACTCCATCCACCAGGAACGAGGGGTCGCTGTGGGTGGTTGGGTGGGCGGTTTCGATGCAGCCTCCCTGGTCGATGGCGACGTCGACCACTACGGCTCCTTTCTTCATCCGCGAGACCATTTGCCGGGTCACGATTTTTGGGGCTGCGGCGCCGGGGATCAGCACGCCGCCGATGACCAGGTCCGCGTTTTGTACGGCGCGGGCGACGTTATAGGAGTTGGATGCCAGGGTATAGACGCGGCCGTTGAAGATATCGTCCAGTTCGCGCAGCCGGTTGAGATTGAGATCAACGATAGTGACATTTGCTCCCATGCCGAGGGCGATCTTGGCGGCGTTGGTGCCGACGATGCCGCCTCCGAGTATGCAGACGGTCGCCGGGGGCACTCCGGGCACTCCACCCAGCAGTACTCCGCGCCCGCCTTTTTCCTTTTCCAGGTAGGTCGCGCCCACCTGGACGGACATCCTTCCTGCCACTTCGGACATGGGTGTCAGCAGGGGGAGCGTCCCTGCACGATCGCGGATGGTCTCGTAGGCGATGCCGGTGACTTTGGTGGCCAGCAGGCGGTCGGTGAGCGCCGGCAGGGGAGCGAGGTGCAGGTAGGTGAAGAGCACCAGGCCTTCACGGAAGAAGACGTATTCCTGTTCGACTGGTTCTTTTACTTTGACGATCATGTCGGCGTGGCCCCAGACATTGTGAGCCGAACCGACGATCTCGGCTCCTGCTGACTGGTATTCATCGTCAGTAAAAGCGGAGAGATCGCCCGCCTGGGTTTGTACGAGCACGGTGTGGCCTGCGTCGACGAGGGCCTTTGCGCCGGCAGGTGTAATGCCCACCCGGGACTCGTGGTCTTTCACTTCCTTGGGAACGCCGATGATCATCTTGTAATTTGCCTCGCAAGGGAATGCTAGCAAATGCGAGGAGGGTGCCGCTGCAGGGTGAGAACTGCGGATCCTTCGGCTCGGCTCGGGATGACAAGGGAGAGCGGTTACTTCTCGGAAGGTTGGCGACTTGGATGGACGGAATTAGGAGCGGCTACGCTGCGAAGACA
>CAZSUK010000751.1:0-4682 GCA_964609355.1 uncultured Acidobacteriaceae bacterium | reverse complement strand
CAAGCGGAGCACCTTTCCCGCTGCGCGAATTCCTCATGTGGTCTGGCAACCTCTGCGATCGGGGAAGTCATAAGCGAACTCAACCAACGCCACTACCGAATCGTAGGCGGAGCGGTTTTATTCGCCGCGGGTCGCCCTCTTCCGGCGCTCGAAAAGATCCTCGCCGCGCACCCCCTCATTCACACAGCAGAAGGGGAATTCTTCCGCCAAACTGCAGCCAAAGCTTTTGATGGCCTACGAATTCCGGTTACCCCAATTCGAGAGCGAGAGCTCGATGAGCGAGCAGGAGCAGTATTTGGAAACAGGGCAAGCCGTGTGCAGGCTAGCATCTCAAACCTAGGAACCACCGTAGGCCCACCCTGGACCAGGGATCACAAGACGGCAGCGCTTGCCGCTGCGTTGATACTGGCATTGCCAGGCTAATCAATGACTGGCTCGCATCTGACCGGAAAATTTACTGACCGGGCGATAAAGCACTTGGCATGGGCTTCATGATGCAGTGACTGTATCTTATCCCGATCGCTGCCCGGCGCCAACCTGATCCTGGGCCGTAGAACCACTTCAACAAACTGTCCACCGCCGTCCGCAGCCTCTTCCACCACACCGACTGCTTCATCTATGTATGCCTCCACCACGACTCCGGCGTCCGCGCAAAGATGGAGAAACCAAAGCTCGTGGCAGGCGGAGAGTGAGGCGACCAGAAGATCCTCCGGGTTCCAGCAGGCGCGGTCGCCTCGAAACGCCGGGTCCGACGAGCCGGCGATACCCGATTTTCCGGCAGCAGAAATCTCATGGGAACGTTGATAGTCCCGATATCCGCTCGTGCCAGTGCCCTGATTCCCTGTCCATGTCACGGTCACCGTATAAGAGTGTCGTCGGCCCATACCTCATTCTAGCGGAGGAGGCCGCATGGAACCTGCTTGTGAAGGCCTGCGGCTAACCAAGGTATTTCTTGAGTGGTTCCCAATAGTGCGTGTGCCACCCCCATTCCAAGTGATCGAAGTCGCCTTCAGGAAATCCTTTGTGCTCCAATACCACCAGCGTTCCGGACCCCTCTGGTTTAAGCTCAAACTCAACAATCGAGTAAACGCCGGGATCCCAATGGGTGGGCCGCCACGCCTGCACGATCCGCTGGTTTGGTACCAACTCGACGTTTCTGCCAACGATCTGTCCTCCGAACATGGAAAAGGCTCCGCCCGGTTTCGGATCGATCTCTGCGGGCGCACCCGTGAATGCTTTGAACTGTTTTGCATCCAGAAGAACCTCGTAGATGTGTTGAGGGTCAGACTTCAAGTCGATCTCCTCATGCAGAGAAGTGCGTGTTCGATTGGCGGCATTTGCCGGTTTCTCTTCCATCGTTTGTGGCGCTGCCCGCGCAAATGCACTGCAGTCCGAAGCCAGGCCGCAAAACACCATAGCAATACACGTACCTGCCTGCCGCCGCGTCAACGTGGTCAGCAGCGCAGCAGGATTCGTTTTTCCATTCATCGCGTCCTCCTGATATTTGGGCGTCAATGCATAGAAGCACGCAGCTACGTTATGTTCAAGATCATATTTTGCTGGACGAGAGAACATACCCCGCGCCATACTTCGGCTCACGAAAACGAGGAGAACGTATGCCCTATCCCAGTGGTCATCGCGACGAGATAAAGGGAAAGATCATTCAAAGCGCGCGCAAGCTGTTCAACCGGCACGGCTTTGAAAGCGTCTCTCTGGATCAGATCATGTCCGGCGCCGGCCTCACGCGCGGTGGTTTCTACAACTACTTTGAGAGCAAGAGCGAACTATATGTCCAGGTCCTGGGCTGCTTTTTCACCGACCCTGAATGGGAGAGTTGTTGGGAAGGTGTGGAAGTCGATCTGTCCTCGAAGGACGTAGGTCCCCAGGTCGTGCGCGCCTATCTGTCTCGCCAGCACTTTGAGGATATCGACAATTCCTGTCCCATGATTGCGTTACCCACCGATGTGACGCGCAGCGACGAAACCGCAAAGCAGGCCTTCGAGACGGTGTTCAGCGCGATGGTGAGCGTTCTTGAGCGCAGTCTGAAGCAGAGTGACCAGAGCCGGTGCACCAGGGCACAGGCGATCGCCGCGTTGTGCGTGGGCGGAATGGTGGTAGCGCGAGCCTTCGAAAATCGCGCCCACGCCGACAAATTGCGTGACGCATGCATGTCAGTGGCCTTGGAGCTTGGGGGCTGGGATGCATGAACACCATCGGCGTCTGCCGCTCACAACGCCCTAAGAAGCATTTCCGTAACGCGCCCGCAGGTAGTCGAAAAGATCCACCGGCTGTATCGATACTGCAACCAGACTCATGCGCAGCCAGAACCTACCGTTCCGGATGCAGGTGCATTTTCAAAAATTCGATATAGATGTCCCAATCGGACGCCACCATGCCGTGGCCGCCATCATGCATGTAGTAGCCAAGGTCGTGCAGAATGGGCTGCTTCGCGGCCGGCCATGCATTCGTGTCCAGTCCGTCCTTGCCCAGCAAGGCGTACACGGGTCCTGCCGCTACCGCGGACAAAAACTCTCCCTTCGGATCAGACCAGTAGTCGGTATTTCCTGTCTGCAGCAGTACGGGCCGCGGAGCAATCAGGGCCACAAGCATGTGCGCATCCATCGGCAACTGGTCCACATGCTGCGCATATTTCTGGTAGTTGATGGCGAACTGATACGGATATCGGGTCGGAGCCACCAGGTGCGCGACGGTCTCCCCATAATCACGACGGCTCAGCGCCGCTCCTCCCTCGCCCGAGCAACTTGCGATCACCGCCGCAAAGCGCTGATCGTGGGCCCCCGCCCAGAGCACGGTCTTGCCCAAGCGCGAAACACCGTGGATCGCGACCCGCTGCGCATCGACGCTCTTGTCCGTCTCAAAATAATCCTGCACGCGGCTCATCCCCCACGCCCACGCCGCGATCGAGCCCCACTCATCCGCTGCCGGTTGTGTCTCTCCCGGCTTCAGATACCGGGCGCGAATTCCATTTGAAAATCCAGTTGGATAGTCAGGCTCGACATCGCCGTAGTAAAACGTGGCCACCCCAAAACCCGCATCCAGTAGGGGCTCCACATCCAATCGTCCGAAGCCTTTCCCTTTTACTGCAGGAATTCTGGTGTTTGTTTTAGGATCCCAGACCTCTCCCGGCTTGACCCCCGGATCATCGACCGCGTTAGAGACCGCGCCAAAGTTGATACTCAGCAGCACAGGCACAGGCTTCCTGGCCGCTGCCGGTAAATACATCAGCAGGTCGATCTTTGGCCAGGTCTTGTCCTTCGACAGATAGATCGTTATCTGCTTGCGAATGGCCTTGCCATTCAGAGCAGGCGTCCCCTGCTCGACGACCTCAAAGCTCTCATCCACCGGCCGTCCTGGAGCCCGCCCAAACTGTTGTGTTTCGAACATCTGCACAATCTCAGCCCGCCGTTTCTGGTTCCAGGTCTTCGCATCGTGAACGGGCTTACCGTTGTTGAGCTTCAGCGGATCGGGCAGAGTGTAGGTCCCAACCTTCGACTCATCGTAGTTGACGGGAATTCCCGCTACTTCGGCCGGCAATGCTTTCGGTGTTGCGGGAGGCGCCTGGGCACTCAACACCCGGAAGGCGGAGACAAGAAGACAAATCGACAATGCACGTTTCAGGGACATACCAGCGTTAACCCTCAAAACACAGTTCGAATAGTAACCGCTACTTGCCGGCTGTAGCGAACCCGGAAAGAACATGATCGATGATTTCGCCACGTAGAGTAATGCGCAGATCGGTGCCCGCTTCAGGCTCAGTATTGGACTGAGGATGCAAGGCATTGGCCGGCGCGGGGGCTCCGGTATCGGTCGTATTCACCACCAGAATGCTGCCTGCGTGGCGCGCCGGATCGAGGAGCATCTCCGACGAAAAGCCACCCTGGTCGCCATCGTGATACACGTAGCCGTGACCGCCAAGGTTCAACACAAAGAAGCCAAGGCCCATCAGCGGCGCTCCTTTCGTATAGGGTGTGGCAGGTTTACCCGGCTCCGCGACCGGCAGAATCCCTGTCCATGCTTCCTCAAGGGTGCTGCGCCGAAGGACGAAGTCATATACGGAATTCGCCGGATCGCCGATCAGAAAGCGCAAATATTTCGCCATGTCGGTGACGGGAGCTTTGAGTCCGCTGTTGGAGGTCGTGATTCCGGTATCGAAGTTAAAAGGCTGCTCGGTGAGCTTATCGCCGGCGCGCAGATAACTGGCGGAGACATGCGACTCGAGAAAATATGGCGAGCGATCGAAGTAGCTGTTGGTCATGCCGAGTGGCTTCAGGATGTTCTTGTCTACGTACACCTCGAAGTCATCGCCCGTGAGCCGCTGTATGATCTGGCCGAGAAAAACGTATCCGAGATTGGAATAGCTCCACTGCGTACCTGGACTGAAGGCAATATGAGTATAGGGCAGCATTGCTGAGACCTGCGCCCATTGCGTTGGTTCGAATGGTTGCCAGTCGCAGTTGGACGCATCGTCGCAGTCCCACGGCCATGTCGGATTGCGAAACCCCGCACTATGCGTTAGCAACTCGCGAATCGTAATCGCATCGATGGGGCCAAAATCGTCGTGTACCTGCCGCAGCTCAGGCACGTAGCGAACCGCAGGGTCACTCAGCGAGAGCTTACCGCGGTCACGCAGCTGCAGAATGGCGATGGCGGTCATCGTCTTG
>CAZSUK010000750.1:0-7553 GCA_964609355.1 uncultured Acidobacteriaceae bacterium | reverse complement strand
GCCGGGCAGCTACCCTGGATGTGGTCCTCAACGGAATTGCCGAGACCGCGCAGGTGAGGCTACGGCCGATCGACGCTCAACCGCCGGTGATGGTGATGGTGGCGCGTTTCGCCTCGCAGAAAGATCACCGCACTTTAATCCAGGCGCTTTCCGGTTTGCTCGGCATGAAGTGGAGTTTGCTGCTGGTAGGCGCAGGCGAACTGGAGCAGCGCGTGGCCGCTCAAGTCGAGGCAGCTGGTATGAGCAGCCGGGTGCGCATACTGCCCCCGGAAACGGATGTCGACCGTTTGCTCATGGAAGCGCAGATCTTTGTTCTCTCGACCCACTTCGAGGCTCTCCCCATCAGCATCCTCGAGGCCATGCGCGCCGGCTTACCCGTCGTGGCTACCGATGTGGGCGGCATTCACGAGTCGGTGAGCAACGAAGAGACCGGCCTGCTGGCGCCGCCGGGGGACGTCGAGGGGTTGAGGTACGCTTTGGCTCGCATGATCAGTGCGCCCGCATTGCGCGTTACCTTCGGCAGCGCGGGACGGCGCCTTTGGAGCAAGCAGTTTACGGCCGGCACGATGGCCGCGCGCTCGGTCGAAGTTTACCAGCGGGCCTTAACGGTTAATTGATTTCCTGCACCTTGACGATGAGGATGGTCAAGGAAGTACGCTTCGAGATCATCAAACGTCTTTGATGAAATTCTGGCAATGTTTGACGGTATTCCTCAGGCGAAAGCGAGTTGCCGATCTTTGTGCTCCACGGTCTTAACCGTTGTCTCGATGCCGAGCCTGTCAGCATATCGCACCAGTTTCTCTATGCTGAATTTTGCAATTCTGCCGTTCACTAGATCGCTGATATTCGGCTGGTGATCATCAAGGATTACTGCCAGTTGTTTCTGAGTGAGTTTGTGTCGCTCGACTACACGAAGAATTGCGTCCAACAGATCGGCTCGCATCCGAAATTCGGAGGCCTGCGATTGCCTGATTCCGAGATTATCAAATATGTCGCCCTTAATGACTGCCACGGGGTTTTCCCTTCCTTAGTCTGCTCGCTTCTCTCTGATCTCTGCGTTTACTTCTTTCAACCGAGCCTGCGCCGTGTCTAGATCTCGCTGACTGGTTTTGTTCGTGTTCTTTTCAAAGCAGTGTAGGACATAAATTACGTCCATCACCTTCGCCAGGTACATGACGCGTACCATGTACGCTCATCCTGTTCCTTCAGCTCAAAAACGCCAGAACCGACGGATGGCATGGGACGAATTTCACAAACCGCGCTTTCACCATTCTGCAATCTCCTCAGATTGAAGCCAAACGTCACCTTAACGGCTAGCGGAAACGACGAAAGGACCTCTTTGCTATCGCCTCTGAAGTCTAGATTTACGGGCTTCTGAGCCTTTGCCATCTAAGTCAATATAATGAATTCATTATAGGCTACTGGTTTGTACAACAAGATTTGCCCGCTATTCGCCGTCGCACATTGCGAGTACAATTCGAGCGAACAAGCCAAACATTTTGAGGGTGAACAAGTGGGCAACAAATTTCTTCGCGAAAAAGGAAAGACACAAAGGCAGAGCGGACTGCGCTACAAGGTGAAAGAGATGTTGAGAAAGATTTCAACGTTACCAATTAGTTCCTGGCACTTTCCAAAATAGCTTCTGCCACCCCTTGCAATTCTCCTTTGCCCACATTCTCGGCCTGCCCGGCCTATCCTCACACGCAGGCGTCGTGAGATAAACAGATAAACTGCCTTAGACCATGATCCTGTTGCGGCTATCCGGCTCTTGGCAAGCCCAAAGCTTGAGCGACTACTTAATACTCGCTCTAGGGGCATTTTTCTTCGTCATCGTAGCTTGAAAGATTGAAAGCAACTCACCCTATTGGATTTCCTGCACCTTGACGATGAAGTATTGGAAGGTCGCTCCCTTGGCCAGCACCAATTGGTGCGGGATATTGGCCGGTATGTGAACGATATCGCCCTTCTTGAGCCTGGTTTCCCTGCCATCCTGTACCGAGTCGCCGCGCACTTCGCCCGGAGCGGTGGTCGCGCTGTTCACGATATGACCACCGGAAACCAGCGTTGCCTCGCCGCCGACGACGAAATAAAAGTCAGCGAATTTCTCGTGCAGCTCGGCCTTTCCGCTCTTACTACGATAGGCCAGCATGGTGTAGTCCGAGGCATATTGCTTGAGTGTCTCGGTAGCCAAGCCGTTAGCGTCGGCCTTCTGCTCCAGTTTCTTTTCCATCGCCGCCAGATCAGCGGGTGAATACTGATCCGGCGTGGGCATGGCCTCCTGCCCCAGGGACGCGTGCCCAAGCATGGCCATGGCCATTAACACAATCACCGTTACTTTCATTTGCTCACCTCGTTCTTTCTATGCTTTCGCTGCCGCCCGGGTGCGGGCGATGATGTCGAGATACGCACGTGCCGCGATGGTGATGACTTCTGGCTTGCCTTCCGCCAGGGCAGAGACGTTGACCAGGTCCGCACCCACGCCGAGCGCCGATGCACCGGCCTCCAGAAAGCTGGCCGCAGTCTGGAGCGTAACCCCACCCGTCGGCACCAAGCGCAAAAACGGAAACGGAGCCTTGAGCGACTTGAGGTAGCTGGCCCCTCCCATGGCCGAGCAAGGAAACACCTTGACGAAGTCTGCACCGGCCTGCCAGGCAGTGATCACCTCGGTAGGCGTCAACGCGCCGGGAAGAGAAACTTTGTCCCGCGCCTTCGTTTCCTGGATCACGTCCATGTGCAGGCTTGGGCTGACAACGAACTCCGCACCCGCTTCAATGGTGTCGGCGCATTCTTTTCTATCGGTAACCGTACCTGAACCCAATAGCAACCTGTTGCCGTAAATCCGTTTCAGTTCCCGCAATACGTCAATCGCACCGGGAACGGTCATGGTTACTTCCATGACAGTGATGCCGCCGGCAACCATCGCTTCCACCACGCCGATCGCTTCCTTGGCCGATCGTGCCCTGAGAACAGGGATAATCCCCGCTGCCTCCAGCTGTCGTTTCACTTCCTCAGACATTCTCTTTTTCCTTTTATGTGCGTGTATTTAACGGGCGATGCGCGCGGAGCCCCCCAGCATCACCCGTTCCACTTCTGCGCGAGAAGCCGTGCTCGTATCTCCTGGAGTGGTCATGGCGAGAGCGCCATGCGCCACACCGCAAGCCACTGCCCACTGCGCGGGCTTCCCCATGAGCATTCCGAAGATCAATCCGGAAGCGAACGAGTCTCCGCCGCCCACCCGGTCCATAATGTCAATCTCGCGCTGCGGCACATACAAAATCTGATCCTTGTAAACCGCCATCGCGCCCCAGGCATTGCGCGAAGCAGTTTGCGCGGTACGCAGGGTAGTCGCCACCAGCTTCAGATTGCCGTAGGAAGCGGCGACCTCACGCAGCATCTTCTCGTAGCTGGCCACCGGCAAGTCGTCGAAGTCTTCTTTTACCCCTTCGAGCTTGATTCCCAGCATGGCGGAAAAGTCCTCTTCATTCCCGAACAGGACGTCGAGCTTCTTCACCAACTCTCGATTCACCTCTTGCGCCTTCGCCTTACCCCCAATCGATTTCCAAAGAGAGTCGCGGTAATTCAAATCGAACGAAGTGACCGTCCCGTACTTGCGCGCCGTATCCAGCGCCTCCACCGCGACCTCGGGGGTCGAGGGCGAGAGGGCCGCGAAGATACCTCCGGTATGCAGCCACCGAGCCCCGTTGGCCGGCCCCAGAATCGCCTCCCAATCGAAATCGCCCAACTTCGCCTGGGAAATTGCAGTGTTGCCCCGGTCGGAGCAGCCTACCGCAGCCCGCACTCCAAAACCGCGTTCGGTAAAGTTGAGACCGTTGCGCACGGTGCGGCCGATGCCGTCGTAGGGGACCCAGCGAATCAACGAAGTATCCACGCCCCCTTGCAGGATCAGATCCTCCACCAGCCTGCCGATCGGGTTATCGGCGAACGCAGTGACAATCGCGGTGCGCAGTCCGAAACAGCGGCGCAGTCCGCGGGCCACGTTGTATTCGCCTCCACCTTCCCAGGCCTGAAACTGCCGCACGGTGTGGATTCTGCCTTCACCCGGATCGAGTCGCAGCATGACCTCGCCTAAACTTACGCAGTCCCAGCGACTGCTCTCTGCGCTCTTTGTCGCTAACTCTTCCATGATCTCTTCCTCTTAGCCCCTTCCTTTTAGCGTGATCGGAACGTATCCCAGGTCCTTCTGAATCCCCTGGACACAGGAAATCAATTTACCGGCAATCTGCGGGATCTTTTGCATGGTCACGCGGAACGCAGGGCCGGAAATGCTTACCGCGGCGACCGGCTCTCCTCGACCATCGAGGATAGCCACACCGGCGCAGCGCACACCCTCTTCCCGTTCTTCGTCATCGACTGCATATCCGCGGCGGCTGGTGCGATCAAGTTCCTTCAGCAACGCTTCCCTGCTGGTCATGGTTCTTCGGGTAAACCGTTCCAGTTGCAATTCCGGCAACAACTGTTCGACCCGGGCGCGGGGCATAGTAGCCAGGACAGCCTTCCCCACCGCCGTACAGTGCACCGGACTGCTCGCGCCGACGCGGGAGATCATGCGGATGGTACGCTCCGGCTCTTGTTTGTCGATGTACACCATGCGTGTCTGCTCCAGAATGCACAGATGGGCGGTCTCTTCGACCTCAGCAACCAGCATTTTCAGGTGGAGCTGGGCGCGTTCACGCAGGTCATACTGCTCTATGGCGCGACTACCAAAGTCGCATAACCGCAGGCCGAGGCGGAACTTGCCTGCTGGCGTGCGTTCCACCATACGGTGCTGTTGGAGCACCATAAGGAAGCGATGCGCCGTGCTCTTGTGCAATCCGAGGGCTTGAGCGATTTCGGCCAAGCCAAGCGAAGTGGCGCTGGCGGAGAGCAGATCGAGCACCGCAAACGCGCGATCCAGCGCCTGGAGTTTGTAAATTCCGTTGCCGCCTTGTCCCACATTATGAGATGCCATGCCGTTTGCTGAAAAAGTCGAGCCAGCGGGCATTCTTGCTTCCCGTTACTCTTTTGTCAAGTTGGGATCAGCTGATCTTGATCAGGCCTTCGGCTGCCAATTGCGTGAGCAGATGAAGCACATCGCGTTCGATCACCCCGGGAGGGGCCTGGTAGCGAGCACTCAAATCTTCGATCAGGTCTTCCACCCGCACCGGTGAGGCCAGCTTGCTCCATATGTCGCTGCCGATCTCGCCCAGTCCGTAACAGCGACTGCGCTCCAGGCTCATGAGCACCGTCTCCCCCGCCACATCCGCAGCCACCGGATTTGGCATGTGGCATACGATCGAGCCAGGCTTCAACTTCGTCATCTTTCCAATATATCTGGGGGAGCAGTCGCTCAATCGATGGGCCTGCAGCCCATCCCCTCCCGCCCTGTTCCCCTCTTGCCAATCTCCACTCCACTCTGGCTCTGCTATCGTTTGAGGCATGCCGGTCCCCAGCAGCGAATCCACTGCCACTCCTCACGGGCAGAGGACTCTCGCCGCGCTTTCCGCCGCTCAGCTGGCAGCCTCCAAACGCCCCTTTATGCAATACCTCTCCAGCCTGATCCAGACTGCGCGCTGGCAGCTGTTCGCTGCTGTGCTCATCATGACTTTCACCTCGCTGACCGAGGGCCTCGGCGTAGCCCTGCTTTTCCCCATCCTCCAGGTAGCGGGCTTCAACCTCGCCAACCAGGGCCACGTCGGCCACTACACCGGCGAGGTACGCGACTTGCTGGTGCGTAGCGGCCTGCGGCCCTCCCTGTGGCTGGCGACCCTGCTGCTGATTTTTATGCTCCTCATGGCCTTGCGATCGCTCTTCAGCCGGGTTCAATCGGTGCTCACCTTTCGCACCGCGCTCGGCTACGAGCTGGCCTTAAGCAGACGCCTCTACCAGGCGATCATCAGCGCCGATTGGCTGTTCCTGGTACGCCGCCGCTCCTCCGACTTTACTCATGCCCTCACTGCCGAGCTGGCCCGGGTGGCGACCTGCACTTACCTGCTGATCGGCGCCCTGGCGAACGCCATCCTCGCCTTGGTGTACATTGCCATTGCCCTCAAGCTCTCCGCCGGTATGACCCTGCTCGTGCTGGCCACGGGAGCCGTTCTCCTGCTGCTGTCCCGCCGCTGGATGCGCGCCGTCCACCAGGGCGGGTCGGCCGTTTCCGAGAGCGTGAGCGAGGTCTACTCGGCAGCCACCGAACACCTGCAGAATCTCAAAGCGATGAAGTTCTACGACGCCCAAACCAGCGATCTGGAAATGTTCTCATCGCTCCAGTCCTCCGCCCTGCAGCAAGGTCTGGACAACACCCGCAGCCAGGCAGCGGCAGCGTTCTGGTTCGAAGCCGGCTCCCTCCTCGTGCTGGGCGGGATCATCTTTGCATCGCTGCAGATTCTCAACGTGGCCCCGGCTTCCATCCTTTTGTTGCTGGCGGTGTTTACCCGCCTTTTTCCCCGCCTGACAGCGGGTCAGGCCCAATTGCAGGCGTTCCTTACCGAGCTCCCCGCCTTTGAAAACCTGATGACGATTTATCAGGAGTGCGTAGCCAACGCGGAAGTTCCCGGCGCAGCCGGACCAGGCCCGGGACCGGCGCATGAGATCCGCCTGGAGCACGTCGGCTTCCGTTACGAGCCAGACCGGCCCCTGGTGCTGGACGATTTATCGCTGACCATCGCGGCCGGCAGAGTCACCGCCATCGTTGGCTCCTCGGGAGCGGGCAAGAGCACCGTCGCCGACCTCATCAACGGCCTGCTCGCCCCCGTCACCGGTCAGGTTCTCATCGATGGCGTCCAACTTACCCCGCAAACAGCCCGAGCCTGGCGCCGCCACGTTGGTTACGTTGCCCAGGACACGGTGCTCTTCCACGACACGGTGCGCAACAACCTGCGCTGGGCGAACCCGGATGCCACAGAAGAAGAAATGAGAGAAAGCCTGGGCCTGGCCGCCGCCGAGTTCGTCTTTGAATTACCGCAGGGGTTGGATACCACCGTAGGTGATCGCGGGATGCTCCTCTCCCACGGCCAACGCCAGCGCATCGCGCTGGCGCGCGCGCTACTGCGAAAACCGGGGCTGCTCATCCTGGATGAGGCCACGAGCAGCCTCGACTTCGACAACGAAAAGCGGATTCTGGACGCCATCGAGCGACTGCAAGGCCGTGCCACGGTGCTGCTGATCGCCCACCGCGTCTCCGCCATCCAGCGCGCAGAAATCATCTACGTCATAGAAAACGGCCGGGTGGCGGAATCGGGCGACTGGCAGAGCCTGAGCAACAAACCCTCCAATCGCGTAGGTTCCCTCTTCCGCCTGCAGGATGCGCTGGCCTAGCAGTTTCGCTATTTGGGATCCCACCAACCCCCATGCGGCTCCAGCAGCTTGTCTGCTTCCGCAGGACCCCAGGTGCCGGGCTTGTACTCGATCGGGTTTCCCTTGTCCAGGATCGGATCTATGATGCGCCACGCTTCCTCGACATAGTCTTCACGCGCGAACCAGGTCTGGTTACCCGCCATCGCGTCGCCCAGCAGTTCCTCGTACGGCAGCATGACGTCCTCGCCACATTCCTGATC
>CAZSUK010000749.1:0-5496 GCA_964609355.1 uncultured Acidobacteriaceae bacterium | reverse complement strand
TCGCCCAGCGAATAGCCCGCGAGCACGTTGGCTATCTGCATCACCTGCTCCTGGTAGACGATCACACCCAGGGTTTCCTTGAGCAGGGCTTCCAACTCCGGCAATTCGTAGCTGACAACTCTGCGGCCCCACTTGCGTTCGATGAAGTCATCAATCATTCCGCCCTGGATGGGGCCGGGACGATAGAGCGCGTTGAGGGCGGTAAGGTCTTCGACGCAAGTAGGTTTGTAACGCCGCAATACATCGCGCATGCCGCCGGACTCAAACTGAAAAACTCCGGAGGTAAGTGCGCGGTGAAAGACCTTCTCGTAGGTCTCGGTGTCATCCAGCGGGATCAGCGACATATCGAGCGCGCTACCCCGCTTGCGCTCGATCAGCTTGAGCGCGTCATCAATGACCGTCAGCGTGGTGAGCCCAAGAAAATCCATCTTGAGCAGGCCGAGTTTTTCTACCGCCTTCATGTCGTAGGCGGTAACGACTTCGTCATTCTTGCTGCGACAGACCGGAACCAATTCGGTCATGGTTGTGGGCGCGATCACCACACCGGCCGCATGCAGACCAGCGCCGCGGACCAGGCCTTCGAGTTTGCGGGCAGTGTCGACCAGTTCCCTTACCTGGGGCTCTTTGTCGTACGCCTCCTGCATCTGCGGCGAATCCTGCAGTGCCTTGGTGATGGTGACGCCGATGGTCGCGGGCACCATTTTGGCCACGCGATCCACTTCTCCGTAGGGCAGGTCAAGTGCGCGGCCAACGTCCTTGATGGCAGCGCGTGCGGCCATGGTGTTGAAGGTGATGATCTGCGCGACCTGGTCTCTGCCGTACTTGCGGGTGACATAGTCGATGACTTCTCCGCGGCGGTTCATGCAGAAGTCGATATCGATATCCGGCATGGATATGCGTTCGGGATTGAGGAATCGCTCAAAGAGAAGATTGTTCTGCAACGGATCGATGTCGGTAATCTCCATTGCGTAAGAAACCAGCGATCCTGCTGCCGAACCACGGCCCGGCCCCACCGGGATATTGACCTCCCGCGCGTATTTGATGAAGTCCCAAACGATGAGGAAATAGCCGGCGAACTTCATCTGCTTGATGCAGTCGATCTCCCGCTCCAGCCGCTCTTCGTAGTCAGAGAGGGGCCGGCGGCGCAATCCCCGGTCCCCGAGAACACGAATGGCGGTGTCGAGGCGCTTGCGAAAACCTGCACGGCAAACCTCAGCAAAATAGCTGTCGATGGTGTGTCCGGGCGGAACAGCAAATTCGGGGAAAGGATTGGTAACCTTAGCGAGCTTGAACGAACAACGTTCGGCAAACTGCATGGTGCGGCTGATCACTTCAGGAGCATGCGAGAACAGCTTTTCCATCTCAGCAGCGCTCTTGACATAGAACTGGTCGGTATCGAACTTGAAGCGTTTGGGATTGTGGATAGAGTCCGCAGTTTGCACACACAGCAACACTTCGTGCGCGTGATGATCGTCTTCGCAGAGATAGTGGCTGTCGTTGGTAGCGACCAGCGGAATATTCAGTTCTTTTTCTAATCGGAACAGGTCGGCATGGATTTTCTTTTCCAGTTCCAATCCCTGATCCTGGATCTCAAGAAAGAAATTGCCGCGGCCGAAAATATCCTGGTACTGAGACGCAGTCGCTTTCGCCTCTTCGTACTTCCCCGCCATCAAATTGCCGCACAGCTCGCCGGCCAGGCAGCCGGAGAACCCGATCAGGCCCTTCGCATGCTTAGCCAGGTAATTTTTACTCACGCGAGGTTTGCGGTAGAAGCCGTGGAGCGAGGCTTCAGACGTGATCCGCACGAGGTTGCGGTAGCCTTCTTCGTTTTCCGCTAACACCAGCAGATGGTGGTACTTGTCTTTTTCCGGAGCGGCGCGGTGGTCTTCCTGGGGGCAAATGTATAGCTCACACCCCAGGATGGGCTTGACGCCCCGTGCAGTAGCGGCTTCAAAAAAATGTACTGCGCCATAGATGTTGCCGTGGTCGGTGATGGCCACGGCTTTCTGTCCGATGCTGTCGACGTGGGCTACAAGCTTTTCGACATCACAGGCGCCATCCAGGAGCGAATAATCTGTGTGCAGATGGAGGTGGGTAAACTCAGCCATGGGATAGCTTTAGTTTAGTCCGTCAAGCGGATCCCACGGCGCGAGTTGGTGTGCAGAACTGGTGCAGCTTGAGGAAAAGCGGGTCGTGAACTGGAAGCGAGCGCTCTTTACGACACCAGCAAGAGATCAAGCTCAGGTTTAGCCTGGGCAACCACGAATTTCGGCCGTGAAACAAGCGAGACGCCACCGTCTTTTGAAAAAATGAAGTCGTAGTCCACGTGACATTCGCCGCATAGCCAGAAATGTTCCACTTTAACCGTTGACCCAATCCGGCTGGTAGTGCGTATGACTCTACCGTTACGAAGGTAGTGAAGCTCCTTGCGGCACTCCGGATTCATACACTGTGTAATCATGTAAGACCTCCCGGTAACTTCGTAAGCATACTCCCGTTAGGTTACCGCTGAACGGTACCTCTGCCCCGAAAGTTGTACAACGATTGGACTTATTTTCCACAGAGAATCGAGATCGGCAATGCCGTCCCGCGCGCTTATGAGCCGAACCGCAATATTTTCATTACTTTGATGTTTGGCCGGGATGACATTTCGGGAAACGCTCCCGAGCCCTGGCCGCGCGAAGATGATCGCTTTTTAATCTTACGTTTAAGGGGTCTGCTCAGGAGAGCCGTTTTGCGCCGTCGGAAGCGCGGCAGAGATAGATGTCGGCATCAATGCCAGTGATGTCGCGGTACCGCGCATGGATCTGTTGGCGAAACTGGTCCGCGTTGCTTTCGTTCACCAGGTTGACAGTGCAACCGCCGAAGCCGCCGCCGGTCATGCGCGCCCCATAGCAACCGGGAAGGCTGGCGGCGATCTCGACCAGAGTATCGAGTTCACTGCAGCTGGCCTCAAAGTCGTCGCGGAAGCTGATATGCGCTTCAGCCATAAGGGCACCGAAAGCTGCCAGATCACCGCGTTCGAGCGCGGACGCGGCCAGTTGCACCCGCTTGTTCTCGGTGATGATGTGGTGGCAGCGCCGATAAACGTTCGAAGGCATCTGCGGTTTCGACTGCAAGAGTTGTTCTTCTGTCGCATCGCGCAGTGAGAGGATCGAAGGTATGTGACTATGAAGGATACGTGTGCCCTCTTCGACTTCTTCGCGGCGCACGTTGTACTGCCCGCCTGCGTGCTCATGCTTGACCATCGAATTGCAAATGATGAGCCGCACATAGTCGGGGATAGGCAGGAGGCGATATTCGAGCGATCGTGTATCGAGCATCAAGGCGTGGCCCTGCCGCCCGGCGCAGGCGATGAACTGATCCATGATGCCGCTGCGCGCGCCAACGAAGGCGTTCTCCGCGCGCTGGCAGGCAAGCGCGATGGTGGCCAGCGGCAGTGAAGCGCCGGCAAGCTCGAGCAAAGCAAAGGCGGTAGCAACCTCAATCGAGGCCGAAGAACTCAAGCCGGCGCCTAGTGGAACATTGCCTTCGAGGGAAAGCTCAAAGCCGCGGATGGGAACACCTTCCTTGGCCAGGCTCCAGGCAACTCCCATCGGGTAATCGCTCCAGTGCTTGCGGGCGGTGGCAGGCAAGGCGGCAGCGGAGTATTCCACCTCTTGGGCCATGTTTTGCGAGGTAATCAGGATCCGTGCATCGACGCGCGGGCGAATGGTTGCGATGGTACGGAAATCGATGGCCGCCGGCATGACAAAGCCACCGCTGTAGTCCGTATGCTCACCAATCAGATTGACGCGGCCCGGAGCCGAGGTCTGCATCGCCGGCTCGCCGGCAGCGGTATACCGTATTGCTACATCGTCAGAAGAGGCCATTTTGTTTCTGTTCCGTCGCCGCCCATCTATTAATAGCAGAGACGCGGGTCTGAAAACCCGCTCCCCCGGACTGAAGTCCGGGGCTGGCACCGGGCACGGCGAAATCCGCGCCCGCAAAACTAGCAAGCATCTGGTTCAACAGCAGGGTTGCAAACGGATCCTGGCCGTAGTTCTCAAAGCGGAAGGTTGAGAGCAGCATACGGCCCGAACCCTGGTGAAGTTGGGCAAGATAAGCACGATTGGCGTTGAGCCATCCGTAGAAGACACCCGCCAGGACATTGGAGGAGTCCTGCTCTCCCAATCCGGCGATCACACATTCCGGAGTGACCGAAGCTGCTTCCCAACCCAGAATCGAATCTTCGATCACCGGAGCAAGGGGCTTCCACAAAAGGCTGGAGGATAGCACCCAATTGAAGTTACTGACCCAATCACCGCTCAGGTCAGAGCCGGCGCGGGGCACGATGGCTAATCGGTTATCCCTGGGGAGGGCATCCCCGCTTCGCGCCAGCAACAACACACTCGCACCCTGGTTGAGTCTTGCACTGGTGGCCTCATCGAACGACGAAGAGATCCAGACCGCGCCGCTATCGACGACAGCAATGCCGTGGGCAGCAAGCGCGGCACGCAGATTCTGCAGCTGGTTGAGCGGGTCGTGAATGGTCACGGTCACTGCCGGGACCGGAGATTTTTCGGGATAAACAGCGAAGCGGTAATAATTCTGCGCCAAAATCGTCCCGTCAGCATTCACCAGTTGCAGACGGAGAAACTCTATCGACGGCGCTTCCACAAGTGCAGCTTTGAACTCCAGCGTTCCCTGCGGAGCGACTCCACCTGGTATTGGCGATGTGCTTAACGGCATTACTCCGGATTGTCCGTCCGATGTCTGCCACTGGATGGTGGCTCCGTCCAGGGAGACGGTCGAGTAATGCGAAACCGTCAGCGGCACCGCCACCAGGGACGCGGAAGTGAAGTTGTGGGCGTCAAAGGCAGCCATGACCAAGTCGTCCTGCTGCAGTTTGCCCAGTTCGCCAGCAAAGGCTTTGGGCTGGCGCCACATGGTCATGAGACCGTTGGCTTCCCAGTTCGCATCGGTGAGTTCGGTAATCACGTAGCCCTGAATGGTGTCGCGCTGTCGCATTTGCTCGATTTCGTACTTCAGAGCCAGGTATTCGTGTCTCTCCGTAGCCAGGGCGAACGCATGGTAATCGGGATAAATGCGGTCAAAGCCATACGTATGGAGACGGTCAAAGACGCCTCCTGCGCGGGCGAGCTCGTGTCCGTTAAAGTCCCGTGGGAACCACCAGGGCAATTCGCCCGGAGGGGGTAGTTGCGGCAGGCCCCAGTTGCCAAAGTCCGATACCAGGAGCGGCTCGTGGCCGCTGCTGACGGCGTCGCCATAGGGGCTGAGGAGCCATTTTGGCCGGCCGGCGTAATCCTGCACCCAGTCCGCCCAATTCCTTGCATGATCGGGGATGGAATAGTAGTTGTGCCAGTCGGAGAAGTCAGACTGCAGGTGGAAACCTTTGCAGCAGGCACTGTCGTCGTCGATCAATCGTCCGAGGGGAGCGGTGAGCTGCTTCAAATCACGAAAGGTAGTAAGCAACCAGGCACGCTGATTTGCCTG
>CAZSUK010000748.1:0-3716 GCA_964609355.1 uncultured Acidobacteriaceae bacterium | reverse complement strand
CACCGCCCTCCTCTTGTCATCCCGGCCGGAGCGCACCGCAGTGGAGAGATCTGCGGTTCGCCCTTCCCTTGACCGCTGCTAAAACGACCCTCCCCTTTGTCATCTCGACCGGAGCGCAGCGCAGTGGAGAGATCTGCGGTTCGCCGGTCCCTTTGACCGCTGCCACGGGCTATGACGGCCCCACCCTTTGTCATCTCGACCGGAGCGCAGCGCAGTCGAGAGATCTGCGGTTCGCCCTTCCCTTCCTGGAAATGTTTTTCTTGCGCGCTGAAGAAAAACATTCCCAAGAAAGAGAGTCCAGGCAGAGATCTCTCCACTACGCTGCGCTCCGGTCGAGATGACAAAGGGTAGGGAAGTCATGGTCCGCAGCAGTGGTCTTTGTGGACGGGATAGAGCTATGAGCGCGTTGAATCAATGCCGAAGAGGGCGGATTGCGGCGGCGGATAGAAGAGCCGTCCATCGTTCACCTGAGCGAAGGGCGTCATCTTGTGCGGCTTGCGGGATGACCTGCCGTCGCCCAGCACGAAGATATCCTCTACAATCCCTCCTCGGGCTAGGACGGCATCGGCTATCAGGGAACGGTGACAGCGCCAGGGCACGGCCTCTGCACACATGATTACCGTGTTGTTCAACTCCTGCTGAGCCATAAGCCAGTCCAGATGATCTGCAAATTGCTGCGTTTGCATGTAATCCGCATACCCGCGAAAGCTTTCGTTCTGCCAACCCATGTTGATGGAGTCCTTCTGTGCCACACGCCTTCCACCGAGACCCTCGCGCCACATTGCGTGTATGCCCACCTGCTCGAGAGAAGCGAATAGCAGCGATTGCGAGTACTGCGGGTGTCTGCGTGAACCTGGGTGACGGCGTACATCCACCAGCAGAGTACATTCGCATTCTTTCAACGCGTGCAGAAAAGACTCAATCGGAAGCGTCGAGTGTCCGATGGTCAGCATGTTGGCAGATTACCGGATCAACTCCCAAATCCGCGCCAGATGGTGGTCATCGTGCTCGGCAACAAAATACAAATGATCGACTAGACGCATCGGCGTCTTTAACCGCGGGTGAGGAATCGCTTGCGCAAAAAGCGATGGATCTAACTGGTCCACGCGCTTCAAGAGTGCCGCCCTGGCGCTACGAAATTCCGCCAGAAGATGCTCCAATAGCCGGGCGTTGTGGTTGGCTTCGTGCGTGACTCGATTGCCCAGGTCCGTCGGGGTGAGTTGATCGCTGGCCGTAACGTAATCTTCCACGCGCGCCAGCCACAGCGGCTCGAGATCCAGTAAGTGACCGGCGTGTTCCTGCGCTGACCATTTTCCCTGTGCTTTCCTGATGAGGATGCTGTCGGAGCAACTGCCAAGGACGTCTTCAAGACGGGGAGGAGTGCCGCGAAGCCGCGCACACAAATTCGGACGCTGTTGCACGGGAAATGAAAAGTCAAACTTGCGCTCGAACCAGAGGGTCACCTGACTCATGAGTTTCACGCGTGAGAAATTTGCGTGGCGAGGCTCAAACGCGCTGCGTGCGCAGGGGCGGATTGTGCCAGCCGCGTAACCTTAAAGACCGTAATATCATCCTGCTGCCCGAAGGCGCAAGCTTGCTCGACCATCTGCTCAACCGATGGATCAGACCGAAGCAACGCTGTCAGCCGCTCAAATCCATACAACTCGCCGGCCACATTTCGCGCCTCCACGATCCCATCGGTGTAGAAGGTGAGGGTCTCCCCTTCATGCAGCGCGAAGATCAATTCGTCGTAGTTCGCATCCGCGGCCAAGCCGAGCGGTAACGATCCGGCGACCGGCAGTTCCTCCCGATCGCGGAAGGGCGCGAGGTGACCCGCATTGGCAATGGTCGTCTCTCCGTCCGGCCCGATGCGGGCGACTACGCAGGTGGCGAACCCGCCGTCCGTCCGCCCCAGCAGCCGCCGGTTCAAACCAAGAAGAACTTCCGCCGGACTTTGCGTGTAGTCAGCCATCGTGCGCAGGGTGCCCACGATCAAAGACACCGTCATGGCCGCTTTCAGCCCCTTGCCGCTCACGTCTCCCAGGGCGATCAAAGCTGCACCACCCGGCAGAGCGATGACTTGAAAGAAATCGCCGCCCACCTCTTCCGCCGGGCGGTAGACGCTGGCAATCGAGAGGCCAGGGATTGCCGGGGCTTCTTCGGGAACCAGGATCTGCTGCACTTCGCGGGCTGATTTTACTTCCAGTTCGATCCGGGCCTGCCGCTCCCGCTCCAGAAATTGCTCCCGGGCAATGGTGAAAATCAGGGCCAGGAATAGGAGGGTGCTGAGAATAAACACCATGTTGAAGAGATAACCACCGAAGTGGAAGCCGAGGTTCGAAAGAGTGGCCAACAGCGTCCAATGGGTGAATCGGACGCCCTGCCCGGCAAAGTTCAGAACGACGTTGTACAGAGCGGTGACACAGACAGTGATGATCAAAGGCCACAGCGAAAGCCGTTTTCGACGTAACAAGCCGAAGCCGATGATGACAAACACATATAAAGGCGTGATGGAGTAGATGCCGGTCGTGATTCCATCAATCCAGGGCAGAACGCCGCCCTTCTCCCAAAACCAGATGGTGATGATGTCGGTGACCTGGGCGGCAAGATAGACGGCGATGATCCAGCCAGTCACTCGCCTCCATTGCCGCTCCTGTGCCATTCCAAACAGCGACAGCAAGATCAGCCACATGGAGATATCCCGAGCGCATATCTCCAACTGGGTCATCAATTGATAGGTGCGAAATGTCGAAATATCGCGGATCGCTGATAACGATTGAAATTGAACAATTCCGGAGGCGACCAGGTATAGCGCCAGCCAAAAATACAAGCCCTGCTCGCGGTCGCGGAGGTATAGCAGGAAGCTCAGCAACCCGATGACCAGGGTGATGGACGACATTAGCAGGTTGGGCAGCCTTCGTTCATCGCCCGCGTAGGAGGTCAACTGCGTCCTGGCGGTGAGCAGAGACGCGTCGCCCAAGAGTGGCGCTTTTGTGAACCCACCACCTTCCGCTGGATCGACCGATGAGAGGGGTGCTTTCCATACCCGTAGCGCCAGGACTCCACTAGAACTCGGCAGCGGATAGACAGTTCCCCGGCCAAATGCCCACCACTTGGCGTCCGGGGGCAGGCTGCCGTAGGTCCCCAGTTTCTGGCCGTTCCAGTAAATTTCGTACGCATCCTGTACCACTGGAATCAACACTGCCAGACTCTTTGTTCCCGCGGAATTGGAGTTGTCTATCTCGAGACGGAGCCGGTACCACGCGAAGCCTGTATAACTCGGGTGGTCCTGCTGCCCCCATGGTTGATCGACACGGATCGGCTCCCAATTGGAGTCGTCGACCACCGGGTTAGTCCACGCCTTATCGTCCCCCAGGTGAAACCGCCAGTCCTTGTCCAAGGGAATCGCACCGGTGCCTGGATTCTGCACCTTCAGGGTTTGGCCCAAGCTAGGGCTGGCTAGCGAAAGAACAGTGAGAAGCAGAGCGAAATACAGCCGCAGTCCACAGCGCCCCGGACATAACCGAATCATTGCCAGGCTCCTTGCTCAAGCTATTTGCACTGCAGCGGCGGGGGAGAAGCGTAACCAGCATACGGCATCCTGGCCTTTAGCTCTCCTCTTTCAGGATGTGGTCGAGTACCGACTCGTCTTCCTCCGACAACCAGGCCTGCTCGAGATTCGACAGACTCAGCTTGTCGCTTTGCTCCAGATCCTC
>CAZSUK010000747.1:0-6684 GCA_964609355.1 uncultured Acidobacteriaceae bacterium | reverse complement strand
AATCGCGCCTGAATTGTCAGTAACGGTGCCCGTGATGTCGGCGGTTGTGCTCTGCGCGATCGCCAGCGGCGCTGCGAACAGGCAGGCGGCCAGCACGCAAACGCCAAGCCCTCTCCCCAGAAGATACATAGCAATCTGTCGCAAAGGGGAATGCCTTACGACGCATTTCGTTGTATGAATGATAACCACAGCTCTCCTCAATACATCCTGGATGAATAGTCGTGCGATCGCTGCGGCGAGCCTCAGCGGTCGTATAGGAAGACATTTTTTATGATTGGTGAATCAGGACAGATGCCTACCCAATCTGGGAAGCAAATCTCAATGAGGCTTGCCCGCTCGAACTTGCTGGATGGGCACGTTTTGATAAAAGTATTTTAGACGCATTCGCTGACAGCTCCTTAACCAACTAGCTATTAACTCACACTTAAATAGCAATTGCCAAAGAGCATTTTTGATCCTATGGAAACAAACCACCTATTAAGCGCTCAATCGTTTGTTTACTGCAGAACATGGGGTCGCGGTGGACAAGAGTGAGCTGGTTAACTATTATGTTACTCCCCTGATGGAAAATCTGATCCAAACGCCGGAACACTGCGCACCTGTTCGAGTTATCCGTGGAGGTGCCGGGGCCGTAGCGTGCGTTTATCCTCGCGTGGTTTGCGGCGTGACCCGCACGGATCTGTGAAGAACATACACCACGAAGAATTGGAGGGCCGCGATAAAGAGCGGCCCAGCGAATTTCCCAAGATCATGCTCAAACAGACCGATTCCGGCATCCAGCAATTGCATGGCGCCGGCGAGCGCACCCAGGATCAGCAGCGCAGGCGTCGCCTGCTTGTAGATCGCCCCCAACACGAGCAAAGCCAGAGGAATTCTGGGCGCGGCCGCGTACATCGCCAATAGCAACGACGCCCGCGTTGGAACGGATTCGGCAGGGACCAGGTATTGCGGACGGATAATCGCCGCGACGGAAAAGCCGCTTGCGACCAGGACATTGATTGCCGTGACCAGCGAAGCCAGCCGAATCGCCTTTGTTGTTGTCATTGATTCCTCACTCTGAGCAAGCTCGTCCGAGCGTAGTTGGGTTGAATTGTCGTCAGACTGTAAGAACCACCCTCCCGAAGGGGCGGCCTTCCACGAGATAACGCAGAGCCTCAGCTGCTTCGACCAAAGGGAACGTCTTCGCGACGATCGGTTTGATCGCACCGGATTGAAGTAGAGAGACAATGGTCTTCCAAGCGTCAGCAACCGTCGCCTGCGGCTGACGGAACATATTGAGACTTCGGATGCTGGCTTGTGGCACGATGAGATCTGTCACATCAATGGTTGTCTTACGGCTTGCGGAATACCCCAGGGTAGTGAGGCTTCCTTCCGGCGCGAGCGCTCCGAGCGCTTCGCTCAAGACTTCACCACCGATTCCGTCGATGATAATGTCTGCGCCGTAACCGCCGGTGATACGACGCACGCCGTCACCCAACTTCTCCAAGGTGGTATCGATCACTTCATTGAATCCGAGCGTCTTCGCCTGCTCGGCCTTCGCATGATTAGTCGTGCTCGAGATGGCGTGTTTTGCCCCCAGAGCGCGCGCCAATTGCGTTACCGCGTTACCGACCGATCCCCCGATCGCCGGCGCCAGAACGGTTTTGCCCGGACGAAAACCAGCCAGGGTAAGAGCCACTTGCGCGGTGAGATACGCGACCGGAATGCCGGCGGCACTCACGTCGTCGACATTGTCAGGAATCAGGCAAAGGTCTTCGTTCCGAACAGCAATCCACTCACTATAGGTTCCGTCCTCAAAAGCGCCATAGGTGCCCCAGAACATCACGCGCGAGCCGGCAGGGAAATCTGTTCCGCCCCCTTCCTCCACCACGCCTGCTCCTTCGTTGCCCAGGATTAACGGCACCTTCGTGGTGTGGAATTTGCCGGTGAGAATCGTATGGTCGAGCGGCGTGACGCCGGCCGCCGTGATTCGCACCAGTACTTTTCCTTCTGTGACAGCCGGCTCGGGAAGATCGACCAGCTTTAACGCTTCGTAACCACTCAATCGTTCCGCTCTCATTGCACGCATATTGGTTCTCCCTTTTCCCATGTCACTCCTGGCCTGCGCGGCCAGGCCGCAACCCGGAAATTGTTAATGTCGATCGAGACCACCAGCAGGTCGCAAATTAGTTGAGTCTTTGGCCTTCGCCGAGCAAGCCGCGTGGATTACGGGTATAATCCACATATACTGGATTAGATTCGTAATCCTGTTTTGGTCGCAGATTATTTTCGAGGAGGTTCCTATGGGCTATTCCAAGGCCCAAAAGGAGAGAACTCATAAACGCATCGTTGCCATTGCCTCAAAGAGATTCCGCGAAAAGGGCCTCGCGGGATTCGGAATTGCGGAGTTGATGAACGAAGCCGGCCTGACGGTTGGCGGCTTCTATAAACACTTCGACTCTCGTGACCATCTAGTGGCGGAGGCACTAGGCGATGCATTCGGTACCTGGCAGCGCCAAAAGGAAGCTGCTGAATCCAGCGGGCAGCCGCTGTCCTTCGCAAAGCTTGTCGACGACTACTTGAGCGATGGGCACCGCAAGAATCCAGGTACGGGCTGTGCCTTCAGCGCATTGGCGCCGGAGATCGGTCGCAGCGATAAGCGGACTCGTGCGCTAACCTCTGAACAAGTCAGGAATGACCTTGAGTTGATTGTCGGGTTGCTGCCAGGCAAGGACAAGCGCGCGGCAAGGTCGAGAGCGATCTTGACATTCAGCGCGCTCGTCGGAGCGATGTCGCTGGCTCGCGCCGTATCGGATGAGGCACTTTCGCACGAAATCCTGAAGACGGTGGCAAATCTTCTGAAGAATCCCGCCTGAGAGCCACCAACGCGGCCGCCTTCAGCACAGCGGCTTTCGATCCGACTTGCGCTCTGGCTCCGGATCAGCGGGTTCGCCTTTGGTGACTCGCGGACGATGGTGACACTCCGGGACGAAACCCGGCGACCCAATGAGTCGCCGCCCAGTTTGTCTGAATCAAGGGTCCAGTCCGTCCCGGGGTTCCGTCCCCAAATGGAGATGTCCACTATGGGGCTACATACCGATCAATGGGTTCACAATCTGGATTGTTCCGTAGTGTTGTGCGGCCGCCAAGTCTTCAGAGTAGAGAACCGATGCGCCGGCACTCTCAGCAGCTTGAAGAATCAGCGCATCCCAAAAAGAAGTCCTGTAACGCGTCTCAATGTCCAGTGCCTGGAGGATCGACTCGGGAGTGTTGGAGACGACTTCCCAGGTTGCATAATCTCGTATCAGCAAACGGACTTCTTCCACCGGCAAAGGAGCGCTCACCTTTTTGCGGAGGTTCACACATAGTTCTTGCAGAACCTGGGTGCTCAATACGCCCTGGCCCGAATTCCAGAGCTGTTCCAACAACATTTGAGCGCGCTGGTGTTTGACCCCGGCCAAACGGTCATGCGCGTATACCAGAATGTTGGTATCCACGAAAAACTTATCGCTCATGGAGTTCATCTCGTGAGCGAGGGGGCGCCCAATGGAGGTCGAAACCCGTCCGCAGCCGGGCGAGGGCACGGCGGCGGGCCTGGTGATAGCCCTTGCGCTCGCGCACTTCCTGCTCCAACCTGCTCGCGAGTAAGGCGCTGATGGAGGTGCCTTCCTCGGCAGCGAGAATGCGAGCTTGCTTGAGGAGATCGGCTTCAATTTTCAAAGTGACATTCGTTTTTTTGGTTTTCATGGATGCACGTATTTTCGTGTAGCACGATTTTATGTGCTCGATTCGGAAAATTCAAGCATGGTTGTTTAAAGGTGGTCCGTGATTCCGGAAAGCTTTTCAGGCCTAGGGGTTACTACATCTGTCCCCTTCGTAGTCTCATGAGCGAACCGGCAGAGCTGAGTTTGTCCGACCGTTCCGTAAACCGTATGCGGTAAACGGGCAGGGTGCCCCCGGGTTTTACCGACGGTGGGTGTCAGAATTCGCGACGTTTTGTCCTTGAACAGGCTGGAGGTTCTTTGGGATCAACTACAGTTGCACATTAGGAAACCGGCGGACTGCCACCGAGTTTTCAAATCCTGTGGTACCCTTACGGCCACACCAGTAATGCAGAACAGGCCGGCGGGGCTATTTTCATTCTCGTAGGGATGAGTATATGGATTTGGACCCACAGAAAGTCTTTGTAGGATTAGTCGATTTCTTCTCGGTCTTGATGCCGGGTGGATTTCTCTCTTACTTGGCTAGACCTTGGATCGCTAGCCATATCTTGCGTGGATCCCAGATTCAGTGGAATGTGACCGAAGGATGGATGGTGTTCCTGTTCTGCAGCTACCTTCTTGGGCACTTCATCTTCCTTCTGGGTTCGATGCTTGATCAATTCGTTTACGATCCCTTCCGTCGATTGGCATACTGGGGCCAAATAGAACGTTTGGCCAATGGCAAGAATCTCTCTAGTTCCCCTCTTCGGGCGGCTGCCGAAAGCAAATTGTTTTTTAGTCGAACGGCTGATAAGGCCGTGATTCAGACTGAGCGCTTGAAATCTCGGGTATTCAATACAATTTCGGCCAGCGAAGCTGTGAACGCCTTTCAGTGGTGTAAGGCAGTCTTGTCGGTACTGCATCCGGCTGGACTTGTTACGGTTGAACGCCTCGAAGCAGATTCGAAATTCTTTCGGAGTTTTGTCGTCGTCTCATTAATTCTTCTTCTGTACTATGGTGTTCATCTCAAATTCGAGCTGGCGCTGATTTACCTTGTGATGCTTATCTTGGCACTATGGAGATATGTTGACCAGCGCTCGAAGGCCTCACAACGTGCTTATTGGTTGGTAATGGTATATGAGGCTTCTAAAGGTCCTCTGGTGTTGCACACTGAACCTCTGAAGCGAAAAGATGGGCTGACTCACGCTGGCGGGGTCTTGTTTAGGACGACTGATAACGGGGTCGAATACCTTCTAGTGCAAGCGTCAGGGAGCCGGCACGTGTGGGTTTTACCCAAGGGGAAGATAGAGCCCGGCGAGGATCCTAGAAAGACTGCGGTTAGGGAGGTAAGCGAGGAGACCGGCTATTGGGCGAGAGTTGAAAACTGGCTGGGCGACTTCAACTTTGGCGAGGGAGAGCGCCCACAGGTCGGTCGCATCTATCTCATGCAAGTAGAAAAGGAAGCAGAAAAAAAGAAATGGCCGCCTGAAAACCGGCAATTCCAGTGGCTGAGCCTTGATGCCGCAAAGGATCTTGCTTCATTTCAGGAGACTAAAGATCTGCTCGAAAACCTAACCTCGTGGAAGATGCGAGTAAAGCAGCCCAAGACGGCGAGCCGCTGACGACGAAAGTCTAAGCCCGCTCAAAAGAAGGCCCCACGGCTGTGGCCTGCCTGCTCTTGGGTCAAGGATCAGCGCCACCCCGCCGGCTCCGCTGCGGATGACGGTAAGAGGATCCGGGGCGCCTGTTCGCATCAATGGTTACACCTCGTGTGGCTATCTCTGCTAGCCTTCTCTCTATGCGCATCTGGGTGAACTTCATGCATCGCGACACCACCTGGTCCGTGCAGTGTCTCGCGGAGGATGCCCGGACCGTGATCAGTCCTCACGTCCGGATCGCGAGGGACAGCACGCTCCTGAACCTGCTGCGGGCTTCCGGCGCGGATGAGGACACTGTCCGGGCCGTTAGCCGGGATATGCAGCAGACGGGGAGCGGCACCGTCGCTATAAACGTGAATAGTAAAGGGATCAAGCTGCTGCAGATTAAGCAGACTTTCTGAATAAATCCGCACCCACGCAAGGGCTGGTCGGTCACGGCCAGAAGTTTCGGTCCCGGCGATTCCTACGCTGCGTAACGTGATGCGGAAGACCCACTGTACGCGCCAATCGTGACAGGGAAACGCCTGCCCTGGGTTTTCATCATGGTTGCGCAAAACTTGGGAACAAGGCTATTTTCTTCACTAGTGCTCAATTGGCTGCTCATCTTTGTACCGGTCGCGATCGGGCTTGAGTTCTTCAGGCCTGAGGCGCACACGTATATATTCATCGCCGCCTGTCTTTCCATTGTGCCGCTCGCGGGTTGGCTCGGACATGCCACCGAACACATCGCCCATCATGCAGGCGAAGGTATTGGAGGACTGCTGAATGCCACGTTCGGCAACGCGGCCGAGCTGATCATTGCACTCGCGGCTCTGCAAAAGGGCCTATATGGTGTAGTCAAAGCATCTCTCACCGGATCCCTCATCGGTAACATCCTCCTGGTATTTGGCGCCTCTGCGCTTGCTGGGGGCTTCCGCTATAAGGCGCAGCGATTCAATAGTACGGCGTCGAGCGCGCAAGCGATTCTACTCACGCTCGCAGCCATTGGGCTGGTCATGCCGGCTGCGTTCCATTACCTTCAGAGCCCAGCTAAGGCTTCCCTGGACAGTTCTCTGGGACTTGATATTTCCATCGTATTGCTTTTTGCCTACGCAGCACACCTGGTGTTCTCTGTTCACACGCACAAGGCTTTGTTTCGGGGAAAACCGGCGCCACCGGGAGAGGAGCAGGAAACTCCGTGGAGCCTGCGTAAAGCAGTGCTCATTCTGGCTGCTGCTACGACGTTGATTGCATGGATTAGCGAAATATTGGTTGGCTCAGTACAACAGGCAGCAACGGCCTTTGGAATGTCCGAGATTTTTGTCGGCGTGATCGTCGTAGCGATTATCGGCAACGCGGCGGAGCAC
>CAZSUK010000746.1:0-6794 GCA_964609355.1 uncultured Acidobacteriaceae bacterium | reverse complement strand
TTCATTCACCCGGTGCACGCCCTAACTGCCGCGCCGTAATTCTGCTTCTGCCAACCAACCGCGGCGTAACGTCTCCGCCGGGATACTCGACAGGTACGGCTTGATATCGAGAATGGGAGTTCCATCGAGCATGTCAACCCCGCGCACATGCAGCATGCATTCTTCACGGCGAAGCAACGAAACGACGGTGAGTCCGATTGGATTAGGACGGCGGGGAGACCGAGTCGCAAACACTCCGTGGGGCCTATCTTCGAAGGGCGGTTTGCCGATCAGGTCGAAGTCTTGCGATCGGTCGAACTCCCACAGAATGAAGAGGTGCGAAAAACCATCGATATCGGTGAGGCCAACCTCGAATTCCGGCAGAATCCTGAGTATGCCTTCTGCTTCATGTTTCGTGTGCAAACCTTTCGGGATTTGTTTTGTATCGTTGTAGGGGCTACTGACAAATCCGATCGGGCGGCAAACAAACATAAGCGCGGAGCCTTTCGTTTTGATCATAGCTGGTCACGGATTGCGTGATGTGAGACGGTGGTAGGAATGAAAATTGCCAGCTGGAATGTTAATTCGATTCGCGCCCGGATTGATCACGTGACCGGGTGGATCAAGCTACAGCAGCCGGATGTACTTCTGCTGCAGGAACTCAAAGCGACTGAGTTTCCCGCGTTGGTATTTCAGGCGCTCGGCTATGAGAGCGTTGCTGTGACTCAGAAGTCCTACAACGGCGTGGCGGTCTTGTCGCGCTATCCGATGGAGACAATCAACACTACGCTCGCTGGAGATGAGGCGGACAGCCATGCACGCTATCTGGAAATGACCATCGAGGGCATTCGCATGGTGAACATCTATCTTCCCAACGGTAACCCCGTAGGCACGGAAAAATTCGCCTACAAGCTGGCCTGGATGGACAGGCTTCTACAGAAGATGAGTGACTGGCGCAAAGAAGAAGTACCGGTGCTGGTTGGCGGGGACTTCAATGTAATTCCTGAGGACATCGATTGCCACAAGCCTTCCTCGTGGATCCGCGATGCACTCTTCCAGCCGGAGCCACGGTCGCGGTATCGAGCGCTTCTCGATATCGGCTATACCGATGCGTTTCGTTCCTTGCATCCTGGCGAGACAGGTCAGTTCACGTTTTGGGATTATTTTCGCCAGGCGTTCGAACACAATCGCGGCATTCGCATCGATCATTTTCTGCTTTCGCCCAAGCTCGCCGACCGGCTGCAAAGCTGCGTGATCGATCGTGGCCCACGAGCGCAGGAAAGGCCATCCGATCATACCCCGATCATGGTGGAGCTGAGTTAGGGATGGATATTCTCTCCCGGCCGCTGCTTACCGCGGATCATCGCATCCACTACGGCGCCGGACCCTATCAATTCGGAGATCTCTGGATCCCGCAAACGCGAAGCGGCTCGCTCGTGCCGCTGGTGGTCTTCTTCCATGGAGGATGGTGGAAGTCGCAGTACGACCTCGGCTATGCGGGCTATCTCTGTGCGTCCTTGAAGCAGGACGGGATTGCGACCTGGTCGGTCGAGTACAGAAGAATCGGCGAGACAGGCGGAGGCTGGCCGGCCACATTCCAGGATGCGGCTGCGGGCTTCGATTTCGCCGCCACACTGGCGAAGAGTTATCCCCTGGATCTTACGCGGGTGATCACCATGGGTCATTCAGCCGGCGGCCACCTGGCGTTCTGGGTGGCGGGCAGACATCACATTGATCTCCACAGCGAGATTTATCAGCCCCGGCCACAGGTGCCACTGCGCGGAGCAATTGCCCTGGCGGGAGCCGTCGATCTACGGTTGACAATTGATCTGTCGGGGTACTTTACCTTTGCCCACGACAAGCACGAGGTGTATGCCCTGATGGGCGGCAAGCCGCAGGATCTGCAGGATCGTTACAAAGCCGGCAACCCGGGAGATCTCTTGCCGTTCCAGGTACAGCAGCTGTTGATTCAGGGCACGGCAGACGATCAGATTCCCTCTGAACTGCCATCACGATGGGCTGAGATGTCGCGGCGACAAGGTGGTCAGGTCACCGTCAGCATTCTCCCATCCGCCGACCATTTTGATGTGGTCGATCCGGAAAGCCGAGCCTGGGGAACGGTGCGCGACGGGGTGCGGAAGCTAATTTCCTCTTGAATTCGTCAAGGAGTACTCTGACGTGATGGATCGCCGAAGCTTCCTTCGTGCTTGCGCGTACGTGTCCGCTGGAGTCGCCGCAGGTGTTCAACCGGCTCTGGCCGCAGACGCCGATATCGAGATAACAGCCCCGACTGCAGGCCCTGAAATCAGTCCTCATTTGTATGGTCAATTCATTGAACATCTCGGCGGTGTCATTTATGACGGCATCTGGGTTGGCCGAAACTCGAAGATCAAGAATATCGATGGCATCCGGGCGCGTTTCGTGGATGACATGAAGCGCATTGGAGTGCCCAACTACCGTTGGCCCGGGGGCTGCTTCGCCGACGGCTATCACTGGCGCGATGGCATTGGCGATCCGGCAAAACGGCCTCGCACTTATAACTACTGGCAGGCATCCGCGCCGAAAGGTGTGGACGTTACAGAGACCAACCAGTTTGGCATTCACGAGTTTATGCATTTGTGCCGGCTGTGCGGTGCGGAACCCTACCTGGCCGCAAACATGAATTCGGGTTCGCCCCAGGAATTCCACGATTGGGTGTCGTATTGCAACGCTCCTGCAGGCACGGTTTCCCTGGCAAATGAACGAGCACAGAATGGAGATAAGGACCCGTTCGGGGTTCAGTATTGGGGTGTGGGCAACGAGTCATGGGGTTGTGGCGGAGACATGACGCCGGCGGAATATGCAACCCTCTACCGGCGATTCGTTACTCAATTGCCGGCCTATGCTCCTAAGCCGTTTCTGGTGGCCGTAGGCCCACGCGGCCATTCCAAAGATCTCGATTTGGGTTGGACTACCGGCTTCTTCGACGCCATGCAGGGCGGTCATCGCTCGCCGGTCGATGGGTTGTCGGTGCACTACTACACGGATTTAAGAAACACTCCGGAGAAGGTCGCCACGTTTGATGCTCCAGGATGGTATGACGTGATCCGTGAGGGTATGCGGACCGAGACGGTCATCGAACGCCACTGGGAGGCGATCGGCAAGTATGATCCCGAGCACCACACCAGATTAGTGGTAGACGAGTGGGGAGTGTGGTACCGGCCAGGAGAGGAAATCGCGCCGGCGTATCTGTTGAGCCAGCCACTCACCCTGCGCGATGCGCTACACACAGCGGTCACGTTCGACGTATTCAACCGCCACGCGGATAAGATTGCGATGGCCAATGTAGCTCAGACGGTTAATTGTATCCACTCTCTGTTTCTTGCCCAGGGTGACAATTTTGTGCGCACTCCGGTGTATTACGTTTTTGAGATGTATCGCGGTCATATGCAATCGCAAGTGGCACAAATGAAGATTCACTGTGACGAACTCAACGTTCCTTCGCGCAGCGGCAGTGCAACGATGCCCGGACTTTCTGGTTCGGCGTCTGTCAAGGGTCGAAGCTTGACCGTGACCTTGACGAATCCCTCATTGGAGTCGGCGGTTGCCGCTCACCTTCGGCTTACTAGCGGAAGTATCGTGGAAGGCCGAGGCAGCCTTCTGACCCACGCAGATATGACTGCCGGCAATACATTCCATCGTCCCGACGAGGTCAAGCCGGCGCCCTTTCCAGTTATGATTCGCGGCGACCGGGCGGAGATTTCGCTGCCGCAGCGGGCTTTGGTTTCGCTTGAGTTGAGAATGGCCTAGGGGGTTTGCTCACGCTCTAAAGCCACGCTTCAGCTGGTGAGGTTGTAGATTAATCCGAGTGGATCCTGAAGATAGCATCGTGGGAACTTCGGCTCGTCCTTGACGATCTTTGAGCCGTGTTTCACCAGCCGGTGCTTGGCTGCTTCCACATCGTCAACGGTGATTTCAAACACCGGCCCCAGAGTCGGGCCTCGCTCTATGAAGAGGTTGATGTGCTCCCCATGCAGACTGACCATATTGGCTGATTCTTCGGTGATCTCGAAGCCCAGATTGTCGACGTAGAATAAGGCTGCACCCTGCGGGTCTGGCGCTTGAATGAGAATATCTTTACTAAAATTGTTTGCCATGACGCTCCTCTGAACCGCTCTCAACAAAGGCTTTCAATCTCGCCAGAGCTGAATCCCATTGCTTCGCGACCAACTCAAGATATTCCTTCATCTCGATAACAGGCTGCGGATTAAAGGTGAAAAGGCTTTCGCGGCCTGCCCGGGTTCCGTGCACAATGTGTACCCGCTCGAGCACGCGCAGATGCTTGGTCACCGCCTGCCGGGTGAGCCTGGTTCCATGGGTGAGTTCGGCGATCGAATAACGCTTGCCGTCACACAACCTGGCAAGCAGCGATAGCCGGGTTTCGTCTCCCAGCGCAGCAAAGACTGCCGCCTTTGCCTGCGCGCTGCTAGGCCGCTTTGCTGACATACGACTGGATGTTCTTCATCTGCTGCGCCCAACCGCCGTCATTCCGGAGGAAGGCCTCCGCTCGCCGTGCACTGGGAATATTGTCAAAGCCGGATTCCGTTACAGTGAGCAACGTGCCAACCGCGGTCGGCCGCAAACGAAATTCGATGAGCGTGGATTCCTCCTGTTCATAATCCACCTTCGGATCGACTGCATAGGGATGCCACGTGTAGGAGAAAAGGGTTTCCGGCTGAATTGCTCTCACTTCGATCTGCATCCGCACGTGCTCATACCCGGGATGAGTGATCTGACCGCCCATGCGCTGGCCGGCCACAAAAGGGCCATCCATCTTCACCAGGAACCATTCTCCAAACTGGCGGGAATCTGTAAGTGCCTGCCAAACCCGTGAGACAGGCGCGGCAATCTCAATCTGTTTCTCAATCTTGTCCTGCATATATGCAACCTCCTAGTTGCATATTAAGGCCGGGCAGGAAAACATGCAACCGCAAAGTTGCTTTTTTAATCGAAGAACAGAGTGTGGGTAGCGTCGGGCCCCGGAGTAGCAGCAAAACCTATGCGTTCGTAAAGGCGGGCGGCCCCGGTGTTCTCGGCACGCAGGCGTACACAGCGGAAGTGAGCTCTCGCCTCACGGACGAGCGCAGTCACCAGCGCTCCGCCAATCCCCTGGTTGCGCCATGCTTGCCTCACGTAGACTCGCCGAATACGCCCCATATCGGGACGGCCGGCAAAGGGATCACAGTTAAGACCGCCCACTGCAATCAGCAGATCTTCATCCAGACCACCCATCAGGGCCTCTCCGGCCGCATCGAAGCGATTCCTGGTGCTCTCCCAATCTTCCACCAGAGTTTCGACGAAGTCGTAGCCTTCTTCCTTCGCCTCTGCCCTTAACCGCTGCATGCCTGCAGCCGGTAGCTGAATTTTCTGAATCGAAATCATGCTCAATTAAAGATAGCTTCCCGGACTGGCCTGGCGGGCTTGAGTCGCTTTTCAGGCCGGATCATCTAATCGTCATGGCCAAAGAAGTCGGTGTTTCCGTACTGGATCTGGTAGGCATGCGACCCGGGGAGCGTGCGGGCAGTGCAATTGCGCGGTCGGTAGAACTGGCGCAGCACGTTGAGCGGCTGGGCTACCGTCGTTATTGGCTCGCAGAACACCACTCCATCGCTGGGCTGGCGTGCTCCGCCACAGCGGTGCTGATTGGGCTTGTAGCCGCGGCAACCAGGACAATCCGCGTAGGGAGCGGGGGAGTCATGCTGCCTAACCACGCACCGTTGGTGGTGGCAGAACAGTTTGGGACGTTGGAAGCAATTTATCCAGGTCGGATCGACCTTGGGCTGGGCCGGGCTCCTGGCGGCGACTTCGCCACCATGCAGGCGCTTCGCCGGGACCTGAATCAGAGCGGTGACGACTTTCCGGCATTGTTAGAGGAATTGCGGACTTACCTTGGACCCGAGAAGCCGGGCCAGGTGGTACGGGCCATTCCCGGGCAAGGGAGCAACGTGCCCATAACGCTGCTGGGTTCCAGTGGATTTAGTGCACAATTGGCAGCCATGTTGGGTCTGCCGTTTGCTTTTGCTGCGCACTTCGCGCCGGACTATTTGTACACAGCCGCACAGATGTACCGCGATCGGTTTCAACCGAGTGCGACGCTACGGCAGCCTCATCTTATTGTGGGGGTACCTGTGATTGCGGCAGAGACGGATGCCGTGGCCCGCCGGCTGTTTACTACGCCGCAGCAACGTTTTCTGCAATTGATCCGTAATCGGCCAGTTGAGCTGTTGCCACCAGTGGATTCCATGGAGCCGCTTTGGCAGGAGTGGGAGCGAGCTACGGTTGAGAGCAAATTGGGTGCCGCCATCGTTGGTTCGGACGCAACCGTGAAAGCCGGAATGCAGAAACTGATACAGGAGACCGGCGCCGACGAGTTGATTGTAGTGACTGATACGTTTGAGCCCGAGGCACGACTGCAGTCTTATGAGCGCGTGGCCAGGATTGCAAGCACGATCGAAGTTAAGTCTGCGGCTCACATCAGCGCGTGATCGCCACCACCATTTTTCCGTGTTTGCCTGTCTTTGCGATGCCTCCGCTATAGGCGCTTGACGCTTCCGCCAGCGGAAAGACTGGCCCTAGAAAAGTCTTCATTTTCCCGGCATCCAGCAGTTTGCCCACCTCGATCAATTGCTTCTGGTTTGGTTCGACGATGAAGAATACGTCTTTGTTACGGTAATCGACGATCGTCACCAGCCTGGCGCCGGGCTTGAGCATACCCCACGACCTGTCGAGCGTCTCCCCTCCTACGCCGTCGAACACTACGTCGACCTTCTGAGTCT
>CAZSUK010000745.1:0-4319 GCA_964609355.1 uncultured Acidobacteriaceae bacterium | reverse complement strand
CCTGGCTTGTTGCATTCCTTGCTTGGCGGCTGGCAGGTCTCCGATCTGACCGGGTTCCAGACCGGCACTCCCTTCGGCATCAACAACAACTCCTCGTTCGCGGACAATGCGGGCACAGGAAATACGATCAGCAGTAACGGCAGCGGTACTTTGCAGAACCCAGGCTCGGTGCAGTCGTATCCCGATCTCGTAGGTCCTCTTCACGGCCCGGTTGGGGTGAAGCATCCTGCCAATGTTCAGGGCCCGAGGCTGTGGAACAGCGACGCGTTCGCCCCCCCGCAAGGGCTCACCTACGGCACCGCGGGGCGAAATATTCTCAATTTGCCGGCACGAACGAACTTCGATATGGGATTGTTTAAGTCGTTTGCGGTTCACGAGGACATGCACTTCGAGTTTCGAGCGGAGGCATTCAACGTCTTTAACCATACGCAGTGGAGCCAGGTAAATAACAACTCCTGCTACGGCGATTGCTCCGCGTCGCCCTTCCTTACCGTAACCGCCGCGCACAACCCACGTATTCTGCAACTTGCCGGCAAGTTTGTCTTCTAAAACAGATGACTTACCGGTAGCGCTTTTTGGCTCTATCCCCGCAACCAATCGACGGGTGCCCCATCCTTCGCGTTCTTTGCGAAGGGTGGTATCGTCGAATTTCACCCTCTCGCCTCCCAAAAGCACATGCCGCTGCTATAGTTGTGAATCCGCCAGCACGTAGCGCGCGACCGGAGAGACACATGCCGAACCGACGCGATTTTCTTTCGACAGCAGGACTATGCACGGCAGCGATGTTGGCTCCGCGTTGGGCTTCTGGCCGTGCCGAGCCCACGCCCAGCGATAAGTTGACGGTTGCCTGTATCGGCGTGGGCTCGCAGGGACTGCGGCTCATGATGGACCTGCTGCGTATGCCTGAGGTGCAGGTGGTAGCTGTATGCGACGTGAACCGCCAGAGCAGCGACTACCTCGACTGGGAGCCGAATGAGCTGCGCAACAAGGTTCGGCTTCTGTTGCAGCAACCCGGCTGGGGTAAGTCCCTGTCTGGCCCTGCGGCAGGCCGCGACGTTGCGCAATCCATCGTGAACACCTTCTACGCCAGTGGCACAGGTAAGTCGAGCTACAACGGCTGTGCGTCCTATGAGGATTTTCGCGAGCTGCTCAGCAAGGAAAAAGATCTTGACGCAGTGATCGTGAGCACTCCCGATCACTGGCACGCGCTGATCGCCATCGCCGCCATGCGGGCAGGGAAGCATGTCTACAGCCAAAAGCCGATGGCGCACTCGGTTTGGGAGGCACATCAGATGGCGAAGGTTGCCAAAGAGACCGGCCGCGCCACGGCGGTGTCGATCTTCAACGCGCAAACGGCAGAGTCGCGACGCGTCATTGACATAGTGCAGAGTGGTGCGATCGGGCCTGTAAATCGTGTCGACATCTGGACTACGCGCGCCTCGGCTTTCTGGAAACAAGGGCTGCGTACGCCTGTCAGCGCGGATCCAATTCCGGCTGGATTGAATTGGGATATGTGGCTTGGCCCTGCGCCCTTCCGGCCGTACAACCATGCTTATCTCCCGTTTGTCTGGCGGGCCTGGTACGACTACGGTTGTGGCGCCATTGGTGACATGGGTGAATACGGGTTCGACACCATCGTACGTGCACTCGAGTTGGGCCCTGCGGAACAGGTATATGCCAGCTCGACTGAGCTCTTTCCTGATTGCTACCCGGTGGCGTCCACGCTGCATTATCGCTTTCCCGAAAGGGCCGGCAAGCCTGCTGTAGAACTCAACTGGTACGACGGTGGAATCAAGCCCGAGCGGCCGGCCGGTATGGCGCCTGATGTGGACATGAGCGTGGAGGGCGAAGGCGTTATGTACACTGGCGAGCGCGGCCGGCTGCTGACAGGTTATATGGCGCAGTCGCCGCGGCTGTTCCCGTCAAACGGAAAGCTCGCTCGGTCATGGCCGCCCCTGACGCCGCCGGACCCACCCTTCCAGCCATCGCGGCCTGAACTTGGCCCAAGCGCGACGGCAGCCGATACTGGTCACTATATGGAGTGGATTAAGGCCTGTCATGGCGGGCCGCCCGCGAGCACGAACTATGAATTCGAGAGGCCCATCGTGGAGAGCCTGATGCTCGGCAACGTCGCCATCCGTACCCAAGAACTGCTGCAGTGGGACGCGACGGGCTTTCGCATGACCCGCGGGTCAGAGCGGGCCTCAGCGTTGCTGAAGCCTGTCTTCCGCCACCCTTGGTCGGCGGCCTGACCCAACCGGCACACATGCCGTCGGCGCTGGACCTATTCGGCGACCATTCATGATAGATAGCAGATAGATAGCACCGAGTGCCCTCGCGTAAACTTGTGCGCAGGAGAAAAGTGCGCCGATAGGTTACGAAATGGCGACACCAGGGACATCGCCAGCATCCGGAGGGTTATCGTTGCTACTCATCGATGACGATGCAGAGCTATGCGGCATGATGCAGGAGTTTTTCGCGGAGAACGGTCACCGGGTGACAGTCGTTCACAATGGCCGTGAAGGCCTTGCCCGCGCTCTTGATGGCCAATACGATTTGGTGATCCTGGATGTCATGTTGCCGCAAATCAACGGTTTCACACTGTTGCATCAGATCCGGCGCCAGAGTGCGGTGCCGGTCATCATGTTGACTGCTCGGACCCATCGCAGCGACCGAATCGAAGGTTTAGACAAAGGTGCGGACGACTATCTGGTCAAGCCCTTCGATCCCGACGAGCTACTCTCACGCATTCGTGCGGTCCTTCGGCGAATCGCCAGTTCCCATCATCTGAATGAAACGGTCACCAGGTTTGGAGAGATCCGTATCGATGTCAACCGGCGCGAGGTGTGGAAGGGCAAGCGCCTGGTAGATTTGACTGCAATGGAGTTCGACATCTTCGATTTGCTGGCTCGTTCGGCCGGCCGTATCGTATCCCGCGACGAGATCACAGAGGGTTTGTTCGAACGCAAAGCAACCCCGGCGGACCGGTCGCTCGACGTACACATTAGCCGCTTGCGCAAGAAACTTGAATCCGGGCATACCCTGATTCGTACTATTCGGGGCGTCGGTTATGTCTTTACCAGCACGGAACGTTAGGCGAGGAGCGCGCCAAGCCATGAGATCAGGCGCAAAACATCCGGAGAACTCACGCAACGGAGGCATGCTATGAGATCTCTGTACCTGGGAATCTTACTCGCGATGGCAGGAACGTTGTCGTTGTCTCTCCTGGTCTTTCTCGCCATTTCGAGGCAGATTGAGCGCAACACTTTCTACCGGACATTCGAGCGAACCGACGAACTGCAGTTGGAAGAGGCCCGAGAGGCATTGAACCATGGCGGCCCAGCCGCTGTCTCGGCTTATATGCAGCGTGCGAACCGGGTCTTTGGCGGCTTGCACTATCTTCTGAATTCCGCGGGTGTCGATGTCGTTTCCGGCCAGGATCTATCAAACTTGATCCCAGGTGCTGGAGCAGTGGAAGGGCGCCAGCGCCTCGCAGGCAAACTGGTAATTAGCCACAGAACGGCGGACGGCGCGTACTGGTTCATCGCCCTCCCGCCTGATCGGCCTCATCCCTGGGAATACTTTCCGTACTACCTGTTGGTCATAGGTGTTACAGGAATTCTCTGTTGGGCTGCGGCGGTCCGGCTGGTATCGCCGATCCGCAATCTCACAGCGACGGTAGAACGATTTGGCCGCGGCGATCTCTCTGCCCGCTGGCATACTCGCCGTCATGATGAGATTGGTTCCCTGGGGCGAGCCTTCAATGAAACCGCCGAGCGTTTGCAGCGATTGCTCACCAGCGAGCGGCGCTTGCTGGCCGACATCTCGCATGAACTCCGGTCGCCACTCGCCCGGCTCAAGTTTGCCGTGAGGCTCGCAAGGAGCAGCGCCGACCGCGACCACGCACTCGATCGTATTGAGAGGGACGTGGACCGAATTTCTTCCATGGTCTCTGAGCTGGTGGAAATAACACGAGCCGAGGGCGATCCGGAAGCCAGAAAATTTGCAATTGTAGATCTCGAGTATGTGGTGAACGACATCGTCAGCGAAGAACGGCTTGACGCGGAGTTGCGGGAATGCAGGCTTCAGGTGAGCGGGCAACTCGAACGGCCGCTTTGGGGAGACCCGGAGCTGCTGCGCCGCGCTGTCGCCAATGTGCTGCGAAACGCGATTCGCTATTCACCATCTCACTCAGCAGTAGAAGTAAGGCTGGCGGAAACTGCCGATACCGCGATCGTCGAAATTCGCGATCATGGGCCCGGTGTTCCCGAAGAGCTGCTCTCCCAGATATTCAAGCCGTTCTTCCGCGCCGAAGAATC
>CAZSUK010000744.1:0-15648 GCA_964609355.1 uncultured Acidobacteriaceae bacterium | reverse complement strand
GGTCCCGACGGGATCATTTACGACCCCGTTTCAAAGCGGGTCTTTGTCTTCAACCACGATGGGACCGCCACTGCTGTCGATGCCGCAACTGGCGCGGTCGCCGGGACGATTGAACTTGGCGGGCAACCCGAATTCGCGGCGCCTGACGGTCGGGGTCACGTCTACAACAATCTTGAGGACAAGAGTGAGGTGCTGCGGATCGACTCGCAGTCGTTAAGGGTTCTCAACCGCTGGCCTCTCGTTCCTGGCGAGAGCCCTTCGGGCATGGCTATCGACCGTCAGCATCGCCGTCTCTTTGTCGGCTGCCGGAACAGGACGATGGTTGCCATGGACGCAGATACGGGAAAGGTGGTGGCCACTGTGCCCATCGGCGAAGGCGTAGACGCCAATCGCTTCGATCCAGGTACGCAGTTGGTATTCAGTTCAAACGGGGTCGGCACGCTGTCGGTAATTCACGAGGACTCGCCAGATACATACACGCTGGTCACCAATGTCCCGACTCAGCGCGGAGCGCGGACAATGGAGATAGACCCAAAGACACATCGCGTCTACTTAGTGACGGCGGAGCTCGGCCCGCAACCCCAATCTACTGCCGACGACCCTCCGCCCACGACACCAGGAACATTCACATTATTGGTTTATGGTCGCGAGGCGCGTCGAAATCCGGCTCAGCAAGGCAGTAAGTGAACTGTTCAGCAACGACTGTTGATGGAGGCACCGCCCTCCCCTTTGTCATCTCGACCGGAGCGCAGCGCAGTGGAGAGATCTGCGGTTCAGCGGCCCTTTCTTGGAAATGTTTTCGACAGAGCGCTCACTTAGGAACATCGACCAGACGAAAGTGAACATGTTCGATTGTCCTGCGGTTCCAGGTGTAGGTCATCTCCAGGTAGCGGCTCGCGGTCTGGACAATCGCCGGGATGTGGTTGCACGTTGTGTTTAGTGCTGAGCAGGGAGTTGCAGGTTGCGGTGCTGAATCTCGCCGTTAGCAAGCATGCGGTCTCCAGGGGCCATGCCAGAAGGGCAGGCGCCCACGTAGGTCTGCTCATTCACGCTGCTTAGGTGGCTCTGGCCGTAGAGCGCAGGACTATAAGTAGTCTCCGATTCAAAGCGGTAATAGTTGTCGCCGGTTGCGGTGAGGACGCTCTTGGTGGTGATGGTACTTCCGCTGATCTTGCAGCTGATGGTCAGGGTGCGCTTGCTGCCAAGCTTCACATCGGAGAGAGTGTTGCAGGTGGAGAGCGTCTTCTGGGCGACGTCGCGGACGTGCTGATCGTAGGCGTGGTTGCGGCAGAGCGACATAGTCGAATCGGTCGGCGGCTGACCGGGCGCCGTGTCGACGGAGTGTATCTTCCACAGGCCTTCCTTGACCGGCGGCATATCCGGAAAGTCGGCGGCGCGGCCAACACAGAGGACGAACAGAAAAGTCATGACGGTCAGGACAGGTTTCTTCAAGCGGCTTCTCCGAATCCGTTCCAGTCTCTCCACTTCGCTACGCTCCGGTCGAGATGACAAAGGGGAGACTTGCGTCTCAATTGGGTGTGGTGGCTGGGCGAGAAGACGATTTACTCCCCTTCAAACAGCTTTGCCGGGATGGACTGCTTACTCGACAACATGCTCTTCCATGGGTCTTTGCTGAGGCGGTCGCTCCAGTCTGCGAAGTTTGCGATGAGGAATTTTGGCGCATTCTTCGTCTTTAATTCTGACCAGTCCAGCGGCAGGGCTGCTGCCATCCCTAAACGGGCTCGGCTGGAATAGGGAGCAATGGCGGTCGCGTCACGCTCATTGCGCAGGTAGTCCACGAAGATTTTGTTGGTCCGCGCTGCCTTAGTCATCTTGCTGATATAGAGCTTGCTGTTGTCTTGCTCCATCTGCATCGTGAAGGCGTGGGTCAAGGCTTTGATGAGCTCCCAGTCATACTTGGGCTGGATCGGGGCCACCACGTGCAGCCCCTTGCCGCCTGTCGTTTTCACATAGCTTTCCAGCCCCAGTTGCTTGAGCCGCTCGCGCACCTCCACGGCACTGTCAGCCAGCGTGGACCACGACACCGCCTCGTCCGGATCAAGGTCGAAGATGATGCGGTTGGGATGCTCCAGATCAGCGTTAGTCGATCCCCAGGGATGCACCTCAAGCACATTCATCTGCGCCAGGCCCGCCAAGGACTGCTCCCCCTGAACCGTCACGTAGGTTTCCGAGCCCTTGCCCTTCTTGTCGGGTATCTCGACACCCTCGATTCCAGGCGGCATTCCCGGGCCCAGATGCTTTTGATAAAAACAGTGCTTCCCGGCGCCGTTTGGGCAGCGCACCAGCGACAGCGGGCGGCCCTCGACATGGGGCAGCATGAGCTTCGCGACCGCCAGGTAATAGTCAATCAGTGCCTGCTTTTTGAGGCCCGTCTCCGGATCTATCACCTTGTCAGGATGCGTCACCTTGAACCCGAGCTTGGGTGGTTCAGATGTGCGCTCCGCCGCCTTGGGTGGCGTTTTCGGGCTGAGGCTCGAGTCGGGCGTCTCGCGGCGCACTTCTGTTGGTTTCTTATCCTCTCGCAAACCCTTGAAGCTGGCTTGCCGCACCAGGTTATCCGCCGTCCAGGTGCTGAATTGAACTTGCGCCACCAACTCCGGGCGCACCCAAAGTGCTCCCATGGCCGCCGCACCCGGCACGTCCACAAAGGGCATTTTGGTCTGCCGCATAGCCTCCAACTGCTGGCGCAGCTTGTGTGAGCTTGCCTGGGTAAAACCAGTCCCGGTACGTCCGGCGTACAGCAGCTTTTTGTCTTCGTAGTAGCCCAGCAGCAGGGCTCCGATCCCTTCCGTGCCGTTGCTCGGCTTGGTGAACCCGCCCACCACAAATTCCTGGCCGCGATCGCATTTGATCTTGAGCCACGATTTGCTGCGCCCGGAAACGTAAGCGCTGTCGGCACGTTTAGACACGATGCCTTCGGCCTGCATGCGGCAAGCCTCGTCGAAGATCGGCTTGCCCTCGGCCTGGATATGCTGGCCGTAGCGCACGGTGCCCCCGTACCCCGAACTTTGGTCCTCAAGGGTCTCCAGCATTTCTGAGAGGATGCCCTTACGCTCGGTCAACGGTTGTTGGCGCAGATTGTGTCCGGTCAAGTGCAGCAGGTCGAAAACAAAGTAGGTGAGCGGATGCTTCGCCCCCTCCTCAAAAGCAGCCTGCAGCGCCGCAAAGCTGCTTTGCCCGTCTGCGGTGAGGACAACCACCTCTCCGTCGAGGATGGCGCTTTCGACCGCAAGCTTGCTCACTTCGCGCGCGACCGCGGTCATGCGATGAGTCCAGTCGAGCCCGCTGCGGGTGTAGAGCCGGGTCTTACCCGCCTTATCAATGTGCGCCTGCACGCGGTAGCCATCCAGCTTCAACTCATGGACCCAGTGCTCTCCCATGGGCGGCGACGCAGCTTCCGAGGCTAACTGCGGTGAAACAAATCCTGGCAAAGCTTCTTTCTTGCCCGGCAGTGCGGACGGGGAGAAGGGAACTGGTGGTTTTTTCTGCGAGCTTTTTGCGCCGTGGGAGGTCTCCGCGCGGTTCGACTGCCACACGTGATCCTCGGCGTGGGCAATGGCGTCCATATCCCGCTGGGTGAGGACGCTGTTGGGTTCCTTCTCGGTAATTGGCTCGTCGCCGGCCTTCTGCTCGTACTCGTCGTGTTCTTTGATCAGCAACCAGTTCGGCTTGCTTTCATTCGCCGCCCTGCCGCCCATGCGCACCAGCACCCATTTGCCGTGCAGCTTCTTGCCATGAAGCACAAATTTGAGGTTGCCCTTGGCCAGGCTCTGATCCGGGTCGCCTATCGGCTCCCAGGTGCCCTCATCCCACAGCATCACCGTGCCGCCGCCATATTGGCCTTTGGGGATCGTGCCCTCGAACCCCCCATACTCCATGGGGTGATCTTCCACCTGGACGGCCAGCCTCTTATCGCCGGGCACGTAACTTGGGCCCTTGGCCACCGCCCAGCTCTTGAGGACTCCGTGCAATCCAAGGCGGAAGTCGTAATGAAGGCGAGTGGCGGCGTGCTTCTGGATGACAAATGGGAGAGGTCCTGCTTCAGCGGTGGTGTGGCCGCCGCTTGGCTCGGCTGTCTGGCTGAAGTCGCGCATCTCGAGATAGCGCGCCAGTTGGTCATCTACTAAACCCGAAGGGGTAGGAGACTTTGCCTCTCGAGTTGTCGCCGCTTTCTTTCCCTTAGCGACCATTTATGCCGTCTTGCTGCGTTTACCCTGAACCAGTTTCAGCTTGCGCTTGGCTGATGTCGCCGCAGGAGCCTCACGCCCGGAAGCCTTTGACGACGTTTTCGACGCCGGCTTGGTGGCAAGGCTCTGGCGCAGGGCACTCATCAGATCAACCACCTTACCACGGGCCGCAGGCTTTTCCCTGGGCAAAGGCTTGTTGGCCAGTTTCGCTTCGACCAGCTCTTTGACCGCGGCTTCGTAGTCGTCGGTAAACTTATCCAGCTCCAGGGCCCGCTCATAGGACTTGATGAGTTGTTTAGCAAGATTGAGTTGCGACGCGTCCTGTTTCACAGCCGTAACCTTGCCGAAATATTCGGCTGGATCGCGCAGCTCTTCTGCGAAGCGCAGAATGTAAAGCATCATACCCAATTGTTTGCGGTCTGGCGGCGGCGTGATGGCCACCAGGTGTTCCCGCCCGGCGAAGGCGATTTCGCCCAGGGCAACCGTGCCTGTATCGACCATCGCCTGGCGCACCACCGCGAACGCGGTCGCTTGCGGACCCTTCTTCGGCACCACAAAGTACGGCTTCACAAACAGCGAAGGAGGCACCTCGTCCGCGGGCGAAAACTGTGCAATCTCCAGCGTATCTTTGCCTGGAATCCGCAGGCGCTTCAGGTCTTCCGGCTCGATGATGGCGTACTTGCCTTTCTCGTATTCGTAGCCTTTGACGATGTCGGACTTGTCGACCGCATGCCGGTCTTCGCCATCGTCGTCGTCCTCATGGTTCGAGGCCACATTCTGGTGGTGGATGCGCTGGCCGGTTTCCCGATCGATCTGGTGGAACTGGAAGGGGCGAGCCGAGTTGCTGGCGGGGTAGATCTCGACCGGGAAACTGACCAGCGAAATGGAGATTTGTCCGGACCAATAAGGGCGTGCCATCGAACAATTTGGATGCAAAAGACGCTGTCTGCGCCACAGAACTTGGAGTTTTTGACCCCCTTTGATAGTCTTTTGAGGTACGCATGCGCGCGTAGCTCAGTTGGATAGAGCGTCTGGCTACGAACCAGAAGGTCGGGAGTTCGAATCTCTCCGCGCGCACCACTTCCGCGGCACCCCTTTGCCTCCCATCCATACATGAAAATATCCCCCCAAAAGCTCGCCTGGACACAGCGCGGCGCCGCCCTTGCGATCATCGCTTTTTGGATCTCGTTCTGTGCAAACCACACAGACCTGCCGCAAAACGTCGTGGACTTCGAGTGGTGTTTTCTGCTGCCCGATATCCTATGGATCTCGGGAGCTTTTGCGTTAGCAAGCCACTGGCTGATAGCCCGCGACCCACGGGCCGGCATTGCCACCGCCGTAGCCGGCAGCTCCCTCGCCTACCTCGGTCTCTTAGACGCCGCCTGTAATTTCCGCCACGGCCAATATACCGGTTCCTTTTCCCGAGGCGCTCTGAATGCGGTTATCAATATCGCCTGCTTGCTGTTCGGCTGCGTCAACATCTGGTATGCGGCCCGGCGCGCCTAATTAAAAACAAAATCTGACACCACCGTTCGATTCCGTCCGATTTCCTTAGCCCGGTACAGAGCGGCATCGGCCGCCGCCAGTATCTCCTTCTCGGAAATCGCACCGTGCGTGGTCACCGCCGCGCCGATGCTCACGGTCACGGCGATCTGCCATTCATTCACCCGCACCGGCCCACTATCCACCGCCGCTCGGACTCTCTCCGCACCCTGGTTAACTTGGTCCCGGCTGCAGCCGGGCAGTACGATCACGAACTCTTCTCCGCCGTAACGTCCGACCGAGTCGTAACTCCGCACTGCCTTACTGATGCGCTGTGTCACTTCTCGCAGCACCGCGTCTCCGGTAAAGTGACCGTACGTGTCATTGATCGCCTTAAAGTGATCTATGTCCAGCATCAGGATCCCAGTCGTGGTCTTGGAACGAGCGCCGCGCTCCAGTTCGCGGCGCAGCATCTCCAGAATTTCACCCCGGTTCCACGACCCGGTGAGCGCGTCATGGGTTGCCTGAAAACGAAGTAGTTCATGGGCTCGTATCTGATCGTCCTGCAGGGTGAGGATACGGTTGCAGGCCCGCAACCGAGCCCTGAGTTCGCTGCGATCGAATGGCTTCGTCAGATAATCATCAGCACCCGCTTCCAGACCCCTGACCAGGTCCTGTTTCGCATCTTTTGCTGTCGCCAGCAATATGTATTGGTAAGGGGTTTGGTTACGTTCTCGAACCTTGCTGCATAACTCCAGACCATTGATGGCCGGCATCATCCAATCAAGGATAAGTACTTGCGGCCGAATCTCCTGCTGCAGGATCGCCCAGGCTTCGGCGCCATCCCCTGCCATCGTAACCTCGTATCCCCATGTCGTCAGCCAACTTTCGAGGATCCTGCGGAACATGGCATCGTCTTCCGCTACCAGGACCCGGTTGCAGGAACCTCCCGGGCGTTCAAACTCCATCGACCCTGCGTCCCTCCCGGCCATTCCAATCATTGGCTGCCTCATCGCACTCCGGGTCCGGGATGGCGAGGTCGCTCTAGCCAGACCGGCACAGACTCTTACTGGTCCTATCGGCGTGCTTGGGGTGTCGCGTTATGAGTGGCGAGTGGTGGGGGAAGGACGGTATGAGACTACGCAACCAGGCCAACGGAACAAACTTCCGTACCTTGACTGTCGGAGGTGCTTCCGCAGGCGCTCCTATTTAGGAGGTAAGGCCGGCTCTTCTTTGGGCGCCGGCGCGGCCGCCAGCGGAATCTCTTCCACAATATCGATGCCGGTGCTGCGAAGCAGTTCCGCTACCACGTCACGATTAAGCCGGGTGAAATCAAATTCCACTCGCATCGTTTTGTGCTGTTCATCGAGCACAATCTTGCGGATCCCGTAGACACCCCGAGCCTTCCCCAACGCCATCATGGCTGCTTCGGTCGGGTGCAGTTCGTATCGATAAAGAACATCAAGGTTGGTTGTCATGAGGTCATCATAGCAAGGGTCAAAGATGGGAGAGATAATTCACAATCTCCGGCGAGGTCCAGTCTTGAGCGCTGATGAACTTACGCCGAATCTGCCCATTGCGGTCGATAACGTAGCTCTCAGGAAAGCGAAACGTGCCATAAAGCGCATTGCTCGACCGCTCGGGATCGCGAATGGTCGTGAAGTCAATGCGATGATCGGCAAGAAACTGCCGATACGCGTCCCCATCCGTGTCAACGGAGACGCCCAGTACCGTCACCTGTGGCAATTTGTGCTGCAGTTCGTTGAGCGAAGGGATCTCTTCGATACACGGGGGGCACCAGGTAGCCCAGAAATTGAGCACCACCACTTTACCCCGGTAGCTGCTCAACTGCAGCCTGCGACTGCCGTCATTTAACGTGAAATCCGGAGCCGGCCGGCCAAGCTGCGTGGGATGATCCCCGCGATCGCAACCTGCCGCCACCAGCAACAACAGAACAACACAACAACCGATCCACTTGGTCACGCTTTCTATGATAACGACCTACCGTCAAAGGGTGTGCTCACCCCAGCGAAAGGCTCTCTCTTGGCTGCACTGACCGCGCGTACTCGTTTGGATGGACCCGCACCGCGATCAGCCAATTCACCAGCCTGGCGGGTAGAAGCCGGCTCACCATGACCGCCATCCAACCTGCCTGGTAGTTACGCCAGAGAATCCCAATCTTGCGACGGTTGTCTGCGCTCGGTTGTCGATTACCCATCAGCTCGCGCGTCAATCGCCGTCCGAATTGCCGCTGAACAAAGCGACTCCGCGGCGGTGCCGACGCATCTTCTTCCGATCGCCCTGCACGTAGGGAAGCTCCATCTTGAGAACCTCCAGACTCACCATGAACATCCGCTCTGCATTGCCGGAGGTATTTGCTTCATGAAGCCGGTACTCAGCCACAGGGACGGTGTGGGTAATGACCGGGCTTTGCCGCGCCGTCCGCAGGTAGAGCTCATAATCTTCTGCTCCTTGCACCTTTTCGTCGAAAAACCCGGTCAGCTCTAAAGCTGAACGCCGGTGCAATACCGAGCATGGAGTTTCGATGAAATTGTGCTCCAGAAGCTCCTCATAGTGGTCGTGTCCTATGGCGTGCTTCTGTGAGTAGCCAATTTCTGTTCCGTCCGCCCGGATGTAGCGATGCTCTCCTACCGCCATAGCGCAATCTGGCCGCTCTTCCAGAAACTTCACTCCCACCTCAATTGCCCCGGGTAGCAAGCGATCGTCATGATCGAGGAACTGGACGTATTTGCCCCGGCTGTGAACTGCGCCAGTATTACGGGCAGCCGAGATGCCACGATTTGCCTGGTAAACGTATTGCACCGGGTAGGATTGCGCGATCTTGGGCGTTTCATCGATCGAGCCATCATCGACCAAAATGACTTCCACCCGCGCATAGGTTTGCGCCAAAACACTCTCAATGGTTTCGGCAAGGTAGCGAGCCGAGTTGTAACAAGGAATCACCACGGAGACCAGCGGCGCCGCTTCGGAAGGCAAGTTGGTCGCTCCGGGGGAGACCTGCAGCAAGCTCATCTTCCTCCTCGGTCAAAATCACGATTAGCCGGGTGGCATGTCCGCAGCTCCGCGTGGATACAGAGCCAGCTATGCGGGTAGCTATCCCACGAACCATTTTGGCACACAATTAAATCTTGCTTCACACTGCTGGCTCTGGGATCAGCCAGTCTGAACAGGAATCATGAATTTTTATAATGCTTTAAAGTAAACGGCGCCGGGGGAAGGTTAGCCGCAGAACCCGCCACTTCAAGGCCGAGTTCAGTCGTACTTAATGTTGATGCCTGAAAGGAAGATTGGGATGCGTCTCTCGGTCATCGTGCCCGCACGCAATGAGGCGGATGTTCTGGGACCTTGTCTCGAATCTTTGCTGGTCCAATCGGTTGAGGGTTTTGCCCTGAGCAAGGATTGGGAACTCCTGCTGGTGGATGACGGCTCGACCGACGGGACCCGCTCCATCGCGCTGGGATTTCCGCAAATCACCGTCCTTGATCCTGAACCACTGCAACCGAAGTGGACCGGTAAGGCCAACGCCGTCTGGACGGGAGCCCAGGCGGCCCAGGGCGAATGGCTTCTGTTCACCGATGCAGACACCCTCCATGCCCCCGGCAACCTCGAGCGAGCTCTGCACGAAGCCGAACACGCCAAAGTCGCCATGCTCTCCTACTCGCCGCGTCAATTGGTTACCGGCTTCTGGCAGCGTGCGCTCATGCCGCTGATCTTTTCTGAACTCGCGCTGACCTATCCACCGCAAAAGGTTTCAGACCCCTCATCCAGGGTAGCCGCAGCGAATGGCCAGTTCCTGCTCATCCAGCGCGACGCTTACTTTCAGGTCGGCGGCCACCGGGCGGTGGCCAGCTCGCTTCTCGAAGACGTCGACCTGGCCCTCCTGTTGAAGCGAAGGAAATTTCTCATTCGCTTCCGCTATGCACCCGATGCGCTGAGTACACGGATGTATCGCAGCATCGGCGCCATGATCGAGGGCTGGACCAAAAACCTGGCCAGGCTCTTCAGCTTTCCTCTGCTGATGGCCGCCTGGCGGGCGGTGGATTTGCTGCTCCTGATCGGGCTGCCACTCCTTTTATGGCATTTTTTCGCGATACCTCTGGCCCGCTACGCACTCGCGGCCGTTTGGCTGAGAGTGCTGTGGAGGTTCTACTCGAGAGTAGCGAAGTCCAACTTTTCGCCCCTCGATTGTGCGCTTTCCGTCTTTGCTTTGCCTCTTTTTTGCCTGTTGCTGGCGAGCAGTTGGTGGCAGCACACGGTGCGCAACCAGGTGGGCTGGAAAGGCCGTTCCTACCCCACCTCAAACTCAAAATAATGAAGAACATAGGCCTGTCGCAGCATCTCATTGTTATGCTGTTGAGCCGCTATAATGCCACCCAGGTCACCTATGATTCTGCTCACCCGAAAGGCTGAATTCTCCGCCTCACACTACTACTGGTCAGAGCAGTTGTCGCCCGCCGAGAATGTGCGTCTTTTTGGCAAGTGTGCGAATCGAAACGGCCATGGCCACAACTACACCCTTGAAGTGACCGTGGAGGGAGAAATCGATCCTGTTTCTGGCTTCGTGGTTGACCTCAAAGAGTTGAAAGACGTGATCCATCGCCAGGTCGTCGATGTTTACGACCATCGTCACTTGAATCTCGAGGTCCCTGAATTCAAGCACACGATCCCGACCACGGAGAATCTCGCCATCGCCATCTGGAAGCGGCTGGAAAATCAAATTGTGGGGGCGAAGCTACACCGCATCCGCGTATACGAGATGCCCGACTTATTTTCCGATTACTACGGTGAAGCATGAGGGCTTACCTGTCGCGTCGCTATGTCCTCAGTGCCTCCCATCGCCTCTATTCCGAGGCCTACAGCGAGGCTCAGAACCGGGCCGTCTACGGCAAGTGTGCAAACCCCCACGGCCACGGCCACAACTATGTGGTTGAGGTCACCGTTGGCGGCCAGGTTGATCCAGTCACGGGCATGGTCTGCGATCTGACTGAGCTCGATGGTTGCGTACAAACTAAAGTAATCAACCGCTTTGACCACACCAATCTAAATTTTGATTCGCTCTTCACAGCACAAGTGCCCACCACAGAAAATCTGTGTATAGCCATTCACAACCTGCTCGCGGAGCACATTGTTCACGCTGATCTGGAACGAGTGAGGGTGGAAGAGACGCAGAACAATTTTTTCGAGTATTCCGGAAAGGGAAAGCATGGCCCAGCCAGCAGTCGTTCGTAAGCCTCTAGTTTCCAAAGGGTTGAGTGGATACTCAACCGAAGATCTCTACACCGAGCTGATTACGCGCTTGGGCGAAGACCCCGGCCGCGACGGCCTGATCAAGACTCCCGAGCGGACTGCCCAGGCGATGACCTACCTTACCAAGGGCTACCAGGAGGATGCGGAGAAGATCCTGGGGGGAGCGCTCTTCGATGTGGATTATGACGAGATGGTGATCGTCCGCGACATCGAAGTCTTTTCCCTTTGCGAGCACCACATGCTGCCCTTCTTTGGCAAAGTCCACGTGGCTTATATACCGAACGGAAAGGTGATTGGCCTGAGCAAGATACCCCGCCTGGTCGAAGTCTTTGCCCGCCGCCTGCAGGTACAGGAGCGCCTGACCCGGCAGATTGCCGACTCCATTCAGGAGGCGATTGAGCCCCAGGGAGTTGGCGTGGTGATCGAAGCCAGGCATCTGTGCATGATGATGCGCGGGGTGGAGAAGCAGCACTCTTCGACCGTGACCTCGGCCATGCTGGGAGTCTTTCACCAGCAGAACACGCGCACCGAGTTTCTGTCCCTGGTGCAATCCCGCAACCAGAGCAACTTATAGTAGAGAGTGTGAATGGGCTCCTGGTGATTGATAAGCCGAGCGCGAAGACATCGCACGATGTGGTCTCGTGCTTGCGCCGTGCCACCGGCGAGTCGGTGGTCGGGCACCTGGGGACGCTTGATCCGATGGCCACCGGAGTCTTGCCACTGTTGCTGGGGAAGTATACCCGCCTGGCCCAATTCTTTGGCCCGATGCCCAAGGCCTACACCGGGGCGATCCGCTTCGGGTTTTCTACCGACACCTACGATGCTGACGGAATTCCTGTCGCCCAGGTAGTGACCCGATTGCCCACCAACGAAGAGATTCAGGCCGCCGCTGTTCACTTTCGCGGACAGGTTGACCAGACCCCGCCCCAGTTCTCTGCCAAGAAAGTGGACGGCAAGCCCGCCTACAAGGCGGCGCGCCGGGGAGAGACGGTGGAGCTAAAGCCAGTGTCGTTGACGATCGAAGAGTTCGTCATTGGCGAACTACAGGGCGAGTGCGCCGAGTTCACCATGCGCATTTCTTCCGGTGGCTACGTGCGCTCGGTGGCCCACGATCTGGGAAGAGCATTGGGTTGCGGTGCGCATCTGGCCCGTTTGCGCCGTATCGCGGCAGGACCGTTCACGCTCGCGCAGGCCCTGACATTGGACGAAATGTGCGCCCTGGCGGCCGCCGGCACCCTGGAACAAAGTCTGCCGCATCCCCGTACTTTATTACCAGAGCTACCCGCCACCACGGCCGACACCTGGGTTGCCGGGCGGCTGAGAAATGGCAATGCCGTGAACCTACCCGAGTTTTCTAACGCTCCATTGGCCAAAGTCTTTGCCGGCCAGCGCGACCTGGTGGCCATTGTGCGCCGGGTAGCGGGCACGCTCTTTCAACCCATTGTGGTTCTGGGTTGATGTCTTCATTTCTTGAGCAGCGGTTCGATCAGCGGGAGCAGATTTTTGGCCACCTGCGCATTGCCCTGGTCGGTGGCATGAATCCCGTCGGCCTGCATCCCTCCCGCAACCCCGTAAACATTCTTGAGCAGGAACGGCAGCATGGGCACGTGATACTTGGCTGCCAGCAGCGCGTAAGTCTGGTTGAACTGACGGATGTAGTCGGCGCCATAATTAGGCGGCAAGGTGATACCGCCCAATACCACCTTCACTCCCGACTGCTGCAAAGTCGAAACGATGTGATCAAGATTCTGCCGCGTGTTCGCAATGGGCAATCCGCGCAGACCATCGTTACCGCCAAACGCCACGATGACCAGCACTGGTTTCAGACTCAGCGCGTCCGGCAGCCGGTCGACACCGTCTTTGGTAGTGTTCCCGCTGATTCCTTGATTGATGACCTGGTAGTGATAGCCGCCGGCATTCAAGTCCTTTTCCAGGTAATCGGGATAGCTATCCCCGGGATCAGCGCCGTACCCGGCGGTAAGGCTATCTCCGAAAGCAACAATCACCGGCCGCCCATCGGGGGCCGCCGCATCGCTCGCCGAATCCGTCACCGGGGTGGGTTCTGGCGGCGTTGTCTCAGCACTCCGCTCAGCAGTCTTGGACTGGCAACCAGCGAGCAGCAGGGAAGTAGCAAACACGAGGGCAAGGATTCGTCGGCAAGTCACAACCTCACTCTAGAGCATTTTGGGCCAAAGCGAAGGATCCGAGAAACCCACAGGGGCAATTAATGATCGAAGTACGCGGCCTGAAAAAATCAATACGCAACGGCACCCGGACGATCGAAATCCTCAAGCAAATCGATCTGCTCATCCCGTCCGGACAATTTGTTGCCATCATGGGTGCATCCGGAAGCGGCAAAAGCACCCTGCTAGGCCTTCTCGCTGGCCTGGACTCACCCACCGAGGGTGAAGTCTTTATCGACGGCACCGAAATCAGCCGTCTTTCCGAGGACAAGCTAGCCGAAGTGCGCGGGCAAAAACTGGGCTTCGTCTTCCAGTCCTTCCAACTCATCCCCACCCTCACGGCGTTAGAAAACGTCCTCTTGCCGCACGAACTGAATGGATCCGGCAATGGCCGCGCCACCGCTGCGGATCTCCTGCGCAGTGTAGGCCTTGGAGATCGCATGCATCACTACCCAATCCAGCTTTCGGGTGGTGAACAGCAGCGGGTTGCACTGGCCAGAGCCTTCGTCCTGCAGCCTCCCATCATCTTTGCCGACGAACCCACTGGCAATCTCGACTCCGAGAACGGCGCTCACATTCTCAATCTGCTGCTCGAACGGAACCGCACCAGCGGTGCGACCCTGGTCCTGGTGACTCACGATGCCCAGGTCTCCGCACACGCCGACCGTCGTGTGATGCTGCGCGACGGCATGATCGTAGAAGACACCATGCAAAGGCCGGCCTGACATGCCCACCACGCAAAAACAGTCACTCACCTGGGGCTCCGCCGCAAAAATCGCCTGGCGCGAACTGCAGGCCTCGCGCGCCAAATTCCTGTTTGTGATTGTGTCTGTTGCCATTGGGGTTGCCGCCTTGACCGGGGTTCGCGGATTCAGCGACTCCTTTCAAAAAACGCTGCTCGGCGAGGCCCGCACCATCATGGCGGCCGATCTTTCTGCCCGCATGTTCCGCCAGCCCACGGAGCAGGAAGAGCAGCAGCTGAACCTAATGGCATCTAAGGGCATTCAGCGAACGCAAATTACCGACACCGTTTCCATGGTCTCCTCCCCTGGCGATCCGGTGCCGTTGCTGGTTTCGCTCAAGGCCGTTGATCCCCAACGCTATCCCTTTTATGGAACAGCTGAACTGCAACCGGCCGGGGATCTGCGCCAGGTGTTAACCGATTCCACCGTCGTCGTAGCCGAAGATTTGCTCATCCGCCTCCACACCCAGGTGGGCGCGAGCCTCAAAATCGGTGATTCCACGTTTCGCATTGCCGCCATCCTGCTTCATGAACCTGATCGCATGAGTTCAGGAATGGGACTGGGGCCGCGCGTGATGATGACCCAGAATGCGCTCGAGAAGAGCGGCCTGCTGCAGCAGGGAAGCCGTTCCGGCGAGCGCTTCCTATTCAAGCTTCCGCCCAACGGCAACATCGCCAAGGTGCGCGCCCGCCTGGAACAGGTTCTGCCGGACGCCCAGGTCACCGACTTTAGAGAAAGTAATCCCGCGCTGACCGACGGTCTCAAGCGCTCGACCGGCCTGCTCAGTCTCATCTGCCTGGTGGCCATGGTGCTGGGCGCGATCGGAGTAGGGATGGCGATGCGCGCGCACCTGCAACAACGGATCGACGTGCTCGCCATCATGAAGTCGATCGGCGCGCGTTCTTCGGATATCCTGCGCATCTACCTTTTTCAAACCGTGCTGCTGGGATTAGTGGGCGGCTTGATTGGCGTTTTCTTTGGATTAGGAGTGGAGTGGATATTTCCCTCCCTATTAGGGAAGTTCTTGCCCTTGCGCCTCGATCTCCGTCTTCCCTGGCACTCCGGCCTGGCGGGACTTGCCACCGGCATTTTGACCACCGTGCTCTTTTGCTTACCGCCGCTGTTACAGATTCGTACGGTCCGGCCCAACCTGGTGTTGCGCAGGATGGTCGAGGAGCCGAGCGAACGCCGCAACTGGAGAACCCGCTTGCGCGAGGGAAGGGCACAATGGATCGTCGCGGTCATAATCCTCCTGGGCCTGGGAGCCATTGCTGCAGCCCTTTCTGACTCGGTGGAAGTTGGGCGCTGGTTTGCGGGAGCATTGTGCGCATTGCTTATCGTTATCCTGGGCTTGTCTGCGCTCACTTTGCGTGTCCTGCGCGCGTTTCTGGCGCGTACCCGCATCCATTTGCAATCCGCTGTTCGCCATGGCCTGGCCAACTTATATCGTCCCGGGAATCAATCCGCAGCGGTGCTGGCGGCTTTGGGCATGGGCGTCATGCTGATCCTCACCGTCTTCCTGATGCAGCATGGCGTGATTGGGGAAATGAAATTAAGTTCCGGCCCCAACCTGCCAAACATCTTCCTGATCGATATCAGCAGCAAGGAACTGGCAGGCGTGAAGCACCTCTTAGCCCAGCAAACGGCGGTTACGGGCGATGTGGAGACGCTCCCCTCGGTTGCGGGAAGAATCATTTCCGTGGACGGCGTTGCTGCGGACGGCCTCAAGCTAAAAAATTATCCCAAGCGATTGCTGCAGACGGT
>CAZSUK010000743.1:0-7679 GCA_964609355.1 uncultured Acidobacteriaceae bacterium | reverse complement strand
GTTTTCCTTTCCCGGAGGAATTGGCAGCCATTGCACGCCCGAGACCCCGGGATCGATTCACGAAGGCGGTGAACTCGGTTACAGCCTCTCCCATGGCTTTGGGGCAGCCTTCGACAATCCCGACCTGATCGTGACCGTCGCGGTGGGCGATGGCGAATCCGAAACCGGACCGCTGGCCACCAGCTGGCACTCCAACAAATTCCTCAACCCGGTACGTGACGGCGCGGTGCTTCCCATCCTGCATTTGAACGGCTACAAGATTGCCAACCCTACCATCCTGGCCCGCATACCCGCGGACGAGTTGGACATGCTCTTCAAAGGCCTGGGATGGAAACCGTACGTGGTAGAAGGCGACGACCCGGATACCATGCACCCCAAGATGGCCGAGGTGCTGGAAGGCTGTGTGCTTGAGATCCGCGCCATCCAGGAAAAAGCCCGGAGTGCATCGTCCAGCCAGACCGCCGAGCGGCCGAAATGGCCCATGATCATCCTTCGCACTCCTAAAGGCTGGACTGGCCCCAAGTCGGTGGACGGGCACAAGGTGGAAGGATTCTGGCGGGCGCACCAGATCCCCATACTCGATCCAAAGACCAACCCACCGCACTTGGCGCTGGTGGAATCCTGGCTACGCAGCTATAAACCGGAGGAGTTGTTCGACGAATCCGGTCGGTTGATTGAGGAGCTCCGTGAAATGGCGCCCAAGGGAACGCGGCGGATCACCGCCAACCCGCATGCCAACGGAGGTCTGCTGCGCAAACCCCTGGACCTGCCAGACTTTCGCGACTACGCGATCAAGGTAGACAAACCGGGCCAGAATCTGCTCTCGTCGACGGAAAACCTGGGACGCTTCCTGCGCGACGTGATGCGTCGCAACATGACCAGCTTCCGCGTGTTCGGCCCGGACGAAACCGCCTCCAACAAACTACAGATTGTCTACGAAGCCAGCGGCAAGACGTGGATGGAAGAGCTGCTACCCGAAGACCAGGATGGCGGATTCCTGGCCAGGGACGGGCGGGTCATGGAGATGCTCAGCGAGCATACCCTCGAAGGGTGGCTCGAAGGCTATCTGTTGACCGGCCGGCACGGCTTCTTCTCCTCTTACGAAGCCTTCGTGCACATCATCGACTCGATGTTCAACCAGCATGCCAAGTGGCTGGAAAAGAGCAAGCTGGAAATACGGTGGCGGGCGCCCGTCTCTTCGCTGAACCTGCTTATCACCTCGCTGGTATGGCGGCAGGACCACAACGGCTTCACCCATCAGGACCCTGGATTTCTTGATGTCGTGACCAACAAGAGCCCGGAAGTGACGCGCATCTATCTTCCGCCGGATGCCAATTGCCTGCTCAGCGTAGCCGACCATTGCCTGCGCAGCACGAACTACGTCAACGTGATCGTCGCTGATAAGGCAGAACACCTGCAGTATCTCGATATGGAAGCTGCCGTTCAGCACTGCACCAAGGGCATCGGCATCTGGGACTGGGCCAGTACGGACTCCGGCGACGAACCGGATGCGGTGATTGCTTGTGCCGGAGATATTCCCACGTCGGAGGGGCTGGCAGCGGTTGCGATTCTGCGCGAGCATTGCCCGCATTTGAAGATACGTTTCATCAACGTGGTCGACCTGTTCCGGTTAATGCCGGAGCGCGAGCACCCGCACGGCATGTCCGATCGTGAATTCGACGGTCTGTTTACCAAGAGCAAGCCGGTCATTTTCAATTTTCACGCGTATGCGTCGCTGATCCATAAACTGACCTATCGGCGCACCAACCACGCCAATTTCCATGTGCGTGGATACAAGGAGAAGGGCAACATCAACACCCCGTTGGAACTGGCCATTCTGAACCAGGTAGATCGCTTCAACCTGGCCATCGACGTCATTGAGCGGGTACCGTACTTCGAGGAGCGGGGAGCGCATACCGTGGATTGGCTGAAGGGGCAGATCATCAACGCGATCAATTATTCCCACGAAAACGGGATTGATTCCAAGGAGAACCGGGAATGGAAGTGGCCGCTTAAGTAGCGAGGGTAGCGAGGGTATCGTGGTCGTTGCCAGCAGTGCGAAGTAGAAAATCGAACTGCCACCTCCAGACTTTGAGTGGGTGGCCCAGGTCTCGATTTTGAGACCTGGGTGTTTCGGATTAACCAACTTGCCCGCAAAACCCAGGTCTCAAAATCGAGACCTGGGCCACCCACCAACATTCGCCCGCGACCCGGAGGTAAAGCATTTCGTTGACTTGCTTTTGTCTCTCCCCTACGCTAACGCCTGAGCATGATAGGCGAAACCGTTTCCCACTATCGAGTTGTCGAAAAGATCGGCGGCGGGGGAATGGGCGTCGTGTACAAGGCCGAGGACTCCAGGCTCGGCCGCTTCGTCGCACTCAAGTTTTTACCCGATGAGATAAGCTCGCAGCTACCCGTACTGGACCGCTTCCGGCGTGAGGCCCGCGCCGCCTCCGCCCTCAATCATCCCAACATCTGCACCGTCTACGACGTTGGCGAAGAGGAAGGCCGCGCCTTTTTGGCAATGGAATTCCTCGAAGGCCAGACCCTCAAACACCGTATCGACGGACGGCCTCTGCCCATCGACTTCGTGCTCGAACTGGGGATCCAGATCGCCGACGCCCTCGATGCCGCTCACGCCAAAGGCATCATTCACCGAGATATCAAGCCGGCCAACATCTTCATCACCAAAACCCGTCAGGCCAAACTGCTCGACTTCGGGCTGGCAAAAATCGATTCCCGCCGTGACCTGAATGCAACCGCCGATGGCGAAACACTCAAAGACCTGACCAGCCCGGGAAGCGCCCTCGGAACCGTCGCCTACATGTCTCCCGAACAAGCCAGGGGAGAAGAACTCGACCCCCGTACCGATCTGTTTTCGCTGGGTGCGACTCTCTACGAGATGACGACCGGCAAACCGGCGTTCGACGGCAATACCTCGGCAGTTATCTTCGAAAGCATTCTCAACAGGAACCCCATTCCCCCGCGCCAGCTCAATCCGGACCTGCCGCCGCAACTGGAACGCATTCTCGACCGGGCCCTCGAGAAAGACCGCGACCTCCGCTATCAGTCTGCCGCAGAAATGCGTGCGGAGATGAAAATCCTCAAACGTACCCTGGATTCACAGCGCACCGCAGCCGCGCAGGGTCCGCCTCTTTCCGTCAGTGGCTCCGCGGCCGCTGTTCCTCCCGTTCTGCCGCCACCCGTAGACAAGAAAGCCGGCTTGTTGCCCTATGCCATAGCGGCGGCCGGTACGGCCCTCCTGGCTGGATTAGCCCTCGGATGGGTTCTGCACGCCATGCACAGCCGGACGGAACCAGCCATCTATCACCAGCTGACTTTCCGCCGGGGCACAGTTCGCTCCGCGCGTTTTACGCCCAATGGCCAGTCGGTGGTCTACGGCGCAGCCTGGGAAGGCAAACCAACGGAGCTGTTTATCACCAGTCCTGAGAGTCCCCAATCGCGCTCTCTGGAACGCCACGGCGACGAACTGATGAGCATTTCTTCCACTGGAGATATCGCCTTACTGACGAACGTGACCGTCACCGGGACCTATACCCAGTCGGGGACGCTGGCCCGGATGCCTATCAATGGAGGCGGTCCGCGTGACATCCTCAACGGCGTACAGTGGGCGGACTGGTCCCCTGATGGCAAACAACTGGCCATCGTGCGCGATATGGGCGGCAAGAATCGCCTGGAATTCCCAATTGGCAAGGTCATCCACGAGACCCCGGGCTGGATCAGTCATCCCCGCATTTCCCCCGACGGCGAACGAGTCGCCTTCCTCGAGCATCCCCAGGTAGGCGACGACGCGGGCTCAGTCAACGTGATCGACCGTCAAGGCACGCATAAGGTTCTTTCCGATAACTTTCTGACCGTTGAGGGATTAGCCTGGTCGCCGGACGGAAAGCAGATCTGGTTCACCGGAGCCGAAAATGAGGGGAACGGCCGCTCGCTTGACGCCGTAACGTTGGGCGGAAGCATGCGAATTCTCACTCGGGTGCCCGCTGCGCTGCAACTGGAGGACGTCGGCCGCGACGGCAAAGTCCTTCTTATCCGGCAAAGTTGGCGGCGAGAGCTGAGCGGGCTGATCGCGGGCACACCGAAAGAACAGGATTTTTCATGGCTCGACTATTCATTTCCGGCGGAGTTGTCCGCCGATGGCAAGCGTCTGCTCTTTGACGAAGAAGGGGTGGGTGGCGGCGGAAATTACTCCGTCTACTTGCGTAAGGTCGCCGAAGATTCTGCTGTTCGGCTGGGCGATGGTGAATCGGTGACCTTATCACCCGATGGCAAATGGGTTTTGGCTCTCACCATGTCCTCGCCGGCACAGCTAATTCTGTTGCCCAGCGGCGCGGGCGACGCGCAGCAAATCACACACGATAGTCTCTACCATAGCTGGGCGCGATGGCTCCCCGATAGCCTGGGTATCGTTTTCACTGCCAAGCAGGAAGGGCATGGCGCGCGCATTTACGTGCAAAAGTCCATCACGGCGAAGGCAACGCCGGTATCACCGGAAGGCATAGATCCTTTGGTGATCGCGCTTGCCCCTGACGGGAGCCAGGTAGCTGGCGTGGGACCAGATGGGCTGGCGTATCTTTACCCACTTAGCGATGGACCGGCAAAGAGTGTTCCAGGTTTTCAGGCTGGCGAACAGCCGATCGAATGGTCGGCCGATGGCAAGTCCCTTTACGTATACCGCCCTGGTGAGTTTCCGGCGAAGGTCTATCAACTCGATCTGGCCACGGGCAAACGAAGTCTCTGGCGGAGCCTTGCGCCTGCCGACCCGGCGGGAGTAAGCCAGATCGGGCCTATCGTGATGACTCCCGATGGTTCCTCCTACATTTATGGTTATCACCGCACGCTTTCTGATCTCTACCTGGTGGAAGGGTTGAAATAAAAGGTCCACATGGCGGAGATAACAAGGCTCTCGTTAAATCAGATCACCATCTCGTCCTGGAGTGTCAGCCAGGCGGTCGAGGGCTGCGTGCGCCACGGCATCCCTTCGATTGCACTCTGGCGGCACAAGATCGAAGAGGCAGGTCTGGCCTCTTGCGTTCGCAATGTAAAAGACGCGGGCTTGCATGTCTCGAGCGTTTGCCGCGGAGGCATGTTCCCTGGCCCGACCGCTGCCGGGCGGCAAAAAAATCTCGAGGATAACTACCGCGCTGTCGACGAAGCTGCTGCGCTCCGGGCCGATTCATTGGTGCTGGTCGTTGGTGGAGGGGCGGAGGTTGGCCTGGTTGAGGCCAGAAAGATGGTCGCGGACGGTGTCGCGGCCCTGGTCCCCTATGCCCGCGAACACGGAGTAAAGCTAGCCATCGAGCCGCTCCATCCCATGTACGCGGCGGAGCGCTCGGTGGTGAACACCATCTGCCAGGCGCTCGAACTCGCGTCGGCGTTTGCTGCTCACGAAGTAGGCCTGGTTCTGGATGTCTTTCACATCTGGTGGGATCCGCAGGTGTTGCCTTTGATCGCGCAATGCAGGGGCAGAATCTACGGCTTCCACGTCAACGACTGGCTCGTTCCCTTGCCCGACTTGCTGCTCGGCCGAGGGATGATGGGCGACGGAGTCATTGACAATCGCATGCTGCGCCACGCGGTGGATGAGGCTGGCTATCACGGACCCATCGAAGTAGAAATCTTCAACCGCGCCATCTGGGATAGCGATCCTGACCAGGTTCTTAAGCAAATGGTCGAGCGCTTCGTAGCATTTGTTTAAGACGCAGTTGTTTAGGACAGGAGACAAGAACGGTTGCAACCTAATTACACCCTGAAGGCGAATGATTTATTACCAGCTATCCAGCGCGCCCTGGAACTGGCCGCCGAAAAAACCCTGCGCCTGGACCGGCGGTGGAAGGCCTCTGATGGAGCGCCCGTCATCACCGTTGCCGGCCAATACACGGCACGCAGTTGGACGCAATGGACGCAGGGGTTCCAATACGGCAATGCCCTGCTGTGCTTTGAACTGACCGATGACCGCAATCTCCTGGATCTGGTCAAGCGGCACGTCGTTCAGGATATGGCAGAACATCTCACCCACACTGGGGTGCACGATCACGGCTTTAACAATATCTCCACCTACGGTAATCTGCGGCGGCTGATGCTCGAGGGCCGCATTCCAGCCAACGAGTGGGAGCTGCACTTTTACGAGCTCGCCCTGAAAGTAAGCGGCGCAGTGCAGGCCGCCCGGTGGACCAGCCTCAGCGATGGTCTCGGCTACATCTACTCCTTCAACGGTAGCCAGTCCCTGTTCATCGATACCATCCGTACTTTGCGTATCTGCTGTCTCGCGCACATGCTGGGGCACAGCCTGCAAGGCGAACAAGACCAGCGCATTAGCTTGCTCGATTGCGCGCTGGCCCACGCAGAAACCTCCGCCCGTTACAACGTCTATTACGGCGAGGGACGCGATTCCTACGACGTACCTGAGCTACGCGGTCGAACCGTTCATGAAGCCCTGTTCAACCCTGCCAGCGGCGTGTTTCGCGCTCCTTCTTCGCAGCAGGGTTTTTCCCCCTTCACGACCTGGACCAGAGGGCTGGCCTGGGGAATGCTCGGCTTTGCCGAGCTGATGGAATTCCTGCCGGAACCACCAGAGTTCCTTAACCGGGCAGCCCGCGCCTGCTGTGACTTTTATCTGCAGCAGGGATCCACGGTCGATGGCATCTGCTATTGGGATACGGGGGCGCCGCAATTACATCGCCTGGGCGATTGGCGGTCGAAAGCGGCCGATCCCTACAATGACTACGAGCCGGTCGATGCATCCGCCAGCGCGATCGCCGCCCAGGGATTGCTTCGCCTTGGACATATACTCAGTGCAGAACTCTACACCTCCGCTGGGCTGACCATCGCTGCACGGCTGCTCGAGGAACCCTATCTCTCCTTGCAACCGGATCATGAAGGGTTGCTGTTGCACAGCATTTATCACCGGCCTAACGGGTGGGACTACATTCCGCCCAAAGCGAAGGTTCCCTGCGGCGAGTCCAGCATGTGGGGAGACTACCATTTGCTCGAGCTTTGCCTGCTGATCAGCAGGATGGCGAACTCCGGCTATTACACTTTCTTCGGAGCAGACCATGGGGGATAAACGAAGAGTGGCGCTGATTACCGGCGGCACTCGGGGCATCGGTCTGGGCATTGCTGACAAGCTCGCGGAAGCCGGCTTTACCCTCGCCATCACAGGCAGGCGCCCAGCCGAAGAAGTTCAGCCAGTACTGGCACGACTCACCGAACGCAGCCCGGGGTCCATTTATATCCCGGCAGACGTGGCCTCCACGGCAGATCGGAAGAGGCTTCTTGAGACTGTGGAATCCCAGCTGGGCAGCCTGGATGTTCTCATCAATAACGCCGGCATCGCCCCCCGTATTCGCGCTGACATACTCGAAGCCGGCGAGGAGAGCTTCGACGAGCTGATCGCGACCAATCTTCGCGGGCCATATTTCTTGACCCAGAGCGTCGCGTCCTGGATGATCCGCAACCCCGCGCCCGGCCGCTCGATCATCAACATCAGTTCCGTTTCCGCAACCGTCGCCAGCGTAAATCGGGGCGACTACTGCATAGCTAAGGCCGGGATTGCGATGGCGACCAAGTTGTGGGCCGTGCGCCTGGCAGAGCACGGGATTTCAGTCTATGAAGTGCGACCGGGCATCATCGAAACCGATATGACCGCGGGAGTG
>CAZSUK010000742.1:0-3686 GCA_964609355.1 uncultured Acidobacteriaceae bacterium | reverse complement strand
TCACGCCCCCAACGCAACAGCGAACTATTGCGCATGTCACCCTCCGTGTCGGTGCTGTTGTGGCCGCCGGTCCCGCGGGCCGATGGCTGGCGGGCGGGGATGCGGTGGCGGATGGTTATCTTGTCGGGTCCGATGAGGATGTCCTGGACGAGGGCGCGCAGGACGCGCTGCCTGTCTTCGGTGGTGGCGGTGGCCGAGTTGGCGCGGAGCCGGGCGAGGAAGCCCTCGAGGTCGTCGGCGAGCCTGAGGTAGGCGTCGTGGTCGGCGGCCTGTGCGTCGAGGGCGGCGATCTGGTCCTTGAGTCCCGTTTCGCGGGCGCGGAGGTCCGGCATGCGGGCGCGGAGCTCGTCGATGGTCAGGAGCTGCTCGGAGAAGGCGCTGATCATCGCGGCGATCGACGCTGCGGTCTTCGCCAGGGCCTGCTCGAGCTGGCCGCGTTTCCTCGTGACTGGGTCCGACGTGCGGGCTCGCTCGATGCGCTTGCGGATCTCGGCGCGGATGAGGGACGGGTCGGCGAGCAGGCCGGCGACGTGGTCCCAGACGACCTGGTCGACGTAGTCGGCGCGGACGGGCTTGTTCTGGCAGACGCGGCCGCCTTCGTAGCGGTAGTCGTCGGAGCCGAGGCAGCGGTAGTAGTAGATCTTCCTCCGGGCGGTGGTCGCGGAGGTGCGGTAGTAGCCGTAGCCGCAGGACGCGCAGGCGGCCAGGCCCTGCAGCAGGGACGGCACTTTGGTGTTGCGGCTTGCGAACCGCTTGTTGTCTTCCAGCCGCTGCCGCACCCGGTCGAACGTCTCCTCGTCGACGAGCGCGGGGACCGGGATCTGCGTCCATTCCTCCCGCGGCCGGTCGGCCACCCTGACCTGCCGGGGGACGGTGCGCCCGGCCAGGCGGGCGGTGCGGTTCAGCCCGGCCGGCTCGTGGACGGCCTGCGTCTTGCCGAAGACCGCGGTCCCGGCGTAGGCGGGGTTGCGGAGCATGCCCCAGAGCACCGACCGGTCCCAGCGGTCCTTCCCGGTGCGGGTGGGGACGCCCTGGGCGGTGAGCCAGCGGCCCAGGTCGGCGATGGCGGCGCCGTCGTCGGCGTAGCGGCGGAACAGCTCCGCGACCAGGACGGCCTCGTGCGGGACGACCTCGTAGCGGGCGCCGGACTCCGGCGTCTTGCGGACGTAGCGGTAGCCGAACGGCGCGCCGGACAGCACGTTCACGCTGCCGGACTTCGCGCGGTGCGCCTTGCCGCGCCGGTAGCGCTCCATGATCTGGGCTTTCTCGTACTCGGCGAACATGCCCTGGAACTGGATCATCAGCTGGTCCTCGGGGCTGTCGCCGCGCGGCCCCTTCACGAACTCCACCCGGACCCCGCAGCGGGCGAGCTCCTCGATCAGCAGCGCCTGGTAGGCGAACTTGCGGGCCAGCCGGTCCGGGGAGTAGACCAGCACGACGTCCAGGCAGCCCTGGGCGGCCAGGTCCCGCAGCGCCTCCAGCGCAGGGCGGGCCAGCGTCGCGCCGGAATGCCCGTCGTCGGCGAACACCCAGTCCTCGGGAACCTCAAGCCGGCTGGTCGCGGCGTGGTCGCGCAGCGCGGACAGCTGGGACCCGATCGTCTGGTCCTTCGCCTGCCGGGCGCTGGAGACCCGCGCGTAGATCGCCGCTGCCGTCACGGTCTCCTCCTTCCGCCGCGGGGGCGGCGGTCCTGGCCCGCCGCTGCGGCACCAATATCCCGTAGGCCACTGACATTTCGGCGGCAGCATGACGGCTGAAGACGTGCTCTGTCTCCACCCGCAGCTCCCTCACCTGCGCGGATGGTTCCCGTGAGCGCGGCCGAGGAACTCCTCCAGCGCCTGCGCGGCGACCGAGGAGACCGTGCGCCCGGACGCGCGGGCGTGCTCCCGGACCCCGGCCGCCAGCCGGGCGGGAAGCCGCACCGTGAACACCGTGCCCTCTTCCGGGACCGGGACCCGGCCCGACGCCGCGGCCTGGCTGACGTAGCGGCGCGCCTGCCGTTCCGAGCAGCCCAGCCGCCCGGCCAGCACGCGCGCCGCCTCAGCCGCCGGGACCCCCGACTCCAGCAGGCCCACGGCAGCGTTGACGTGCGCCGCGTGCTCCGCGGCATCCGCGCGGCGATCCCCAGGCATGACATGAAAATACTACAGATAACGTCCAGCAGCAGGCGGAAGCGCCCGATCTGCGTCATGATCCCGCTCACCGCCCCGGCCCCGCCGCCCGCGCGATCCACGCCGCGACCGTCTGCGCCGCCGGCGTGCCCAGCCCGGCCCGCACCGCGGCGCTCACCGGCCGCGCTCCAGCCGCCGGTAACCCAGCGTGGCCTCGAAGCAGAAATTGCCTGTTGCGTTGGGGGCGTGGTCAGCCCCGTGCTGGCGAACCTGTCCTGCACTGGGCGTTCGACGCGTGGATGGACCGGGAGTTCCCGGACTGCCCGTTCGAACGCTACGCCGACGATGGCCTCATCCACTGCAAGAGCCAGGCCCGCGCCCGCCAGGTGCTGGCCGCGCTGGAGCGGCGGATGAGGGACGTCGGCCTGGAACTGCACCCGGGCAAGACCCAGATCGTCTACTGCAAGGACTACCGCCGCCGCAAGCCCTGGGACGGGCCGGTGTCCTTCGACTTCCTGGGCTACGCCTTCCGGCCCCGCGACACCATCGGGAAGTACAGCAGGTTCACCGGGTTCGACCTGGCCGTCAGCCCGACGGCGGTCAAGCGGATGAACGCGGTTGTCGCGGGCTGGCGGCTCCACCGGCACACCGATCTCACCTGGGAACAGCTCGCGGGCTGGATCGGCCCGGTCATCCGAGGGTGGATGACCTACTACGGCCGGTTCCGCCACTCGGTGCTGGACCCGCTGCTTTCCAGGATCAACTACCACGTCCAGAAATGGATCAGGCGCAAGTACCGGCGGCTCAGGGCCTACAAGGCCATGAAGCGCGCCTGGGACCGGATCACCGACCAGATGCCGGGGCTGCTGCCCCACTGGCGTTGGGAAACCGGGGCCTGGTACTAGCCCGCCGAACAGCGAGAGCAAGAAGAGCCTGGTGACGGGAGACTGTCACGCCAGGATCTGTGGGAGCCCAGGGCTTTGCCCAGAGTTCGCGCGAACTGAAGGATGCGTGGCGGGAACTGAGAAGTCTTCAGGCCCTATGGGCTGTTCTGATCCCCGGGTTCGCGGGAGCCGGCGGGGTCGTGCTGATCGGCGGCGGTTTCGAGGAGCTGGCGGGCGATGGTCGCGTACTTGATGGCGGTGGTGTCGTCGATCCCGAACACGGCGGCGAGGTGCAGGGGGTCGGCGCCGTGGGCGAGGGCTTCCTCGAGCTGCCGGTCGACGCGGAGCCGCTCGAGGGTGGCCGTGAGGCCGCGGCATGATCCGGCCAGCCAGTTCTCGCTGACGGCCCGGGTGGTCGTGGCGGTCTGCTGGTTGATGATCAGGTGCGGGTTGGCCGTGCCGGGCCACCGGCGGCCGCGGTGCTGCAGCCAGGCCAGGAGCAGGCTCCTGGTCAGGTCGTCGAGCGGGCGGGGCGTGCCCGCGATGACCGGCCGCCGGTTGCCGAGGTCGACGTCACCGAGGTGGAGTTCCCGGATGGCCCTGGGCCTGGCGGCGTGGACGGCGGCCAGTGCGACCGCGAGGCGGGCGGCGGGCGTGACGGCGGCGGACGCGGCCTGGTCTATCTCGGCTG
>CAZSUK010000741.1:0-12886 GCA_964609355.1 uncultured Acidobacteriaceae bacterium | reverse complement strand
ATCTTCGACGCGCCCGTCCGTGCCATGTATTCCGTTGCCTTGTCCATGGCCGTACCGGATTCTCCTTTCATGTCGAACACCTCGACAATCTTGATCCCGGGATAATTGGCGAATGCGTCTTTGTATCCCTTCAGCCGCTCCTCCAGGTTCGGCTGGCCCGGCATGGTCAAGAAGACGACGTTGCCTTTGCCACTTAAAGACGCAGCGACCCGTTGGCCGCCCAACCGCCCTGCCTCGAGGTTGTTGGTGCCGATGAAATAAAGCCGCTGGCTGTCTGGAGCATCGGAGTCTATGGTGATGACGGGAATTCCGGCGGCAATGGCTTTATTGATCTCCGGCCCCATCAGGCTCGGATCGGCGACGGATACCAAAATTCCTGCAGGTTTTCTGGCCACTGCGGCACGGAATTCGTCCACTTCAATGGCTGGAGTGAAGGTATCCGGACCCCGCATGTCTTCCGTGACGCCGTACTCCGCTGCGGCGCGGGCGAATCCGGCGTGTGCGGACTGCCAATACGGCAGACCGATATTGGTGGCGATGAGAAAGTACTGCTCAGATTTGCTATGGCGCTCGCATCCTCCAACAAGGACGGGAAGAGCCGTGGCCAGTACCACCAGGAGAATACGCTTTTCCAGCATTTTCATAATCACCTCTAACGAACAAGAGGGCCGAATTCTACTCCTAAAACTTGAAACCTGAAAAGGGTCTTCGCAAGAGCACCCCATTTTAATATGAATAGCGAGGACGTCTTATGAAGGTGCTGGTTACCGGAAGTTCCGGGCATTTGGGCGAGGCACTGGTTCGAACGCTCAAGGATCTTGGCTACCGGGTGGCCGCTCTCGACCTTGTGGAATCGCCCTTTACTACGCACGTCGGCTCAATTTCTGATCGTTCCTGGGTGCGTCATTGCTTGCAGGGCGTTCAGCAGGTTTTCCATGCTGCGACCCTGCACAAACCTCATATCGCTACCCACAGCAGACAGGATTTCATCGACACCAACCTCACCGGGACGCTCAATCTGCTGGAAGAGGCGTCTGCAACCGGGGTCGAATCGTTTATCTATACCAGTACGACCAGCGTCTTTGGGCGAGCGCTTGTGCCCCCTCCCGGAGCACCCGCGGGGTGGATCACGGAAGAGGTCGCCCCGGTGCCGAGAAACATCTATGGCGTCACCAAGACGGCAGCCGAGGATCTGTGCGAGTTGTTCCATCACAACCAGGGCCTGCGCTGCGTGGTGCTTAGAACGTCGCGCTTCTTTCCCGAAGATGATGACAACCGGAAGGTGCGGGAAGCATACACAGATGCGAATGCGAAGGCCAATGAGTATCTGTACCGGCGGGTTGACATCGAAGATGTGGTGAGTGCCCATCTGTTGGCCGCCGAGCATGCGGCCAGGATCGGTTTTCGCAAATACATCATCAGCGCGACCACGCCGTTTCACCCTGACGATGTTGCCGACTTGCGCAATCATGCGCCGCGTGTGGTAGAAAAGCGAGTTCCCGGCTATCAAGCTGAATATGAGAGGAGAGGATGGAAGATGCTTCCCAGCATTGATCGCGTCTACGTGAATGAGCGCGCGCGTAACGAACTTGGCTGGCGGCCCCTGTATGACTTCCGATCCATCCTCGACCGATTGCAAGCAGGCGATGATATGCGAAGTCCACTGGCTCGGCTGGTCGGCTCGAAGGGTTATCACGCCCAGGTTTTCTGTGACGGACCTTATCCCGTGGAATAACGACCAGCGCGAACCCGGATTTCCTACTTCGCGCTGCTAGCGACGGCCACGTGTGCGGCTCTCCGCAAAGAGAGCCGCATGGAGATCATCCAGGCCACGGGCCTCGACAGGAAATCCGGGGGAGTGGAGGTATCTGCAGTCTCCGCGGATTAGCCGCTCTTAACTCCGTCCGTCCAGGTCGCCACCCCTACGGAAAGTAATTGCCCTATCCTTGCCATCCCGACCGGACGGTCTGCTGTGGGAGGTGAAATGGTGAGCCTTGCGTATCCCACCCTTCGCGAAGAACGCGAAGGATGGGGCACCCGTCATTCGGTGACGGGGATAGAACTAAGGGGCGAAAACGATCCTGCATTCATCGCCCTTGCGGGTCCAGGCTTGTTCGACTTCGGCCAGCGGCACCGGTTCGATGTCAATCGCAAATTGGAACTTTTCGGTGGCGGCGAACATGGCACGTAAGGACTGCAAAATTTGCTGCGAAGAGAGGCTGCCCAGGCCGCTGCCGAGCAGCTCAACCCCCGAACTACGCAACGAGCCACCAGACAAGGTGATTGCTTCACCGCTGATAGACCCGATCTGCACAAAACGGATGCGGGGTTCCCCCTCGGGTGCTCCATGGCCGACGGCCGCTTTCAGCATCAGTTCCGCCGACGGTCCCCACAGGTAGTCGAGAACAACCTGCACGTGAGCGAGCGCCGACCTGAAACTGCGCAGTAAATTCTCCTCCGGCTGGTCAAGCGCGATGGTCTCATCCGCCCCCAGACTGGCCAAATGCTCAAGCGCCTGTGGATTGCGACCGGTGGCGATGACCCTCGATGCACCCAGATACTTCGCCACTTGAATCGCCTGTTTCCCGGCGGTCCCGGTGGCCCCATTAATCAGGACCGCTTCGCCGGGCTGGAGCTTTGCCCTGGCGAGCATCGCGCCCCAGGTCGCGAGCGCGGGATTTCCCAGTGCTGCGGCTACTGCATCGTCAAGATTTGGGGGCAGAGGAATGGTCCGAGCCTGAGAAACCACGGTGTACTGGGCCATGGAGCCGAAGGGTGCGCGGGGAGCGATGAAGTAGCATCGAGTGCCATCCGGGGCCACGCCCACACCATCGTTCCCAGGAATAAACGGAAGTTTGCCGCTGCTGTAGTGCGATCCATTCGCCTGACCTCGCACCAGGTTGCTCAGCGCCGCGCCTCGGACCTGGAGTAAGACCTCGCCATCGTTGGCTACCGGTGCCGCGGTTTCGCGATAACGAGGCGGAGAGGCAAAATCCTCTACCATTGCAGCATGCATGCCGACCCTCCCTGCACTTATTTTAAAAATTATAGGGTGTACACCCAGGCGATGGTCGCCTTCGGAGGCACTTTCAGCAAAGAGGCTGGGGATTTAAAACAGACCTATGAGCACTTCGCGCATGATGCCTGGAGGATGGGTCGACCGCAAGAACATACCACGCGGCACCAACGGGCGCGGCTTATGCCGATGGTGCTCGCTCGAGGTGCCTCCCCGCCGCTTCACCTTCTGCTCGGATTACTGTGTGCATGAATGGAAGCTCCGTTCGCAACCAGGATATTTGCGCGAGCAGATACTCAAGCGCGACCGGGGTGTCTGCGTTCACTGCGGATTGGACACCATCAGGGAACACCGCAAGTTAAAGCGTGCGCGGGGCGCCGCTCGCCTGGCGCTCATGCGGCATTGGGGATTCTTGACAAAAATGCGCAAGAGTCTTTGGGACGCGGATCACATTCTGCCGGTAACGGAAGGCGGCGGCGAGTGCGACCTCGACAATATCCGCACCCTCTGCCTGCGTTGCCATCGCGTAGTTACAGCTCAGCTGCGGGAGCGGATTCGCCGCGCCAAAGTAGCCGCCATGCTCGCAGCAGAAGCAGCCGACGCTCGTTCGAAGCGATAGCTGAAGGCTGCCTGGCGCAACGCGAACATCCTGCTATCAGACTTGTTGCACTTCAGCCAGAACCCTCCTGACAGTAGACGCGACCCTGTCGAGCATTCCACCAGCATCTTTCACCAGCTTAAGGCTGTCAGCGGATAGTCCAGGGTGAGTGCTCAAGAGATGGAGAGTAAAGGTCATCGCAGCTAACGGATTATTCAGCTCGTGCGCCAGGTGATTGATCAGCACATACCTGGCTTCCCAGGCTCTGACCTTTTCTTCCGCTGCTTGCAGTTTTCGATGTTCTGTCATCTCGACGACATACGATGACCAGCGAAATGGTTCTGCGCTGAGACGTACTGCGCCGATGAGAAATGGAACAGAAGATCCGTCGGGCAAAACGAACTCCTTCTCAAAGGGGACACAGGTGCCGAATTCCAGCAGTTGGGCCATCGCGGTCTCATCGAGCTGCTGAAATTTCTCGGGTGTCATTGCGCGCCAGTCGATTTCTCCCGCCATCAGCTTTTCCCGGGTGTGCCCGATCATGCGCAGGAAGGCATCGTTGGCGTCAATGATCCGCTTCTCGTCGGCGATGGCCACTCCAAGGTAGGGCGATTGATACAGAAGGGAGAAGGAGGATTGCAGAGAGCGCGGAATTTGCGCCTGGTACACGCGAATCGAGATTTCCACATCAGCCTGGAGAGTCTCTCCAATTTCGATGATGTCCCCTACCAGAGTGCTTAGATCGAGGCCAAACAGGTTCTCATGAATAATCGAGGTAAGAACCCGTTGCAGTACACGGGCTTCAAACACTATTTGCGGAATGGTGTAACCCTGCTGATAACGCATTTTACCGTGCTTGCGCGCGGCGTCAGTTGCGACGTCGCTTAGCTCTTCCTGCGGTCCCTCCAGGCGCCTGATCAGCTCCTCGATCATGTCTGGAATGTGGTCGCTTCTTTCGTCTTCGGTCAGGGGAAGTGCCGCTAATTCCGGATCGGCCAGCACCTGGTGGATCCATCGTTTGCAAATGACGTCGGAAACCTCGCGCAGCAACTGGGCAACCTTCCGGGTTGGGAGCGATTTATCTGGAGGTTTTCTGCCACTTCGCAGAGCGTTGATGGCATCCACGAGGCGGTCAATGTGCAGGGGTTTGGAGAAATAATCGTCCACCTGGCTGCGAACGGCCTGTATGGCTGTCTCAAGATCAGGGTAGCCGGTCAATATGAAGGTGCATGCGTCTGGCTGTACACGCCGCATGGCGCTTACCACGGTGAAGCCATCACCGGGTTCGCCAATGTTCAAGTCGGACAGCAAGACATCGAATTTTCTGGTGGAGATTAGTTCGAGAGCTTCAGGAACGCTGCTTACGGCAGTGAGATCGAAGCCATGATGGGTGAGCACGGCTCCAAGGGCCCTGCGCAATGCATCGTCATCGTCCACAAACAAGAGCTTGATTTCAGCCATCGGCGCTTTGATGCTCTAGCAGGAACAGGCGATGTATACCGCAACGACGTGGCCTGCAGCACAATCATCATTTGATGCGCCTGCAGGGGTAGGCGTATACCTCCCCTGCAGGATTTCTAAATATGACGGACCTAGGATTGGATGAACGCAAGCAGATCAGGATTGATCTTGTCTGCGTGAATGATCGGCATACCGTGGGGGAAGCCGGGGTAGACCTTGAGCCGCGCATTTTTCACCAGCTTGGCGGAAAGAGCGCCGGCGTCTGGAAAGGGAACGATCTGGTCATCGTCGCCATGCATGACGAGCGTGGGAATGTCGATCTTTTTCAGGTCTTCGGTAAAGTCGGTCTCAGAAAAAGCCTTGATGCAGTCGTACTCCCCCTTGATGCCCCCCTGCATTCCCTGATACCAGAAATTTTCCCGCACTCCCTCGGAGATCTTCGCTCCCGGCCGGTTGTAACCAAAGAACGGTAAACTCAAATCCCTGTAGAACCCAGAACGATCGTTGAGCACGCCGGCACGGATCTCGTCGAACGCCTGCAACGGCAAGCCACCAGGGTTCTTCTCCGACTTGACCATGATGGGCGGGACGGCGCTGATGAGAACGGCCTTGGCAACTCGCTTGGAACCATGGCGGCCGAGATAGCGAGCGACTTCGCCACCACCGGTGGAGTGTCCGACCATGACGGCATCGTGGAGGTCAAGGGTTTCAAACAGAACTGCCAGATCGTCCGCGTAGGTGTTCATCTCGTTGCCATCCCAGGTTTGGCTCGAGCGTCCGTGGCTGCGGCGATCATGCGCGATCACACGGAAACCGCGCTGGCCGAAGAAAAACATTTGCGCATCCCAGGCATCCGCATTCAGCGGCCAACCATGAGAGAACACGATGGGCTGTCCGTGGCCCCAATCCTTGTAGTAAACCGTTGTGCCATCTTTTACGGTTATGGTGCTCGCGACCTTTTCCTTTTCGGCTATCGTGCTCATGTTGCTCTCCTTTTTAGAAATTCGGTTTTTCAGCCCCGACGATTGTCGGGTGGTTCGCGGAAATTCTTTTCTCGCCTGCTATGGAGGGTAGCTTTTGCCCAAGCAACGGAGCAGCCGGCAGAACCGCAAGGCCGAGTTGGACACTGGTCTCTAGAACTACGCGGAACCATTCGTGAAGCATTGTCCTCCTCGCCTGTTGCGCGCTCACCATAGGGTGCCGCGACTTCTTTGCAGCTTCGTCAATTAGCGCCGCTACCTCTTGAGGCTCTTCCGGCATTGCAAACGGCGATTTGCCGGACACGCGAGGTGGGTGATCGCCTCTTCGCAAGCAGCACCGCTGGAAACGCCAATGCCAGGTCAACGCTAAGAAAGAGGACGGATTGCAATATGTGTGTCAGCACGGCCAGCTCCTTTGGGCTTCATAGTCGTCAAGCGTCGAAATCGATTCCTACAGCACCCTAGCGAACGGAGGCGGCTCGCCGATTGCGCCAAATTGCTTTCTATGTGCACGAATGATCGTGTTTTGGGCAACATCAGAATTCGCTAGCCGTAGCGGAACGGGCTGTGCTTTTCGCTTGCATTCGCAACTTCGCGATTGGGGGTAATCAAGATTGTCCTGAGCCGCGGCGCCGGGATGCTATCCAACAGACAGTCCGCTGTTAATAAAAGGATATTGAGAAGTCCCAACGATTGGGCACGGATAGCTATCGAGTGGCTTGGCCCACATGACCACGATTGGGGACTCATCTCTCCATCTAAAGGTTCATAGCAACGCGCATCTTGACGCGAGAATCGGCAGTGCTTAACAAACGCACAGAAACAGAGGGCCGCACAAAGTAAGTACCTACATGACGCGAATGCGTTATTCCTGATAAAGATCTATCGAAGGGTCAGACAGACTATCTCATCCTTAGATTAAAGATATCCATACTGCAGCTTCCTCCTGGGCTAGATTTAAGTAACTGACACGCGTGCCTATCGATGGTCCCGGAACCCCGGGCGATAAATAGCGTTGATGGAATGGGACACATCCTGTTTCCAGTAGCCCACACTACCCATGATCCGCCTGGAAGGCCACTTATGAATGCGAGCCAATTTATCTGCGGAGCGGCAGCGTACCTCGCAGTCTGTGTTCTAGTCACCGCGTGCGAAAAGAAATTCGATCCGGCCAACGGCGTGGTGCCTGCGTCGCCGGTGGAAGAGTCGACCAACGGCAGCATCGTCACCGTCGACAAACCTGAGCTATTCACCATGGTGACTGCGACTCGACTGGAGGCGCCTGCGCAGTTGAATGTTACCGGGGCGGTCAATCCTGATATCGCCCGGGAAGTTCCGGCCATTTCACTCGCAAGCGGCCGCATCGTTGCCATAAGAGCCCGGCTTGACGACAACGTCAAAAAAGGTCAGCTGCTGTTGCAAGTGCAAAGTAACGACGCCACCAACGCCTTCGATGCTTACCTGAAGGCTGTCAACGACGAACAGCTTGCCAACAAAGCTTATATCCGCACCAAAGACCTTTATGATCATGGCGCTGTCCCACTGAGCCAGCTGGAGCAGGCGGAAGATACCGAGAAAGATGCCAAAGCCGACCTTGTGGCAGCACAAGAACAATTGCAAACCCTCGGCGTCGATAAGAATCATCCCTCCCCCATCGTCAACGTGTATTCGCCAATCACGGGCGTCATCGTTGCCCAGAATGTGACCAACGCAGCGGCCGCAGGTGTCACCTATTCCGGAACGTCCACGCTCTTCACCATTGCTGACCTGTCTGTCGTCTGGATCATTTGTGACGTCTATGAGAACGACATTCCAAAGATCCATCTCGGCCAAGATGCATTCATCCATGTAAACGCCTATCCCGATGGTACTTTGCGAGGCCAAATTACCGACATAGGACCGGTCCTGGACCCCACCATCCGCACCGCCAAGGTGCGCATTGAAATCCGCAATCCGGGAATACTCAAGCTGGGCATGTTTGTCACCGCGACATTTGACAGCAGAAACAAGCAGGCCTTTGCTGTTGTCCCTTCTACCGCCATTTTGCACTTGCATGATCGCGACTGGGTCTTTATCCCCGCGGGCGCCAAGCAATTCAAGCGCGTTGAAGTCAATGCCGGCGACATGTTGCCCGGAAACAACCAACAGATTCTCTCGGGCGTAGTACCCGGCCAGCAGGTGGTATCAGAGGTTCTCCAACTGGAAGCTACGCTGGAGGCGCGATGATTCGCAGGCTCGTCGACTTTTCCCTGGAAAACCGCCTTCTGGTACTGGCAGTCGCAATCCTTCTGTTCGCCTGGGGAGTGGTTTCTTTCCACCGGCTTCCCGTAGAAGCATATCCGGATGTGGCGAATAACTACGTCGACGTTATCGCGCAGTGGCCAGGAATCTCGGCGGAGCAGATCGAGCAACAGGTTACCGTCCCGATGGAAATCGTGATGAACGGTGTTCCGGGAGTCATCCATGTCCGCTCGTGGTCGCTGTTCGGGCTCTCGACGGTGGAGATGGTATTTGGTGAGGAGACGACGAACTTCGAGAACCGCGAACGCGTTCTAGAGCGCCTTTCGCAGGTAACACTGCCGCCAAGTGTCGTTCCGCAGATCGGGACGGACTGGAGCCCGGTAGGCCAGATCTATTTCTACACGCTGCAGAGTACGAACCCCGAATACGACGTCATGAATGTGAAGTCGCTCGAAGATTGGGTGGTGGATAAGCACTTGAAGTCTGTTCCAGGCGTCGTGGACAACAGCCCATTCGGCGGTCCCACGCGTGAATATCAGGTTCGCCTCGACCCAGACAAGCTCGTCTCCTACGGGCTCAGCATCGCCCAAGTGGAGCAGCAGCTCACGAATAACAATGCCAATGCAGGCGGCAGCTTTATCGAAGCCGGGCAGCAGCAGATCAACATTCGCGAAGTGGGTCAGGTCAGAAACATCCAGGACATCGAGAACACGGTCGTTCTTACTAAGGCCGGTACCGCGCTCCGGATGAAAGATATTGCCGTTGTCACGCAGGGCCCGAAGATCCGGCTTGGCCAGTTTGCCCGAGCGTACCACCGCGAGGACGGGAAAATCGTCGACAACCCTGATGTAGTTTCGGGTGTCGTAGCTCTGCAAAAGGGCGCCGATGCGCAGCCTGTGCTGGAAGGCATCAATAAGAAAGTACAGGAGCTGAATGACCACATTCTGCCGCAGGGCGTGAAGCTTGTCCCCTTCATTGATAGAAGCGACCTGCTGCACTTCACAACCCACACCGTGCTGCACAATCTGACCGAGGGAATCGTCCTGGTTGTGATTATTCTTTTCCTGTTCCTCGGGAACGTGCGCGGAGCAATCATCGTTGCACTTACCATTCCATTCTCTTTGTTGTTCGCTTCGATTTGCCTTGATCTAAAGCACATTCCCGCCAACTTGCTCTCGCTGGGCGCGCTGGACTTTGGCATGGTCGTAGATGGCTCCGTGGTCATGGTCGAAAATATCGTCCGCCACCTCAGTCATAAAAGGGATCAAACCCAGACCCCGGCAGAGATGATTCGTGATGCAGCGCACGAAGTGCAACGCCCGGTTTTCTTTGCCATCGGAATCATCATCACTGCCTATCTGCCCATTTTCACCTTACAAGCAGTGGAAGGCCGGCTCTTCAGGCCGATGGCGTGGACGGTGGCTTTCGCTCTACTGGGCGCTCTCACCTTTTCCATGATCGTGGCTCCTGTCCTTGCCAGTTTTCTGTTCCGCAAGGGAGCGAAGGAATGGACCAACCCGGTGATGGCATTCCTTATCGTTCGCTATCGTAAGGCCGTCACCTGGGCTATCCATCAGAGAGTGTTTACCGTCGGCGTTGGTGTCGTAGGCCTCGCGATCGCAATCTACCTTGCGTTCGGTGGCGTAATAGGCTCCGAATTCCTTCCGCATCTGGATGAGGGCGCATTGTGGGTGCGCGGTACTCTTGCTCAAAGTGCTGGGCCCAGTGACGGCATCCAGGTCACAAATCAGGCCAGAATCCTGCTTTGCTCCTTTCCCGAAGTGAGCGAGTGCACCAGCCAAACCGGACGATCGGATGACGGGACTGACCACACCGGATTTTTCAATACGGAATACTTCGTGGGTCTGAAACCGAAGGAGCAGTGGCGTCCGATCTTTCACCAGAACAAGGACAACTTGATCGCCTCCATGACGATGGAACTGGAGAAAAACGTCCCCGGGGCAATCTGGGGCTTCTCGCAGCCGATCGAGGACAACATGGAGGAGGCAGTCAGCGGAGTCAAAGGCGAGCTTGCCACCAAGGTGTATGGCAGTGATTTGCATTTGCTCGAGGATAAGGCCAATGAAATAGCCGGAATTATGAGCCACATTCGGGGCATCGCGGACTTGGGAGTGTTCCAGGTAACGGGACAGCCTGACTTGAACGTCGCGGTAGATCGTGCAAAGGCCGCGCGATGGCAAATCAACGTGGCAGATGTCCAGGATGCCGTCCAGACTGCCGTGGGAGGTAATGCTCTCACCCAGGTTCTAAAGGGCGAGGAAGTTTACGACCTCACTTTGCGCTATCTCCCTCAGTACCGGGATACCAAGGAGGCAATCAGCAACATTCGATTGTTATCGCCATCGGGTGAACGAGTTTCCCTTGGCCAGCTCTGTAAAGTCCAGGAACAGGATGAGGGCTCCGAAATTTACCGGGAAGGGAACGAGCGATATGTCGCTATCAAGTACAGCGTACGCGACCGTGCCCTTGGGGACACTGTGAAGGAAGCCATCCAGAGGGTGGAGACCCAGGTAAAACTCCCGCGCGGATACCACCTCGGGTGGGAGGGCGAATACCAGAGTGAAGTACGCGCGGAAGCGCGCATGCTGATCATCGTGCCTCTTACCGTATTGCTGATCTTCATCATCCTCTATGCGATGTACAAGTCGGTCAAGTGGGCACTTGTAATTCTAGCCACTGTTGCGATGGCCCGTATCGGTGGATTGCTGGCGTTGCTGTTTACGCACACCAACTTCAGCGTCTCCTCAAGCGTTGGGTTTCTCGCCCTTTTCGGGGTTTCCGTTCAGACCGGCGTGATCATGCTCGAGTACTTCAACCAGCTGCGCGCGCGCGGGCATTCGATTGAAGAATCAGCTGTGGAAGGCGCGGTGCTGCGCTTGCGGCCCATCATGATGACCATGCTGGTCGCCACCCTGGGGCTTCTTCCGGCGGCCATGTCGCACGGTATCGGCTCTGACTCGCAGCGGCCTTTCGCCATCGTGATTGTGGGCGGCTTAATCGCCGATCTCATCATGAGTATCTTTCTGTTGCCAACGCTTTATGTATGGTTCGCGGGTGAGCACGATGTGTTGCCTGTGCCGGAAGCGGAGTTTGAAAATTGAGATCCCACTGGTATTTCTGGATTGGCTTGCTATTCGCCTGCTTCTTCGGTGCAGGACAGAGAGTGCATGCGCAAACTCCGACCGCAGCGGCTCCGCTCACGCTGCAACAAGTGGTCGACTACACATTTGCTCACAATCCAGCCTTGCTGGCGGGCCGGCAAAACCTGTTGTCGATGAGAGGTCAGGAAGTGGAGGCAGGGCTGCGGCAGAATCCGAACTTTACCATCGTCGGCTCCGACCTATCCAATCCAGCCACCTCGTCCACGCCCTACGCCTATAGTTTGCAGTTATCAAGGCTGTTCGAGCGCGGGCAGAAGCGGAGGTGGAGGTTGGATAGCGCCCAGGCAACCACGGCGCAGACTGCAGGCCAGCTCCATGATCAGGAACGGGGAACGATCCTCGCAGCCAAGCAGGCATTCACCAATATGCTTTTGGCTAAAGCGACGCTGAAAGTGGCGCAAGACAACTTAAAAAACTACCGGCAGCAGATGGATATCTTTCAGGCCCGCTACAAGGACGGAGATTTAGGAAAAATCGACTATGAGCGCCTGGATTTGCAGCTCGCGCAATACGAGAGCGATGAACAGACAGCAGAAATGAATCTGGTGCAGGGCAGCGACCAATTGCAGACCCTCATGGGCTATGAGCAGCCACGAAGAGATTTTGACATTACCGGGGATCTCGTCCCGCCTGCGGTCACCGTCAGCTTGACCGACCTGGAACAGAGAGCGTTAGCCAACCGTCCCGATTATCAGGCAGCAAAGGCAGCTGTCCTGGTAGCGGATGCCAACGTAAAACTCGCGTTTGCCAACGGTACCACCGACCCTACACTCGAAGGGGAATACGATCATAGCGGCAACCTTAGCAGTTACGGATTCTACGCCAGCATCCCCGTCCGGATTTTCGACCGAAATCAGGGCAACAAAGATACCAGCAAATATCTTGCACAGGGGAGCCGCTTCTCAGAGACTGCGGCGCGCAATCAGGTCTTTTCCGATGTCGACCAGGCATGGATCGCCTACACCACGTCCAAGGTGCTTTCGGATCGCTATAACCAGCACTACCTGGCAGAAGCCAAGGATGTATTGGCGATAGCCGAATATGCCTACAAGCGCGGTGGATTCGCATTGATTGACTATCTGAATGCTTTGCAGGATGACCGCACCACGACTTTGAACGCCCTCGATGCGGACGCACAGACCTGGCTCGCCATTCACCAGATCAGTTACACAAGCGCCTCAACCACGATTGTTCCGTAAGCAGAACCGGAAAGCAGAAGGGAGAATTGGATGAAAGCGCAGGCCAATCTAAGGGCTACTCCCAACGTTACCAGGCGATGGCCAGTCCGGCTGCTCCTTGCCGGAGATGAAGACGAACTCAACAGCGATCTGGTGCACCGTACTTTCGACGGAAGCCGGCGATTGATGATTGCCCGGTCCGCAAGTCTGCTCGCCGCTCTGGAGCGAAT
>CAZSUK010000740.1:0-6364 GCA_964609355.1 uncultured Acidobacteriaceae bacterium | reverse complement strand
TATCGCCACCACGTGTTTCTGATATTCCTCGCGAGTCTGTTTCATCTGTTCGCTGTTGGAGACGTAATACTCGCGATCCGGAAGCTGCAATCCGCCCTGCAGCAGATAGGCCGTGTAGTGCGCCGAGTCGTTGAAGTCAGGCGCAGCCCATAATCCGAACAGATTCGGAGTGTGATAGTTGGTCTTGTTGAGCGCGTCGACATCAGCCCGCATGCTCGCGCCCAGAGCGAAGGCCAATTCTTTTTTGTTTCGGATCGCCGCGATTTTGTCGAGATGCGGCTTGATGGGCGCAAGGTCGTTCGCCTCAATCGCTTTCTCATCCATGTAGGAGTTGTACAGATCAGCGATTTTGTGCTGCGGCGATCCTGAGGCCACATTGGCTTTTGCGGCTTCCTGAATCAAATCAGCGGTCCGTTTATTAGCGAGGTCGTCGAGAATCGAGAATACTCCTACGTAGTAACGGTCGCTGGGAATTTCTGTTTTCTTGATCCAATCGCCGTTGGCATAAAGATAGAAGTTGTCGCCCGGTTTCACCGAGCGGTCCATGTTCGCAACCTGGATACCGTGAGCGTCGGATTGAGTTTGGAATGAATCTTGCGGCACCATCACGGATACTAGCGAGACAAACATTAGTACGAGAAGTACGAGAATAGAGGTAAAGAATTTATCAGTGAGTTTCATTGGGACCATCCGTATGGCCGAGAGAACCTCGGCAGTGGCAGGGATTACGCAACACTCAGACTACCACGCCAACTTTAGTTTTTCCCGTCCGCAGCAAAAACTCGCTGACAGCGCATCGGTGGGCGGGCTAAGCCATCACTAACAGTTATCCGTTGTTGCGGAGGGTGGCCGCGCCCAGATCCGGTCCACTGGGTAGCCAATCCGCAAATCCGGATCAATGCCCGAAGAATCGCATGGCAGTCTCCCACCATGTTCTTTCGCCGTGCGGGCCGCGGCCTCCACTGGCGATAAAACGCAGGTTCGACCCAGCTACGACGTTCCGCTCACTCGACCATGGGCACTTCGATGGCCTGCGGCTCGGGCTCATCCGCAAGTGGCGGGGATCTCTGATGAGGACATCACTCCCCGATGATTTTCAGAATGCCAGATTCCGGAGCCGTTCGCGAATTGTCGGGCTAATCGTAAGGAACGGTGTACAAAATGTCTTACAGTTCCGCCAAGAACTTTATGAGAGCCGGATTGTCCCGCCATCGCCTTTGATGGCACGGACGTGACTGCTCGCGCACGCAAGAGCTATTTACGATACCGGTCCGATAAATCTTACAGCGACAGGGGTGCGAGTAGCAGTTCTCGCAAAGCCGAAACCGGAGAGGTATTTCCACTTCTTGTTCCGCGTCGGGCTCAGCTTCGCCCGATGCGATCGCAGCAATGAAACAGTTCTCGGCCTTATTGTGCTCCAGATGGGGACGTCAAGGCTAAGGGTTCTGTTCAGTAAGAATCGGCAAGTGCCTACCTAATGAGTGAACTGGCGGAGAGGCAGGGATTCGAACCCTGGGTACAGGTGTTAGCCCGTACAACGGTTTAGCAAACCGCCGCATTCGGCCACTCTGCCACCTCTCCGGCCTTTATTTACAACCAGTTGCCAATTTCGCCTATTCCACCGTATCCCACAATCCCACATTTGGTAAGATGTTGGTTCGAGGGCCAACATCATGGGACGCTACCAAGAAGGATACCTGCGGAAAAGACTTGGTGCCTAGCATGTCTCGTACTATATCACTGAGAACGGGCAGCGCAAACTGAAGTCTCACCGGCTCTGCGACGATCAGCAGAAGAAATCCCACGTCAAAACAACTCCGCGATGAGTACTTGCGCGACCACGTTAACATTGGAGCCGCGAACACAGGGCCATTGGGTGTCGTTGCTTTCTGGGAAGCCGTGTACTTGCCCTTCATCGAATCAGCAGACAACCTGAAGCCTGCCACAATCCACGGTTAGAAACAGATGTGGAACCAACACCTGAAATCACACTTCGGCACAGTGATCCTCTCCGACTACAAAACTCACATGATGTCTGACTTCCTCACCGGCCTGGCAAAGACGCTCAGGCCGCGCACGTTGAACAGCATCAAATGGCTGGCCTCTGCGATCTTCGCTCACGCGGTTGCTTCCGGCCACTGCGAAACAAACCCCATCAGAGATGCGAAGGTGCTAGGCAAGACGTTGGGCCACGGTGACACTAAATCTTACACGCTTGAAGAGATGGAAAACGTCATCACCGCGTTGGTCGACCGCGTTGACGCTCAATTGGTGATGGCTCTTTCCTTCTTTGCCGGCATGCGAAAGGGGGAAATTTGGGGCCTTCAGTGGTCAGATGTTGATGGTGAGTTCATCCACGTTCGCCGCGGCATTGTAGGCCCACCAAAGAGTAAGAAGTCTGTCCGCTCCATCCCCATCATTCAACCTGTGCGCGGTCTGTTGGCGTTATGGCGTGGCAAGAATCCTGACAGGGTTTGGATGTTTCAGAACACCGAAGGCGGGGCGTTGAACCTTGACCTGTTCGCCCGCGAGGTAATCCGGCCCCGCTCTGCGCAAAGCAAAGATTGAATGGAAGGCCTTCCACGCTGAAGGCGCGGATTGGGTACAACGTTGCAGCAGTCTCACTGGCAACAGCACTGCCGGAAGAGATGTGCTTGGTCACGCTACAACCCACTTGTGGACTAACCCGGCCGCACGGCGCCGACGCATTTGCGATAGGGACCTAAGATTTAACAACAGTTGCGGTTGGTAGCGCGTTAGAGCGCTCTATTGTTCCTCATCTCCTCGTACCCAATAGCTAGTCCGGTATAGGACGGTCGCCTTCTTCAAAGGATCTCCCAAGCGTACTCGAATCTCGTGAAGGCCGAGGTGTGGATGTTTTGGCTCAAAACTCAGCGCATACCTGCTGTGCAGATTATTGGCAAGACCGATCATGTCTGCCTCAAATGTCTTCTGTGTATGAAAAACTGTGTACTCTCCTCCACTCAGTTCGGCAAGCGTCTCTGGGATATTTTTTCTCATGGCCTGTCGAATGGCAGCAAGTTTCTCAAGGATGTTCACGTATGGCCGCCATTCATCTTTATTCGTACCGCGCAGCACATCTAATTGCTGCGACTGGTACGGCGAGAAAAGAAGTGCATAGACTGAAATATTGTTTTCTCCAATCAGCCGCACGACTTCGTCCAGCTTTGCAAAATGGCTGCCGTGATCACGAGTCTCACTAATGAGCAGGAGCACGCGATTGCGATCTCCGGACCTTTTTGCCAATAATCGGGCGGAGTATGCGATGGCGTCGAGAACAGTTGCTCCTCCATCACCGGCTTCGATACTTTTGAGATCCCCTTCGACCGCATCGGCATTGTTCGTGAAGTCCTGTGCTAGGCTTAGCTTGCTGTCAAAGATAAGCACAGCTGCCTCGCGGTTTGGCTGGTTCAAAATCGGATCAAGCACGGCGGGGAGCCCAATAATCCGGCCGAACTCCCGCTTTGCCCTGCGACCGCTCTGCACCGCAACCATCAGCGAAACAGGCTTTGATTCAGCCGTTTCATCGAGATGAACGACTTGCGGGATTCCATCGTCCTCGATAATGAAATCCTCCGCGCGCAGGCCGAAGACAGTCTTTCCGTCATCCATTACTAATGTTGGCACGGGGACGAGAACGGCGCTCGCGGAAATCTGCTGCGCTGCTGCGGGCAGGATTAGAAGCGGGACTTGCAATGCCCAAAAGCTAACTCTGCACATAGTTGTGAGATGCAGGAACACGCGTTGTGTGCTGCTGGGAGCGTAATGATTGGAGCAAACAGTCGGTTACGCTCACCGAGAATCGGCCGACTCTCGGTCAGGGGTCAAAACGCGCTTCTATGAGATTTTTCGCCAACCACCCCACCGTCCTCGGCTGATAAATCAAACTGCTCTAATTGGTCATCGCACCTACGTCGCCGGAATTGCCAACCAGCTTGCTGACAGCTATTTCAATCTCTTCTCGGCTAATGTTCAAGGCCGGATTGTTGTCGAGCTTGTATTTCTCGCGCAACTGTTTCAAATTGTCACGTTCCTTACGTTCTTCCTGTGAATAAAAGCGAGCTTTCTCAAATTCGTGATTCGCGATGGAAGCCTCCATTCGTTGCACGATGAAACGAATGCGTTTCTGAACCTCGACAACCTCCTCTGGGAAAGAGCCCTGCTCAAGTTGGGCAGCCGCACCCGCCGCATCGATGACATCGACGGCTGTACCAGGCAAACTCTTGTTCTTGATGTACTTTTTGGCACAAAGGACGGCATGTGCAACGGCTTCGTCGGTATAAGAAACATTGTGGAATGTCTCGTAAGCCCCCTTGATGCCTTGCAGTACTTTGATCGCGGCGTCGTCATTGGGTGCAGCGACCTCGATGGGCTCGAAGTATTCAGCGAGCCAGTGTCTGTCTGCCTGCAACTTGGCGAATGTCGCGGGTGTGGAGGTTGCGATGCACTGAATCTTGCCCGCCATGATCGGTCGCAGCAGCACGTCGGTGACGTGAGTCGACGCTACCGGGGAAATTCCCCCAGGCCGGTCATGCATTCGGTTCACAAAAAAGATTTTTCCATCCTCTGCCGCCGCTACCAGGGCACGATCCAGTCTCTCTTGCCATGAACCATCCTTTTCCAGTACTCGAAAAGGAGGTAGATCGAGGGCGAGAATGGCTTTTTCCGCGAGCGATTTAGGAATATTGCCATCCGCAATGCGCCGAGCCAATCCGCCGACGATGGTTCTCTTGCCGACTCCCGGCTCTCCCACTAAAAGAGGATTCTTACCATTGAAGAGGCACAGAAGCTCTATGAGACGATCAAGTTCCTTTTCGCGCCCAATCACCGGCTGAGTTTGGTCCACCAGATCGCTGACATAAAGGCGGAGTTCATCGAACACGGAAGGTCGTTTTTGCCCGAGCGCCACATCGTGCGGCTGTCGTCCGAGTTCCTCTCGAACCTCACTCAGCCGCAAGCCCCGTTCCATCAGAATCTGCGCGGGGTAGCATCCTTCCTCGTGCAACAGTCCAAGCAGCAGGTGCTCCGTACCAATATGCTTGTTGGCTAGGCGCTCCGCCTCTTCGCCAGCATAGGCCAGCACCCGTTCGGACTCGTTGCTGAGAGGAAGGTCGACCGAGGTGGAGGTCTTTTCTCGTGCAGTGGTATGGCCCTCGATCTGTTTGCGGATGGACTCGACTGAGGCGTGGGAGCGCAGGAAGCGATTCGTAAGGGCCCTGTCTTCGCGTAGGAGTCCGAGAAGTAGGTGTTCGGTCTCGATATATGGGGAGCCGAATTGACTGGCTTCGTAGCGCGCAAAGAAAATGACGCGCCGGGCTTTTTCAGTATAGCGTTCAAACATGATCCGCTCTCTTCCAGAGCATCACATTCTAGTCTCGGATCCGTTGTTGGCGAAACCAGTCTGTTCTTGACAGTTGCCAGCACTGTGCGATGCTTGCGAGAAATCTATGTTCATTCCGAGGACATATTGCCTATGACAGACTGGTTCGCGCGCCCCGTCTTGCACGTAAAGGATGTTGAGGCCTCGATCCTCTTTTACGTTAACCGGCTTGGCTTCACGAACGCCTGGCGCTACGACGAGGACGGTAGAGCGTACGTCGCACAGGTCGATCGGCAGGGCTGCGCTCTTATCCTGGCCAACACGTGGCCGGAGAAAATTGGCAAAGGGCTGATGTTCATTTCCCTGAACGTCGAGACGGAGACGCGCGAGGCCGCGGTCGCCGCGTTGGACGCGCTGCGCGCGGAACTCGAGGCCAAGGGCGCTCCGGTCAAGGAGGGTTCGTGGGGCTACCGGCTGCTGGTGGTCGATGATCCCGACGGCAATCAACTCTTCTTCAACTATCCGGCCGAGACTGCATCCGGCAAGATTGTTGAAGATGTAGCGTAATCGTCCAGCCAAGCCAGCATGGCCATGCTTGCCGAAGGGTCACATCGCATTAGCTCTGGGTCAGTCGGTGAAATATCCCGATAGCGCGTTTCGACCCCTTGACCCAAGATCGGGCCGATTCTCGGTGAGCGTAAACGCTGGTTACAGCAATTAGGGGCACCGCTGTTTATTTCTCCGGCCCGTTGCTGTCCAAGACCTGCTTCGCGTAGAAGTTCTTGACGTTGGCGTCATCCCTCAAGATTTCGTAGTATGCCGCCTTCAGCAATTGCTCGCGTTGATTGCGAAGTTGTGAACGGATGGCCTGCTGAACGCGCGGATCAGACAGCTCACGTTGTCCGGCAGGTTCCTTCGACAGGAGCTTCACGATACGAAACTCCAATATCTCGAATGGTCAAATAATTCGGACGATTGCGGGAGTCGGGATGTGCCGCCAAGATCGCACTTTCCCGGAGAATG
>CAZSUK010000739.1:0-5690 GCA_964609355.1 uncultured Acidobacteriaceae bacterium | reverse complement strand
TCAGATCGGCCCGCAGCTTGAGAATCTGTAGTTTGCCGAGAGTGTAATAGAGATAAGTTGCATCGGCTGTCCCTCGCTTGGTTTCCACCAAGCCGCCTGCCGGGGTTTGATAACCTTCGTCTACAAAAAACTTTACCGCCTGATCGAAGGTCATGCTTCCGGTGTGCATTTGGATGCCCACGACAAATCGGGCGTCGCGCAGCAAAGCGTCCTGCAGCTGTCCCAGGCGAATCATTTTGGCATCGCGAGCGTCGCGAGCACCCGTACCCGGTTGACCGTAGCCCTCGTCTAGCATCATTTGCTCACAATAATGGGCCCAGCCTTCAGCATTGCTTGAAGCTCCCAGCAGCTTACGCACCTTAGAGGGAGCTTGCGGCACCCAAAGGAATTGTACGTAGTGTCCGGGATACGCTTCATGAATGGCAGTGCTGATTATTGTTCCCCGGTTGAACTCAGCCATGAGCTCTTGCATCTGTTGCCTGGTATGGTGCGGGTCAGGCACGGTCACATTAAAGTAAGCCTCGGTCGAGACCTTCTCAAAGGGGCCCGGCGTGTCCATGGAGGCAGTTGTGGTTGCGCGCATGAAGGGCGGGGTGTCTTTGAGGGTGGGACGCACCTGCGAGGGAATATCGACGATGCGTTTTTCGTGGATGAACTGAATTAATCCCTCGAACGTGTCGTGAAAACTTTGCAACAGCTGGCCGGGCGCAGGGTGGTCCCGGCCCAATTCCGCCAGCACTTCGCGCGGCTTCCGATCAGGTTCGAGTTCGTGGGCGATGCGGTTGAACTCCGCCTGGTTCTGGTGCAGGTCCGCGTAGCCGATCTCCAGCAGCCTGGGGAGCGGCGTGTCTACCATCTCGTCGTAGAGCAGCAGCTTGGAGTAGGTGTCCGCGCCAAAGCGGAAGTCGCCATGCGAGTGGGGAAGAACGTCGTCGCGGAGCCACTTCTGGTAGTTCTTGAGAGCCGTGACAACAGCGCTATTGGACTGTGCGAATTCGCTCCTGAGCTGTGGGTCGTGCGCCTGCTCGAAAGCTGCGGGCACATCCGATTGAAAGAAGGAGATGATGTCGGGCAGTTGTTCGAGGGCTATCTCGGTGTAGATGTGAGGCGGGTTCTTGAGATTCTGGTGGGCCACCTCCAGCGCCGCCGGCATCTGCTTCTCCCGCGCAATCAGCGAGCGCAGGCGATCATCCGGTGAGGCAAAGTTGCGCTCCATGAGCACAAAGGCGCCGTTTGCAATGCCGCTCGAATACTGGTCGGGATTTTTCTCCCATAGGCGAATCGTGTCTAGCCCGAGCAGCGTACTGTGAATGTTGCCCAACAGCAGTTCCCGATCGCCTTGACTGGTTAGATCCAGCTGGTCGGCTGGGATAGCGTCAAATTTGGCTTCGAAGCGCTTCAGGTCCGCGGTCTGCCGGTCGACCGCGGCGCGTGAGTAATCCTCCAATTGCGCGTCATATTGGTGAAATCCATCCAGCGTGCCGTTGGATGGCGCGTAGCGGAAGTAGACCTGGTCGAAGTATTCATCGGCGATGGTACGAAGCGCCGCGGATTGGTCAGGCGGAGGGGAGTCGGTCTTGCGAGAGCAGCCAATAGTGCCGGCCAGCCCGAGGAGTACGATCGCGATCTGTTTCGATGGCAAGGGCTGGTTTTCTCCGAGTCTTATCTACGTTGATGGGGAGCGGCCACTTCCGCCTCTTCGTTCACCGCCAGGGCTTCCAGCAGAGCCCTTATCTCATCCAGGACCTCACCTGGCTCCGTGGCCTTAAGCGGAAAGCGAAGCACTCCCTGGGGTGTAAATTGCGCGCCTTTTTTGGCGTTTTGCGCGACCAACTTCATTAAGCGGCCGGGGTCGATATTGGCCTGGCCGGTAAAGCGGACGTGGATTTGATCGCGCTTGCGATCCACCTGCGCCACACCCGTTTCTTCGCATTGCAGGCGCAGGCTGGCCGCCCCCAGCAGAAGGTGCACACTGGCGGGCAGCTCACCGTAGCGGTCTTCGAGCTCTTCGCGAACCTGGCCCAACATGCCCTCATCCTGCGCGCCGGCAATCTTTTTGTAGATACGCAGACGTTGGTTTTCTTCTTCGATGTAACTCTCATCGATGCGCAGGCTGATGCCGAGGTTGAGCTGGGCGGCGGGCCGCTGCGGCAGCTCCTCGCCCTTCAACTCATTGACCGCGTGTTCCAGCATGCTGGTGTACATTTCAAAGCCAACGGCTTCGATGTGTCCGCTCTGCTCCCCGCCCAGCATGTTGCCCGCACCCCGCAGTTCTAGGTCGAGGGCGGCGATTTTGAAGCCGGCGCCGAGGTCGGAAAACTCCTTAAGCGCGGCCAGGCGGCGGCGGGCGATGTCGGTCAGTTCCTGCTCCGGCGGGATCAGCAGGTAGGCATAGGCGCGCCGGTTCGATCGCCCGACTCTTCCCCGCAACTGGTAGAGCTCGGAAAGCCCGTGGCGGTCGGCGCGGCTGATCAGGATGGTGTTGGCCAGCGGGATGTCCAGCCCGTTCTCGATGATGGTGGTTGCGACCAGCACATCGTATTCCCCGTGCATGAAGGCCAGCATTACTCGCTCGAGTTCGCCTTCGCTCATCTGCCCATGGCCGACCGCGACCCGGGCCTGAGGTACCAGCTCGCGGATCTTGGAGGCAATCTCGTAGATGGTCTCCACCCGGTTGTGCACAAAATAGATTTGTCCGCCACGCTCCAATTCGAGTTCGAGAGCGGAGCGAATCAGCTTTTCGTCGAATCGGGCAACGACCGTCTGAATCGCCATGCGGTCTTTCGGCGGGGTCTCAATCACGCTCATATCGCGCAAACCTACCAGCGACATGTGGAGAGTGCGTGGAATAGGCGTGGCCGACATGGCCAGCACATCGATCTCCCGGCGCATCTGCTTCAGGCGCTCTTTGTGGCGGACCCCGAAGCGCTGTTCCTCATCCACCACCAGAAGGCCGAGGTTGTGGAAGTGCAGATCCTTTGACAACAGGCGGTGAGTGCCGATCAGGATGTCGACTTTACCCGCTTCCACCCGCTCCAGGATCAACTTCTGCTCTCTGGGGGATCGGAAACGGGAGATCATCTCGACGGTGATCGGAAACAGCTTGAACCGGCTTTTGAAGGTTTCGAAGTGTTGAAAGCTGAGGACTGTGGTGGGTGTCAACACGGCCACCTGGCGGCCGTCCTGCACGGCTTTGAACGCGGCGCGCATGGCCACTTCGGTCTTGCCGTAACCGACGTCACCCACCAACAGCCGATCCATAGGCAGGGGCGATTCCATATCGCTCTTGATGTCGGCAATGGCCGAGATCTGGTCTTCGGTTTCGTTGTAATCGAACGCGTCTTCAAACTCGCGCTGGAATTCGTTGTCCGGAGGGAAAGCATGGCCTTGCGCAGCTTTCCGCTGGGCGTAGAGCTTCAGCAACTCATCCGCGATGTCCTGCATGGCCTTGCGCACCCGGGCTTTGGTCTTGGCCCATTGCTGGCTGCCAAGACGGTTCAACACGGGCGCTGGTCCAGCGTCAGTGGAACGGTATTTCTGGATCAGATCGAGCCGGGTTAGTGGGACGTAGAGACGCGCTTGCTCGGCGAACTCCAGCACCATGAACTCGACCTTGATGCCATCCTGTTCGATCTCCCGCAAACCCATGTAACGGGCGATGCCATGCTCCACGTGCACGACGTAGTCGCTTACCGTGAGGTCGCGGAAGTCAGAGACGAAAGCAGCCGTCTTTGATTTGGCTTTGCGGGGGATGGGACGGGCTTCGACGTCCGCTTCATCGGAGAAGTCGTTGGCGCCGACGATCACCAGCTTGCTGTCCGGCAGGCTTACACCACTCGATATACCGGTCTGCACAATCACCGGGGTACGGAAATCGCCGGCCAGATGGCTCGATTCGTCGTACGGCTGTTCGCCCGGGGCAAGGGCACGGCTGCCCAGCCGGTAGGGCTGGCCATATTCCCGCAGCATGCCGGCTAATCGTTCCACTTCTCCGTAGTTCGGGGCCACCAGCAGCATGCGTATTTCCTGCTCTGCGAATGACTTGATCTGTTGCAGAAACGCCGGGATCGAGCCGTGGAACCGCAGGGTTGGACGGGAAGAGAAGGCGATCTCGTCCATGGGGTTGACGTCGTCTTCCAGAACATCCACTGCGCCCAACTGGTCCATCTCCAGGCCCGGTAACGACGCGATCTTGGCCAGCAGTTCGGGTGGGGACAGGTAAATGTCCTGGGGAGTGATGAGGGAACCGATCCCGCTGCGTTCATGACGCTGCTCGACTTTGTTCCACCAGCGGTCCAGCTGATTGCGGATCATGGCGGGCTCTTCCTGGAAGACTTGAACCTTAGGGAAGAGATCGAAGAGGGTCCGGTCGGCGCCGGCTACGGGCGAGAAAAACTCCCAGCCTGGAAAGACGCTTACGCCACCAGAAGATATGGCCTTGCTGAGCAATTCGGGGTCGTTTCCCGCATCCAGCCTGCTCCCGCTCAAGCGAAGGTGGATGGCCGCAAGCAGTTCCTCCGAGACGGGTGTTTCGGTCAAGGGCAGAAGCAAGGCTTCGACGATGGCGGTGGAGGAGCGCTGCGAGTCGGGCTCGAATTTGCGGATCGATTCGATCTCGTCCCCGAAGAGTTCGGTGCGGACCGGCCGGTCGGCTTCCGGGGAATAGACATCGAAAATTCCGCCGCGGCGGGTGAATTGGCCCGGCATTTCGACTATGTCCATGGGGCTGTAGCCCACGCTGGCCAGATGGCTTGTGAGTTCCTCCATGTCGATTTCTTCTTCGCGGCGCAGAACGCGTCCGAGATCGGCATAGTAGCCGGCCGGGAAGACACGCATGCTGGCGGCTTCTACCGGAACGATCACGATGGAAGCTGCTCCGGTCGCGATCTTCCACAACACTGAGGCGCGTTGCTCCTGCACATCGGGGTGAGGAGACATGTTTTCGAAGGGCAAAACATCGTGAGCAGGCAGACGGAGCACCCGATCAGCTTCGATGGCTCCAGTTAGCTCACAGGCGGCGCGCAGGGTGAGCTGGAGCGAGTCGGCGGCCTTGTTGTCGGATACGACGACCACGACTGGCGACTGGGCAGCGCGGGCGAGGAGCGGCAAGTAGAGAGCGCGGGCGGTGGCAGTCAGTCCGGAGACACGTTTGCGCCCCGCAGCGAAGGCCAGGTGCCTGCGTACGCGTTCGTAGGGCGCACAGTGTTCCAGGTCCGCGAGCAATTCGCGGACGAAGGGGAGGATCATGCCTGATGCAATTCTAACCGGAGGAATTTATAGGAGGAGGGGCGCACTGCAGATCCTCCGGCTACGCGCGTAACTCACCGGATCTTGGCAAATCGGACGGGAGGAAAGATTTCAAACGAAGACGAGCGACTTTTCCACCCGGCTTCATTGTTTTCGCGCGCGGTGAAAGTCAGCTTAGGGAATCTATTTCGGAGGCAGACACTTTGCTGGCAAACACAACACGGGCAGTGCCGGCAAGGCGCCGGTGCCACCCGTGCTTTCGAGGAGCGCTGGTTAGGCCTGAACGGCGACAGCGGCCTTTTGCGAGTCGGCGTTGGACATGTTCGCAGGAGCCCCGCCTTCTTTTCCCTGGCCAGGCTTGCGAATGTCGATGCCACCCTTGAAAAAGGCGCCATCTTCAATGCTGATGCGTTGTGCAATGACATCGCCGGTCAACGAGCCTT
>CAZSUK010000738.1:0-4992 GCA_964609355.1 uncultured Acidobacteriaceae bacterium | reverse complement strand
ATCTGACGTCGGGCTCGCAGATCAAGGTTGTGCAGCAATCGCCGCAGGTGATCGTGATTCAGTCTGCAAGTCCGCAAGTAGTCTATGTCCCTCAGTACAATCCGGCGGTGGTTTATGGCACCCCCTACGTGACTCCTGGGTACAGCACCGCTGCGGTAGTCACCACCGCAGTAGTCGCGTTTGGGGTTGGTATCGCGGTTGGGGCAATGATGAGCGGTGGGTGCTGCGGCTGGGGTTATAGCTATTGGAACTGTGGCTGGCACGGAAGTACCACGGTGGTTTACCGCGGCGGGGCGTATTACGGAAATACTGCGTGGCGCGGTACTGCGTACGGTCCAAACGGCGTCGCGCACTATGGCGCTGGCTATAATTCGGCCACCGGCACATACGCACGGGGAGGCACAGTCTCAAACGGCTACGGCAGCGCTAGCGCCGGCCAGGCGTACAACCCCCGGACCGGGACATATGCGCAGGGAGGGTCGGTTTCAAACGGCTACGGCACCACAAGTGCCGGGAGCGCCTACAACTCGAGAACCGGGGCCTCCGCATCCACGGTGCAGAACTCCAATGCCTACGGGAGCTCGGGGGCCTCGACGTACTCGAAGAACGGTAACACTGCTTACTCGCAGCACAATACGAACGCTAACGGAACCACAGCCTCGATGACCTCCTCGACCGGTGCGAAGGCTTATGGCGCGTCGGGTGCGTATAACAGCGCGGCGGTGGCTCAGACCGCGAATGGCAACAAATATGCGGCTGCTAACGGCAACACCTACTCAAACACCGGGAGTGGCTGGAAAGGTTCAAGCTCGAACACCCCGAAATACAACACATCCAGCTACTCTGCGCCGAAGAGCAGTTCAACTTCAAGTGGCTGGGGAGGGCAGGAAAAGAGCGGTGGATCGTCGGCCTTCAATAGTGGCGGTGGCGGCTGGCAATCCAGGCAGGCAAGCGCTCGTGGCGCAGAAAGCAGGGGTGGTGGTGGTGGGTGGGGAGGCCGCAGGTGACACGGTAAGACAGAAAAAGCTTTGGTGAGCAACAGTGTTGAGAGTGTCTGACATTTGAGGATTTGGAGAATGATTATGTCACAAGCGGCCCCCAAAATGCCTTTTACAACTTGGTTGATGCTTCTGGCGCTGATGGTCGTGTTTGCCGGTTGCGATAAGACCTCCAAACCTTCCTTCACTACGTTTTCTTCGGTTGATGAAGCCGGTACTGGCCTGCTAAACGCGGCAAAGGGCGGGGACCCGAATGCAGTGCTGGCAATTTTCGGTCCGGATTCCAAAGACACAATCTTGTCTGGGGATCCCGTGCAGGATAAGGCCACAGTCGGTGAATTTGTGGCCGGCTATGAGCAGATGCACCGGTGGCGCAAGATGCCTGATGGGAGCCAGATTCTTTTGATCGGAGCGCAAAATTTTCCCTTCCCTATCCCGCTCAAAAAGAATGACAGCGGTCAGTGGTTTTTCGACACGGCCGCAGGAAAGGAAGAAATTTTAAGGCGCCGCATCGGGCGTAATGAACTGGCAGTCATCGACGTTTGCGGAGCACTGGCTGACGCTCAGGCCGACTATTACTCACGGGCCCACGATGACGGAAGCCCAAAGCAATTCGCTGTGAAGTTCATCAGTGACCCTGGCAAACAGAACGGCTTGTATTGGGATTCGCCAGACGGTCAACCCAAAAGCCCTCTCGGGCCACTGGTGGCCTATGCAACCTCCGAAGGGTATAGCGCAAAGCCAGACGCGCACCAGCCCTTCCATGGTTACTACTTCCATATGCTGAAGGGGCAGGGAAGCAACGCGCCAGGCGGCGCGAAGAACTACGTGACCGATGGCAAGATGGTGGGCGGGTTCGCCTTCGTCGCCTATCCCGCCGAATACGGCAATTCTGGGGTGATGACATTCATCATGAACCAGGATGGCTTGTTGCTCCAGAAAGACTTGGGAAAGGCCACCGCAGAGACAGCATCCGCAATGACTGAATTCAACCCCGATGGTAGTTGGACCATTGTTCAGCCATGACCCGGTTGTCACAGTTTTCAAAAAGAGGAGATAAATGAAAAACCAACTCACGCGTAGCTCGATAGCCACCGCCGTGGCGGCCCTATTCCTTTCGGCTTTGCCAGTACATGCGCAGAACCCGGCAGTACAACAGAAGCTTGCCGAAATTAAAACCGCCATGGCGGCCAACAAGCAGGCGCTCGCTCATTACACCTGGCAGGAACAGCAGACCACGAGCATTAAGGGTGACGTAAAGAAACAACAGGTTTTCCAGGTCAGTGTGGGTCCTGACGGTCAGCAGAAGACCCAGATCGGCGGCTCGCAAGCCCCGCCACCCAGTGGTGGCAGGCTCAAGCAGCATATAGTCGAAAAGAAGACGGCTGAGTTCCAGGACTATGGTCAGCAGATTGCGGCTCTGGCGAAGCAATATACGCAACCCGATCCTGAGAGATTGCAAGCCGCCTACCAGGCGGGCAACGTTTCGCTGCAGTCGGGCGGAGGTGAAGGGGTAATCACGCTGGTCATTAAGAACTACATCAAGCCGGGCGATTCGGTAACCCTTACATTCGGGCGGCAAGAGAAAGCAATTCAGAGCGTGAAGGTTGCGAGTTACCTCTCCGACCCGTCCGATGCGGTGACCATAGCAGCAGAGTTCGCCAAGTTGCCTGATGGGACAAACCACGTTACAGGCACGCAGATCAATGGCGTCAGCAAGCAATTGACAGTGGTAACTCAGAATTCAAACTATCAGCCGGTTTAACCTTTGCTAATTCGTTGTTCCGCCGTGAAATATGCGGCAATACACAAGCCTATGCAATTCGGCCGTTCGGACCGGTATAGGCTTGATCAGCGTGAAGCAGGGTCGCGCCCGCCCAGGAGCGTGGGGGTTGCACCCCAAGCAGACCTTCAGGTTTTTCTTTCCCGGCGGAGCGCCCTACTGAGTTTGCGCGAGAACATTGATGACAAGGTCAGTCTAAGCAGGGACGGCTGATAATTGCTCAGGACGCCAGTCCTGGGTGAACTCTGATTTTCCTCAAGACCTTGGATTGACATCCCGTTAGTCTTGGCCGTCCCCCAACGGTCTCCTCAGGTTGGCCGTGATCACCCAGGAGTAGCATCCTGGTCTACTCTCAGTGTCCCTAGCTACCGGACCAAATTCCGTATACGGCAGTTCTCACGCAGACTTTACTGACCCAGTATGCCTTTTTTCAGATTAGCAGTGGGAGGCTTAGGTCCGAGCCATACCGAGAAAACCATTTGACCGAAGGGTGCGCCGGCGATGGTTAACTTGTCTTTACCGTTGATCGCGAGTGTCGTGCCCATAGAGGGGACATAAGTGAAGACCATTTGCTGGCCCACCTTGACGTCTTCGAGTACGCCGAGAAACCTGTCAATGTCGGCCTTCATTGTCTGCTCGGCATCCGGAGTATTGTCTTTGAACGATTCGTCAAATGCATCCGTCATCTGCTTCTTGCTGGCGTCGTGCAAGAACTGCATCACTAGCTGCTTGGGTTCGTCGATCTTGATGATAGCGCCCGCATCAGAAGATTTCTGTGGAAGGTAGAGTCCTGCAACGTAGACCTTAACCATGAACTCCGATCGCAGCCCCAGTCCGTTGAGCACCAGCGATTTGTCTCCAACCGTGGTGGTGTTCGGCAGGTTCACGCCAGCGAGGCCGGCAGCGTTCAGATTCGATGTCGAGATCGGCATGTACATGGCAATGGCCAGCAGAACTATCGTCTTGCGCATAAGAACTCCTGAAGAAACGGAATAAACGCGTAACACCGAGCAACAGCGCGGACCATGGGCGCCTTGGGGAACGGTCTCGTGTATACAGATCTAAAGCTACCTAGTCTCGTCGGGCTGGACAACTAGCATCATTGCTAGTGTCAAACAAAAGCGAACGCACGTCACGCGCGGAAACACATCGAGCGGGATGGAGTTCTCTTCCAGTTTGATGGACCCCCTTGATATCTCGATGCATCAAAGGCAGCTACGGTGGTAGCTGGCAACTTTTGATCCGCTGGCTACTAGATTTGACAGTACCCTGTGCTCTCGTCCGTCTGGATACTGGGGACTGATCATGTTCCATCCTGAACGTTTGGGTCTCCCCGTTGATCACAAGTGAAACACGGCTTGTCGGTTCTTAGGGAGGGCCAGAGCGGGGCAAGAAATGGTTGCCGGCGCTGGCGCAGCACGCAGGTTGATTTTCCAGCTTACAACGGTTGATACGCCGGTTATGACAGCAAGTCAAGGGCAACCATGAAACTTCGATCCCTACAATCATTGCTTCTCTCTATCATTTTGTTGACTACCAGTGTTGGCGTTCCCCAGGAATCGCCCAAGCCGGCTCCCGCCGGGCGCCCAAAGCTTGGAATTGTTCTTGAGGGTGGGGGGGCTCTAGGCTTGGCCCACATTGGAGTTCTCCAGTGGATGGAAGAAAACCGAATTCCGGTAAGCTATGTTGCCGGTACCAGTATGGGAGGTTTGGTCGGAGGCATCTACGCTACGGGAAGATCCCCGGCAGAAGTCAAGGAGATCACCAACACGATCAACTGGGATGACGTATTGAGAGGAGAGACACCTTTCCGGGACCTCGCTTTTCGACGTAAAGAAGACGCTCATCAAGTACCGAACGGCCTTGAATTCGGACTGCGCAAGGGCGTGCAGTTCCCCGGGGGCTTCAATAGCGGACAACAAGTCACGCTGATCCTTGACCGGGTTGCCCTCCCGTATTCCGAACTTAAGAGCTTCAACGATCTCCCCATACCGTTTGCCTGTGTAGCGACGGACCTTGTTTCGGGTAAGCCTCACGTGTTCCGCAGTGGGCCTTTGTCGCTGGCATTGCGATCGACGATGTCTCTCCCGGGCATCTTCACACCTGTTCGGACGGGGGATCATGTCTACGCCGATGGCGGATTGCTCAACAACATTCCGATCGACGTTGCGAAAGAGATGGGGGCCGATATTGTCATTGGCATCCATCTAG
>CAZSUK010000737.1:0-3149 GCA_964609355.1 uncultured Acidobacteriaceae bacterium | reverse complement strand
GCCTGGACCAAGGGCGTCCCGCTTGAGGACGCTGCACGCCAGCAGCTTTTGAACGTCGCGCAGTTGCCGTTCATCTATAAGTGGGTGGCGGCCATGCCCGACGTGCATTGGGGCATTGGCGCGACCGTGGGCAGCGTAATTCCAACCCGTGGCGCGATCATTCCGGCGGCGGTCGGTGTGGATATTGGCTGCGGCATGATGGCCGTCAAGACCTCTCTGCATGCCAATCATCTGCCGGACAATCTGCACGGCATCCGCACGGCGATTGAGAAGGCGGTGCCGCACGGGCGTACCGACAACGGGGGTAAGAATGATCGCGGTGCCTGGAGCGATGCTCCGGCGCATCACTCAGACGTGTGGGCAAAGATGGAGCCGGTGTACAACGCGATCGTCGAGAAGTATCCCAAGCTTAACCATGTGCAGCGCATCAATCACCTGGGGACGCTGGGCACTGGGAACCATTTCATCGAGGTCTGCCTCGATGAAAGCGAGAATGTCTGGTTCCTGCTGCACTCGGGGTCGCGTGGCGTTGGCAATCGCTTCGGCACGTTTTTCATCGAGCTGGCAAAGAACGACATGCGTCAGTGGATGATCAACCTGCCGGACCAGGACCTCGCCTACCTGCCGCAGGGCACGGAGCACTTCGAGGACTACGTCCGCGCAGTGCACTGGGCGCAGGACTACGCGCTGGCCAATCGCGATCTGATGATGCAGAACATGATCGCGGCGGTGCAGGCGTCGGGAAATGTCCCGGCGTTCGAAGCTAATGTGGAAGTCGTAAGCTGCCATCACAACTACGTGACCTGGGAGCACCACTACGGCGAGAACGTGCTCATCACGCGTAAGGGAGCGGTGCGAGCGCGTGAGGGCGACATGGGAATTATTCCCGGCAGCATGGGAGCGCGTTCGTACATCGTGCGCGGCAAGGGTAATCCGGAGAGTTTCATGAGTTGTAGTCATGGAGCCGGACGCGCCATGTCGCGTACGGAAGCCAAGCGCCGCTTCACCTTGGACGACCATGCCAAGGCGACTGCCGGTGTGGAGTGTCGTAAGGACGCGGACGTTATCGACGAAACGCCGATGGCGTACAAGTCCATCGACGCCGTAATGGAAGCACAGCGCGACCTGGTGGATGTGGTACACACGTTGCGCCAGGTGGTATGCGTGAAGGGCTGAACAGGAGAGGGCTGCAAGGCCCTCTCTTCAGATCCGGGTGTAGGGTAGCGGCCACCCACATGTCTTGGGCACATGTCCACGCAGGTTCAACTCCTGCCACCCGGACCATTTCTATTCGTGTGCTGATTTGTGGTGCGGTAGTAGGGTAGGACAATACGAACGACTCATAAACGCAGGTGCAAACCCTATGGAAATCACGAATCTGTCTGCTGAACCCCTGGGGAAACTCCATTCCTGGCTCCCTCACGATCTTCAGGCGGAACAGGTTGTTTTTCTTCCGGACGCCTGCCCCGGTAAGTCTCCGCTTCCCACCGGCACCGCTGTCCTGACTCGGCAGGCGGACTGGCGTAAGTTCGCCGTGTCCGACTGAGGATGTGGGATGAGGCTCGTGCGATCCTCGGTGCAACCGAATGATCTTGATCAAGCTCGATGGGACAAAGTGGCCGATTCTCTTCGGGCAAACAAAGGAGCCTTGGGGGACCTGGGAGGCGGGAACCATTTCTTGGACGCGATAGTTCCATACGATGACGGTCCATTGCATTTTCTGATTCATACCGGATCGAGGAACGAGTCAGGACACGTGGACGATCTAATCGACAAGCCTAGCCAGTTTGATCAGGAGTTTGAACGTGTCGTGAATTGGGCGGCGGACAACCGCGCGGCCATTAACGAGAGGCTTGATTTGGTATTTGGCGCAACTGAAGTGCTTCTCGATCTGCCACACAACACATTTGAGCAGCTAGATGATGGCCGAGTGATCATTCGAAAAGGCTCTGTTCGACTTCTTCCCGGAGCTCTGTCGGTTCTCCCTTCGCACATGTCGGGAGATGTTGTTCTTGTACAGGCTAAGAAAAAGGTGCTGGAAATTCTGAGTTCCATGAGCCACGGGACGGGGCGGGCGATGTCGCGAAGCGACTGCAAACCTCTCGCTGATGCCTATGACTTCGCAGGTTTGCGCAAGTCAATCATGATTCCATCTGGAGTGGAAGACGCATCGTTACGCACGGACGGTCCATTCGCTTATCGCGACTTGGACGAGTGCATCGTGCTGATCCAGGACTACGTTGATGTGATTCTGAGGTTCGGAGTCATTGGGTACATGGGACACCTATAGTCGCCACGCAAATGTTTTGGGCACATGTCCACGCAGGTTCAACTCCTGCCACCCGGACCATTTTTGTGTTTTCGATGCGAGACATGCGCGCCAAAGCTAAAGATTACGGACTCGTATAATTCGACCATGCTGCTGACGCTCACAACTACGCATAACCCGGCAACGGACTTCGGCTATCTGCTTCATAAGAACCCGACGAAATTGCATTCGTTCGAGCTGTCGTTTGCGAAAGCACATGTTTTCTATCCGGAAGCGACCGCGGAAAGGTGCACAGCTGCCTTGTTGCTCGATGTCGATCCGATTGGACTGGTTCGCGGCAAGCGGGGTCAGCATGAGGGCGGAACTCTTGATCAGTATGTGAACGACCGGCCTTACGTTCTCTCTTCTTTCCTCAGCGTTGCTATGGGCAGAGCCTTTGGGACAGCCATGTCTGGTCGCAGCAAAGGGAGGCAAGAACTGGCAGACCATGCGATTCCGTTGACTGCAAAACTGACGGTTGTCGCCTGCCGCGCTGGTGAGGGGCTGATCCGCGAGCTATTCGAGCCTCTGGGGTACAGCGTGACCACGGAGCATCATCCGCTCGACGAGAAATTTCCAGAGTGGGGGGAGGGACCGTACTACTCTGTGATTTTGTCGGGGACTTTCCGCTTGCAGGATCTGCTCAATCATCTCTACGTGCTTGTGCCGGTACTGGATGCTGAGAAGCACTATTGGATTGGCCAGGACGAGGTTGAGAAACTCTTGCGCAAAGGGGAAGGCTGGCTGGCGTCGCATCCACACAAAGAAGCGATCGTAAAGCGATACCTTCCACGCCAGAGGCAGTTGGCAAGAGAAGCGCTTGCCAGACTAGCGGAGGAAG
>CAZSUK010000736.1:0-3084 GCA_964609355.1 uncultured Acidobacteriaceae bacterium | reverse complement strand
GGCTGTTGATGACAGTGACCGTTCCGCTGCCGCGATTCAGAATGAATGTGCGGTTGTTGTCACTCGAAGAGATGCCATACACGGGACAAATGCCAACCGGCAGGGTGCGTGAAATGGTCACGGTCGAGATCTCGATCGATTGCACCTGGCCGGGAGTGGTGACCGTGGAAGGAGTCTCACAAGCTCCAAACGTCACCTGGTTGGCGCCATTATCCTGGGTGATGGAGTAGACCCGGGCCGCATTCGAATTGCCGGCGACGTTGATCGGGCTGGCAGGGACCGGCAACTGCTGCGTGAGCTGGTAAACCCCACTCGAATTATTGGTCAAAACCGCTACCGCAGGCACATTGGGTTCGGTGATGAACAGATTGGTCGCGGTCACCAGCAAATTGATCGGCTGCGCCGGTTGCAGCAAAGTGCTGCTCTGAATGTTCTTGGTCTGAAGGGTCGTCGAAGGGGTATAGCTGTTGACCGTGCCATCGGAATTGGAGGTGATGGCCACACCGGCAGTGGAACTGAGCGTAACCGCAAGCGGGTTGACGCCCAAGGAGGCCTGGGTCAGCAGGGTATCCCCGGAGGCGTCGAAAACATTCGCCAGACCGGGCAAGTTTGGGCCGGCTGTGGTGGTCACCACGGCGTAGCTCTGAGGCTGTGGAGCGGGTCCGGTCACCGCAACGGGAGTCACCACCGGCCTGGGCGTTTCTCCGCAGCCAGCCAAGACGAGGGCGAAACCCAGGGAACACCCGGTAACAATTCGTGGAAAGGCCTTGTATCCAAATTCCGGCAAACACACACCACGCCGGCCCCAAGACTGGAGCCATGCAACGCTAAGCACCCGTGAATACCTCACTACGTTTCATTTCCTGGTAGAAAGATGATTGTAAACGGGAGCGCGTACTCAAGGATACGCCGGGCCTAAAATGAGCAGTGCGCGCTCCAGAACAGCAACTGCGTTGGCAATCTTGGCTGGTCCTGGCTGCCGTGGTGCCATGGTGTGCACTGGCCACCCTGCGCCACGCCACGCAGACCGCATCCGGCATCAGCCTGGGCATCAGTTTGACCTTGGCGCTCCTGGTCCTGGTGGCCCGTGCCGCGACGCCCCTGGCTGCGCTGACCGGCGGCGTCCTGTGCGCGGTCCTGACCCTTGGCTGGTCACCCTGGTATCACTCCGCACTCCCGGCCCTGGTAACGCTTTTTGTGCTCACCTGGGCAGCGACGCGCTTTGGCAGAGCGAGGAAGCAGCAACTGGGAGTAGCCGAAGACAAGCGCGGCCGCAATGCTGCCCAAGTCGCCGCCAATCTTGGGGTCGCAGGGCTGGCGGCCGCATCCTCTCACATCCATCCCGTGCCAGGCAACTGGTACGCCGTGATGGTGGTAGCCGCGCTGGCTGAGGCAACCGCCGATACCCTGGCCAGCGAACTGGGACAGGTGGTGGGTGGCCAGCCATTGCTGGTTACGACCCTTCGGCGGGTTGAGGCCGGCACCGACGGAGCCATCAGCCTGGCCGGTACTTTGGCCGGAGTCAGCGGAGCGCTGCTGGTTGTGGCGGTATCGTTTTCCACACTGAAGCTAAGCTTGGGTGATACGTCGGCCGCGGCCCTGGGAGCAGTGGGTGGCCTGTTCGTCGATTCCCTGCTGGGAGCAACGATCGAGCGGCGCGGCCGGCTTAATAATGATGCGGTGAATTTCCTTTCCACCCTGGCCGCTGCGTTGATAGCAATTCTGCTGCGATGATTTTTTAGATGGTTCGGGACTAGGCGGCCTCTTCCAAACGGAGCAGCCTACGAAATTCGAACAGGCGGGTTTCGTTATCAATACAGATAAGCTCGATGCCCGCGATTTCTGCGAAGTCGGCAAGATGATCAATGGTTAGCGACTGGCTGAGGCTGGTGTGATGGGCTCCTCCGGCGTAGATCCATGCTGCCGCGGCGATTTTGAGGCTTCGAACGGCAATGAGTGCTCGGCCCCAAGGGCAGCGGCGATCTGCTGCGAATGCGCAGCTACCTGGGCCAGCGCCTCTTGTCCATACAGATCCTGGCTTCCGGTGACAACCAGACCTCCAGTTGAGATAGCTTCAGCATGTGTAAGATCCCGCTTACCTGAGATTTATCTATGTGGTGACCGGCAGATAAAGTCTGTAAGTCTCCCCGGTAATCGCGGGATAAGACAGCATCTTCAGGCTTTGCCCTGAAGCAGACACTTGCCATGCATCTCCTTGTTGCGCGGCCGCAAGGAGACGCGTGCGGGTCAGATCAGTAGGAATATTTCCTACCGCAAAGAGTGCCAGCGGGCCTTGCAGCACGGCCACCTGATTCGGGTGCTGTGGATCGACGGGCGAGAGGCGCAGTGGCCGGTCGATGCTGAACTCGATCCGGTCGCCGTTCTTCCAGGTCTGGCGTACGGGAACGAATGTACCGGGCTTCAAGGTTACGGATGCACTCTTTCCGTTCACGGCCAAACGGGTGGCAGGCCCAGCCCATGCGGGTACCCGCAAATAGATGGCGAAGCTCTCTGGTTTCTCCAATTGCAGGGCGATGGTCGTTTCGGCCTGGTAAGGATATTGCGTATTTTGAACGAGCGTACACGGAGTGCCGTTCTGCTTCCAATGCAGGCTGGACGGAACATAAAGGTTTACGTAGACGCCGTCCGGAGCGCTGAGGTATGAGCTTATACCGTAGTCCGCGGTAATTTGAGGGAAGGTTCCCGAGCAACAGGGCCACTTATCCTGGTGGTAGAACTTAGTGGCCGAGTTATTGTAATCGGCGTAGTAAAAGCTTATGCCATCGGGAAGAATTGGCCTGGCTCCCAGTATGGTGTTGTATAAGACGCTCTCCATGCTATCGCCGTAGCGGCTGTCGCCCGTAATGCGCATGAGATAGCGGGCCACTTTAAAATGCCCGTAGGCACCGCAAGGAGTCTCGAAGCTGGCATGGGTTTTGGAAAGGCTTTCGCCCAGGTCTCCGCTGCCCGGCTTGCGGAAGCTTTCATCCGGTCCCCACCCGCCAGTGGCGAAGCTCTGGGTGGTGCGGATGAACTCGAACCCGTTTTTCGCTGCGCGCAAATGCATGGTGCTTCCGTCCACCA
>CAZSUK010000735.1:0-4588 GCA_964609355.1 uncultured Acidobacteriaceae bacterium | reverse complement strand
ACCAGGATGATGATGGAGCCGACATCTCCTTTCCATTCCGGTTCGAGCATCGCCTTGGCAGGATCGGCGGGAATGAGCTTACCGACGGGGACGCCGGCGATGGTCAGTTGGGGGCGCCGGCCGCAGTTGCATTGCACCAGCACCCCGACCGTGTAGCCGCCGGCGTCGGCCGGGAGCACACGGGAGGCAGTGCCGTCTCCGCCTTTGAAACCGTAGCAGACCATGCCGGTTCCTCCACCTACGTTGCCTTCTGGAACAGGACCGGGTTTTGCAGTGTTGAGGGCGGAGAAGACGTCTGCTTTCTGGACGTGAAAGCCGTTGATGTCATTCAGGTAGCCGTCCCAGGTTTCAGCTACGACAGGGAGCGACCAGGGCTGCTGGGTGAAGCGCCCGTTTTCTACAAACCAGGCAATGATGGAGTCGCGCACGAGACCAACCGAATGGGTATTGGTGATGGCGACAGGCCCCTCGAGAAAACCGGATTCTTCCACCCAGGTGGTGCCGGTCATTTCGCCGTTTCCGTTTTGCGAGTACCAACCGGCGTAGACAGGGTCGCCATCTGCCCGGCCTCGGGGGAAGATCACGGTGACACCGGTGCGGACTGGACCTTGGCCGACGATTAGTTTGCCTTCGCCGCTGATCAGGGTTGTATCGCCTACCTCTACTCCTTTTACGTCAGTGATTGCATCCAGCGGTCCCGGCGTGCCGTCGAAGGGCACTCCTAGCGCCCGGGCGCGAGGGTTGGATTGCGCAGAGACGGTTGCGCAGATTAGTAGCGCTGCAAGGAGAGGGGGGACTTTCATGCGCGCAAGTCTAGCATGCGTCGCAGGGTGGGGATAAACCTGCTCTCCCACCTGAACTCCACACATCCGAATCGCAGCTTTCCAGGTAAGCCACTACCTCCCCCTTGTCATCCCGGCCGGAGCTCCGCAGGAGCGCAATGGAGCGATCTGCAGTTCTTCACGGCAACCAGTCTTTAGGAAGAGCTCCGCCCTTCCCTTTGTCATCTCGACCGAAGCGTACCCGGATTTCCTACTTCGCGCTGCTGGCCACAACCACATGTGCGGTTTTCCTTAAGAAAACCGCATGATGTAAATCAAACGACAGGAAATCCGGGGGAGCGCAGTGGAGAGATCTGCGGTTCAGCGGTCCCTTCTTGGAAATGTTTTTTCAAAAGGGGGGTTCTTCTCGTCCCCGTGTGTTGGTTATTGGAGTTGTAGTTGGATGCCTTTTCCGTCGTCGTTTAAATTGACAGAAAAGCCCTGGGGCAGCTTCTCGAGCGGAAGCTCCACGTTTTGATTGTTTATCTGGATTTTGTTTTGCTTTGGCGTCCAGCCTATGATCTCGGCTCGGATGTGCTTCCACCAAGCGGGATACGGGCCTTCGTGCTCGCCTATGGAGAGCTGCAGACCATCGGGTGTGACTTTGCAGGTGAAGTGCATGCGCAAAGAATCGCCTCGTTCGAAGGCGTAGGATTTGCCATCATCCAAATACAGGTCTCCGCTGCAGGCGTCTCCTGCGTAGACGCGCAGAGTGAGCGGACCGTCTGGTGTTTCGCTGGTGCTTTGTATCAGCGGTTCAAGAGGCAGGATTGACCCGGCGCGTACGAACACCGGGAGTGTGGCTAGTTCGGGCTGAGCCTGGATGGACGATTGCGTCACCTGTGCGCCAGTCCAGTAGTTGTACCAGCCAGCGGACGGAAATTCGATGGTGTAGGTGTCCGGCTCATCAGGATAAGGAGAGGGCGCAATGAGGAGATCCGGGCCTAACATGAACTCCGCTGCCGCAGCGGGATCAACGTCGATGGGATGCCCATCCGGCGTTGCGTTGGGGAAGTCGAGAAAGAGGGGCCGCAACATGGGTAGACCAGTGCGCGAACTCTCGTCGGCGAGCTGGTAGAGGTAAGGCATCAGACGATAGCGCTCCTCGATGTAGCGGCGACGGATCGCCTCCTGCTCCGGACCTCCAACCCATGGCTCCTGATCCCCAGTGCCCTTCTCCGTGTGGTCGCGGTCGAAGGGCTGGAATGCCGCTACCTGCAGCCACTTGGTGAGCAGCTCGGGCGAAGCTGTTCCGGCAAAGCCGCCAACATCGGCGCCACTGAAGGCAAAGCCGCTCAGGCCCAGGTTTTTCAGCATCGGCGTGGTTAGGCGCAGATGGTTCCAGGTGCTGCTATTGTCACCGGTCCACGTCTCGCCGTAGCGCTGGCCGCCCGCATAGGCGGCGCGGGTCAACACCATGGGCCGCTGATCCGGATTCAGTTGCTTCAGGCCCTCGAAGGTGGCGCGCGCGTTTTGCGTGCCGTAGACGTTGTGGATCTCAGCATGAGTCGCCAGGCGTTTGACGAATCCCGGTTCGTCGATCCGGTGAACGACATCCAGTGGCATCGTCCCCGTCGGCGTGTGGAAGACAGAAGGCTCGTTCATATCATCCCAAAACCCCGCAACGCCCTGCTGGTAAAGATCACGGTACAAAGTGCCGAACCAGGCGCGTGTTTGCTGCTGGGTAAAGTCAGGGAAGACGCTGGGGCCAGGCCAGACATCGCCCACGTAGACGGACCCATTGGGACTTTTGACGAAACGATCGGCTGCGATTCCGCTATCGTAGGGCGAGTATTTCTGGTTGGGAGCAGCCGCGATATGCAAATCCGTGATGGTTACTAAGTGGATGTTTTTGGCTTTGAGCTGAGCCACCATGCCGGAGAAATCCGGGAACTTTGTACAGTCGATGGTGAACGGATAATTCTTGTCCTGAAACTCGATGTCGAGATAGATAGCATCAGCAGGTATTTTGTCATCGCGTAGACGATCGGCAATCTCAAGCACTCTCGACTGTGGATAGTAAGTGTAACGGGACTGCTGGAAGCCGAATGTCCAGACGGGCGGCAGCGGCGGTTTCCCTGTAAGCCACGCGTAAGACTCGACCACCTGCCGCGGCGAGGGCCCGTAAATGAAGTAATAGTTCAAGGGTCCGTCAACGGCGCCAAAGGAGTAGACGCCGGGCTCAGTCTTACCGAAATCGAAGCTGCTGCGCCAGGTGTTGTCGAACAACACACCCGTGGAGTGGCCTGCGCGGAAGGTCACAAAGAAGGGAATGCTTTTGTAAATCGGGTCGGTCGATTCCTGGAAACGGTACGCATCGGTGTTCCAAAGACTGAAGGCCTGGTCGCGGCGGTCGAGCGGGCCTGTCTTGTCTCCCAAGCCAAAGTAATGCTCGTCAGCGGGCATGGTTTTATAGACGCGGAAGGAACCTCCTTCGAACTGCGGAGGCCGCGCGTCTTCGTTTAGCACGTTGCCGCCGAGATCGAGGATCTTGATGCGCAGCGTTTTGCGATTGACTACCACGCGAAGAACGCTGGTGCGAAAGCCTGCTGAGCCGGCCGTTATTTCCGGCTTGACAGTGGTGGATTTGATTCTTACTTCGGGCAGAACCGCCCAGGATGCATCTTCCGGCAACTCACCACTGCGCACCACGCGCACACGGAGCACATCATCACGCAGGGCGGTGATTTGCTCGCGAAGATTGGAATTGCGGATGTCTATTCCATTCGGCAGCGACTGGATGCGAACGGGCTGGGCGAAAAGGGTTGATGGTCTCAAAAAATAGATCGCGCAACACACAACTGTACGCACCCATGGGCTGGTGATGCTCATTCTCGTTCAAGTCTTTCTTATGGTTTTGGTAGATCGTCGGCGACAGAAGTACTGGAGTCCTGGAGCGCGGTCACCGCTCCTTGCCGCCTTTGATGTTCCAGCGTCTTTACCTGCTGCATGGCCTCGTCCGCCTTTTTTGTGTCGCCGGTCTTGCGGTACATGCGCGCAAGTTTGTAGTAGGTGCCGCCATCCTGATCCGCCGGAAGGCCCATTTCAAGCTGAGCGATCGCGTCCTGGGTTCGCCCCGTCTCGGCGTAGACAGTGCCTAAAAGCGCATGCGCGTGCGGCAACATCTGCGGTTTGGCTGCCAAACCCTTTTGCAGGAATGGTTCGGCTGCTGTGAAGGCGTGGCGAGAGACCAGCGCGTCGCCCATCAGCAAATTCAATTCCGGGTCAGTCGGGTTGGCGGCAAGAGCAGTCTTCGCAGTCGCAATCGCAGCATCCAGGTTCGCGTTGCCATAGTATGCGTAGGCCAGGCCGAGCAGCGCGGCATGATCAGCGGGAGAGATCTCAAGCGCGAGCTTGTATTGCGCCTGAGCATCGTCGTAGTGGTGCCTTTGCCGGTACACATCCCCGAGCAGGACGTGGCTTGGTGCGGAGCCTGGCGCCATCTCCTGAAAGTGTGCCAGGGCTTGAAGGGCTAAAGCCTGGTTCGTTTTGATGGATGAATAAAGCTCGCTCAGCGGGTTGTGGAGCGAAGCGGACGGCGTGACAGGCATCCCATTGCGCGCCGCACTCAATGACTGATACGTACCCTCATCGACGGTTCCTAAAGCCCGCTCTTGCGCTAGAAATTCCGGAATCCCGCATGACGCAGCCTCCTGCTTAAATTCCGACTCCGCATCCTGTATCTTTTGCTGTTTTACATACATGAAACCGAATTCGGCATGCAGGCAGGGCGGTTGCGGCTGAACCGCAATTGCTTTCCTGAAGGC
>CAZSUK010000734.1:0-10130 GCA_964609355.1 uncultured Acidobacteriaceae bacterium | reverse complement strand
AAATACAAATTCCGAGGCCAGCTATTGGTTGGAGCGGACATACCAAGCCCTGGGGGCGGAGTCCTATGCGCAACTTGAAAATTCTTTCCCCGGCTCCTGGCGAACTCACCAGTTGCGTGCCGAAGACTTCGCCCTTCGCCGGGATCATGACAACGTGATCAAAGAGTATGAGGCGGCACTTCAGTTGCGCCCGAATGAGGCAGAACTTCACGAAGCAATTGGAGAATTCTACCTCGATAATCGCGCTGACGAAGACGCGCGGAGTGAGTTGGAGAAGGCTGAGGCGCTTGATCCCTCGCGCACCAAGACGCTTTATTTGCTTGGTCGCCTGTACGTGCTTGATAACAAGAACGAAAAGGCAGTGCCCGTTCTCGAGCGCGCGCTGCAACTACAACCCAATCTAAATGAAGCCGGCGCCTTGTTAGGGACGGCATACATACGCATGGGAAAGTTTGCCGAAGCGATTCCGAGCCTCGAGAAGGCGGCGCCGTTGGATCATATGGGTAACATCCATTACCAGTTGTTCCAGGCATATCGAAAGCTCGGCGAAAACGAACTCGCGCAGAAGGCCTTGGAGCGCTCACAGGATATTCGTCGCAGCTCTCTTGAACATGACCAAGCTGTGATCATGGGGCATCAGCAAGTGGAATCTGATCCGCAATGATCGATCATCGCGAACACGACAACGTTCGCCCGCGTGGCGTTGCGTCGATATAGAATTAGGGATCCGTAGTTCTGCTTCCGTGATGACTCTGCCGGACCGTCGCTTATCGAGACTCCTGATGTTGTTTGTTGCACCCACGTTGATCTGGGCGCAAGTCGGCGATGAGCACTCGGCGGGTTGCGCCCAGTGTCATGTTGAAGGGCGTACACAGCCCACCACTGATATGGCGCACGCCCTCGAAACCGTCGAGCAAACCCGCATTCTCATCGACCATCCCCTCCTTACAGCGACCGATGGCAAATACTCTTATCGTATCGAGCGCAAGGGCGATCAAAGCCTCTACTCTGTAACCGACGGCACGGCCACGATCACGATGCCCATCCGCTGGGCCGTGGGCGCCAGTTCTGCGCTGGGTCAGACCTTCATCCTGGAGAAAGACGGCAAGTTTTACGAGAGTCGCATGAGTTGGTTTCGGGAGCTCAACGGTTTTGGACCTACACTCGGTGGGCATTTCGCTCACCCGGCCGACCTCAATGAAGCCGCTGGCCGATTGATGAGCGAGAGCGAGACGCTGCGCTGTTTTGGATGCCACGCCACCAATGCGGTTTCAGGGAAACAGCTTACGTTGGACAAGATGACGCCGGGAGTTCAGTGCAGTCATTGTCACGAAGCCGCTGAGGCGCATCTTGCAGCCATGGCCGGGGGCAGCGGCAAGGCCGCGGTGCCCGCCGGACTTGGCGATCTGCGCGATTTCACCGCTGAAAACGTATCCAACTTCTGCGGCCGCTGTCACCGCACCTGGGCAGAAGTCCTGGTCGAGGAAGACCGCAGCATCAACAACATTCGCTTTCAGCCCTACCGCCTATGGGGAAGTAAGTGCTACGATCCCGACGACACGCGCATCAGTTGCGTGGCCTGCCACGACCCGCACAAGGAAGTCAGCGTACAGGCAACTGACTATGACGCAAAGTGCCAGACCTGCCATGGCGGCGGCAAGGTCGAAGCCAAAGCCTGTCCGGTCTCGAAAAACAACTGCGTCTCGTGCCATATGCCCAAGATCGAATTGCCCGGCGCCCACTACAAGTTCGTCGATCATCGCATTCGCATCGTGAAGCCTAATGAGCCCTATCCCCGCTAACGAGTGCATGGCGCACGTTGTCAGTCTTTGCGCTGGGCCTTGATTTGCTGAAAGGCTTTCATCTCTTGCTCTGCGTTGGCAGCCTTGCCTAATTTGCGATAGAGGCCGGCGAGTGCGAAGTGAGTCTTTTCGGCGAGGTCGGTGTCTTTCTCCAGGTTCAGGAGCCGCTTCCAGTCTTTCTCTGCATCGAGTGGTTTGCCATCCAGCGACTCAGCCTTGCCAAGCGCAAACAGGGTCTCCGGCATATCGGGCTGCAGCGCATCGGCACGGCGCAATTCTGTAACGGCCGCCGGCACTTTTCCGTTCTGCAGGAGTGAATTTCCCAGGCGATAGGCAGCTTCTGCGCTTCCCGGTTTCAAAATGGCCTCGGCGCGGTATTCCTCTTCTGCCTTTTGCCATTGCTGGCTCGCTTGATACATCTCGCCTAGTTCGAGATGCGCACCGGGCAGATCGGGCTGAATCGCGAGCGCTTTGCGGTATTCGGTCTCGGCGTCAGTGTTCTTTTGCAGAGCCTGGTAGTCCGCGGCTACCGCCTGGTGAGCTTGGCCAGATTCCGGATGGGTCTCCAGCAATGTGTCTTTTGTTTCGCGGGAAAGAACGCCGGCAGCTCGCGCCAACGCGGACAGCAACTCCGGATCGTTCGGATGTTGCGCCAAACTCGCCTGCAAATGGACGATTGCGTTAACCAAGTCGCCTGTCTGAAGTTCGGCCAGGCCGAGCATGCCCTGGTTCCCGGCCGTCTGCAGATGCGGCACGGCCTCGGCCGCGTATCCCTGGGACAGCAATGCGTAGCCGAGCATCTCCTGCGCGGCGGCGATGCCTGGATCAAGGCCAACGGCGCGCTTTAACGGAGGAATCGCTTCTGCATAATCATGTTGTCCCATGTAGACCATGCCCAGATCGACATAGGCCGCGGTCAGGTCCGGTTGCAGTTGGGCGGCCTGGCGAAACTCCGCGATCGCGGCATCGTGCCGGCTCTGCTTCTCCGCCGATATGCCGGCCTGCATGTGTTGGACCACCTCGGCAGCTGGCTGCTGTGCCGCCATTGCCAGAAACAAGCAGAGATGAATCATGGCCGGCGAGGCTCCTCGACGGTGAGAAACTGGTCCGCGCTCACATCCTTCAGAACCTGGTGCACGCCAGAAGGCCAGAAGACTTCCACGCTTGCTTGAGCGGCGTCACCCAGGCCGAAATGCACCCGTTTGTCGCTCGCGGACAAATAACTGCCCGCGGTGGTGACCGTTTGCGTCTGGCCGTTTACCACTACCCTGGCGCCGATGCCATCGCGATTGCTGCGCGTTCCTGCCATCGTGAGTGTCAGCCAGTGTGACCGGTTGCCGCGGTTGTAGAAAACCTCTGGAGCCGCACCCAGAACACTCATCACCACGTCGATGCTGCCATCATGGTTAAGATCTCCGAAGGCAGCGCCCCTGCCAGCGACCGGGGCCGCAGTACCCGAGTCGGCGCGCTCGAAGCGGCCTTGATGGTTGAGAGCAAACAAAGGCGGCTCCTTGTAGTGCATGGCCGGATTAATCATTTCCACGTTGTCCATAACGTGGCTCTGGGCAACAAACATATCTTTCCAGCCATCATTATCAAAGTCCACAAGGCCGACGCCCCATCCAGAACTGCCTGCGGACAAGGTAGCCAGTCCCGTTTGCAGGCTGCGGTAGCTGAATGAACCATCGCCGTCGTTGTGATAAAGGGCGTAAATCTGCTTCGCAAGATTGGTGACCAGAATGTCCGGCTTGCCATCGTTGTCATAATCGCGGAAGTCGACACCCATACCGGCGTAGGGGCTGCCATCATCCGTCAGCGCTACCCCGGCTTCCTGGGCGCGCTCGGTGAACGTTCCGTTGCCATTGTTGTGGAACAAGAACTCCTCCATGCCATCGTTGGCCACAAAGATATCCTGAAAGCCATCCCCATCGTAGTCGTTAAAGGCCACCCCTAGAGAACGGCCTGGCTTCGCAGCAATGCCAGAAGCCTGACTGACATCGGTGAAGGTGCCATCGCCGTTGTTGTGGTAAAGAATGTTGCTGGTTGCGGGAAAGGTCCCAGGAGTGCAGTAGGTATGATATTCGCCGCCACAAACTTTGCTCTCGGCGGGACTCCATTGCAAGTAGCGGGTTACAAACAAATCGAGGTGGCCATCATTGTCATAGTCAAAGAAGCCGGCCGAGGCGGACCATCCCCCACCAGCTACACCGGCTTTTCCTGTTACATCGGTGAAGGTGCCATCGCGGTTGTTGTGCAAAAGAGAATTCTTACCGTAATTGGTGATGTAGATATCTTCGTAACCGTCATTGTCGTAGTCACCGATGGCGACGCCCATGCCGTAGTTGTTGTCGCCCGCGTGAGCCAGACCCGCTGCCCGGGTTACATCGGTGAAGGTACCGTCTGCTTCCTGGCGATATAAGCGGTTCCAGTACTGAGGCAAGCTTCGCCGAAAGCCGGCGGGAAGCTGCATGGAAGGCGCCAGAGACCCACTGTTCACCAGCAACACATCAAGCCGCCCATCGTTGTTGTAATCGAAGAGCGCCACTCCGCCGCCCATGGTCTCGATCAGGTACTTGCTGCTGGTTGGCGAATTCTGCTGCACGAAATCGATGCCATGCGGTGTACGCACTTCAAAGATACTGAGCGCGGCTCCAGTGGTCACCAGGGCCGCCAGCAGAAATCTCACCATCTACTTCTCTCCGCCAATGGGCCCACCGCGCTATGATGATCGCCGGCAAGCTCGTTCCAGCACAGCAACTTCTCATGCTAACTCAGACGAACGCTTGAAATGATGGCGCTGTGCAGGAGAAGTAAACAGGTACATATAAGCTTGACAGTCGCATTTCGAGAGGATAGATTTGGCAGTTGTATTGATGAAGCACGCCATTAGTACGCTGCATTACTCGCACGGAACGCTCCTAAGCAAGACATAGCAAGGCACATATTCCAATCGCAACTTGGTTGCGGCGGAATCGCTCACGACCCTTTGGAGGCCCCAGGTGATCCTGGACGAAGCATGTTCCGGAAAAGTTTCCACAGCGCAGACTGCGCTCTCTTCTAAAAGCAATACTCAACTCTGCCCCGACCATAGATTCAAATCCACAAAAAACTCCAGGTGTTTCCAATGGGTGGCCTTGCTGCTGCTGTTTTGCGTGGCGACTGTCTATGGTCACGCTCAAGCAACAAATGGCGCCATCAACGGCACGCTCAACGATCCCAGTGGCGGCGTGATCCCCAACGCGCAAGTGACGCTCGAAAATGTTGGCACGGCCGACACCAGGACCGCGACCACGAACGACTCCGGCTTCTACCAGTTCAACAATCTTCCCCCCGGGCAGTACCGCATTGTGGTAAAGCAGGCAGGTTTCAAGCAGCTTACCCAGGGACCGGTTGATCTGCAGGTAGACTCGACCCTGCAAATTAATCTCACTCTTACGCTGGGAACTGCCACCGAGGTGGTGACTGTTCAGTCGAGCACGCCTTTGATCCAGGCGGAGACCGCATCTCTCGGCACGGTGATCGATCAGCGTCAAACCAACGAGATCCCGCTGAACGGGCGCAATGCGATGAACCTGGTGGCGCTGGCGCCTTCCGTGGTGCCGCAAGGCCAGTCGCAGCAAAACCCAAATGGCACGAATCCGTTTGCCTGGGGTAACTATCAACTTGGCGGCGGCTTTGCCAACCAGAGTGTGACTTACCTCGACGGCGCTCCGGTGAATACGGAGTATCTCAACATCACGTCCCTGGTTCCCACCCAGGACTCGCTGCAGGAGTTTAAGGTTGAGACCAATAACCTTACTTCCGACTACGGACGTCTCGCGGGCGGGGCGATTCAATTCAGAACTAAGTCGGGCACTAACCAGCTGCACGGGACCGCGTATGAGTACATCCGCAACAAGGTGCTCAACTCCAACACGTACTTTGGCAACCAGGCCCATCTGCCGAACCCTTCCTTTACTCAGAACCAGTATGGTTTCAACGCGGGTGGCCCGGTTTACATTCCGCATGTCTATGACGGTCACAATAAGACCTTCTTCTTCGTAAACTTCGAAGGATTCGGCCTACGGCAAGGCATCACGTACACCACGACCGTGCCCACAGCCGCGGAACTTACCGGCAATCTTGCTGACCTGGGCACACCGATTTACGATCCGCTCACCACCTGCGGCGTCGCAGGCTATCCTGCCTGCGCAGCAGGTACCCCGCAATACAACCGGACGCAGTTCCCCAACGCTCAGATCCCCGCCGATCGGCTAAACCCGACCGCGCTGGCGTATGCGAAACAGTTTTTCCCTGCTCCTAATATTGCGGGGGCACCGCCAACCGGGATCAACTACACCACAACCGGCAGCAGCGGCGGCAATAACTACGAAACAGTTGCACACATCGACCAGAACGTTTCAGAGAAGCAGCACATCAGCGCGCGTTACACGTACTGGAAGAACAACAATCTACCGACCGACGCATTCAACGGAATCTGCGAAGATCGCTGCGCAGAGATCTTCAACACCAACAGCTTTGTGCTGGCCGATGACTACGCGTTCAGTCCCAAGACGCTTCTCGATGTCCGTATCAGCTACCTCCGCTTCTTCTACGCCAGAACGCCGTTGCTGAATAACTTTAACGTGACGAGCATCGGCCAACCCGACGGCCTGCAGTCGCAAATCCAGTTTCCCGGTCCGCCGGTTATGTCGATCAGCGGATTCGATCCCAGCGGCATCTTCAGTAGCGCCGGCGCCGATAGCACGATTCACAATGCGACCGATGACGATCGTATCTCCGGCAACCTGACCAGGTTCATCGGGAACCACACGGTCAAGTTCGGGGGGGAGTATCTGCGGGCCACCTTCAACTACGTGCAGGAAAACCAATCCGCCGGCCTCTACACGTTTAACAACGGCTTTACGGCGCAGAACCCGTTGTCCGGAGTTGGCGGCCTGGGCCTCGCATCGTTCCTGCTGGGTTACCCGACCAGCGCAAATGCCGCGATCGTTACCCCAATTGCTGCGGAACAGATGTACCCCGCTCTCTTTGTCAACGACGACTGGCGCGCGAGCGCAAACCTGACGGTGCACGTGGGCGTTCGCTGGGAGGTGATCCGGCCGTTTACCGAGCGGCACGACAGGATCAGCTATTTCGAACCGAATGCGACAAACCCTATTTTGTCCGCAGCCGGCCTTGGCAATTACACGGGAGCGATCGGACTGGTCAACTCCTCAACGCGCGGCTCGCGGTCGGCCTATAACACCGACTACATGCAGTTCTCCCCCCGTGTTGGATTGGCGTACCAGCTCCATCCCAACACGGTGCTCAGTGCCGGATATGGTATCTTCTGGCTGCCCAACGATATTGAGTTCTCTTCCAACTTTCCCAGCGGCGATCCCATCAACTCCTCCACCACCAACATGGTGACCTCGATCAATAACGGATTAACGCCGGCGAACAACATCAGCAATCCCTATCCCAATGGACTGATCCAGCCGGTCGGCCGCAGTGCGGCCTACCAGTCGACCCTGCTTGGTTCCGGCCCCACGGAGAACTTTCCCAACAACCCCTATTCCTACACGCAGCAATTCAACGCCGGCATTCAGCAGCAGATTGGCCAAAGCCTGGTGTTTGACCTTGCCTACGGCGGCGCCAAGGGCACGCATTTGCCTTTTGGCGCGATCAACTTCGACACTCTTCCCGATCAGGACCTTGCACTGGGCAACGCGCTTGTCGCCCAGGTCGCCAATCCTTTCTATGGAACGATTAGCTCGACCTACAGCCTTGGAGCCCCGACCGTCTCGGCTGGGCAGTTGCTGCTGCCGTACCCGCAGTATTCCGGGCTTTCGAGCGCCTCTGCCGACCTGGCTTCATCCACCTACAACTCGCTACAGTTGAAGGTACAAAAACGGTTTGCGCACGGTGCTTCGATCAATGGCGCCTATACCTGGGCCAAGCTGTTGAGCAACACCGATACCCTCACCACCTGGCTCGAGTCTTCGGTTCCAGGCATTCAGGACCCACGCAACTTGAAGGCGGAGAAGTCACTGTCTGCCGACAACGCTGCGCAACGCCTGGTGATTAGCTATGTGTACGATCTGCCGTTTGGCCGCAACCAGGCTTTTCTTGCGAACACGCCGAAAGTCGTGAACGCAGTGATCGGCGGCTGGGGACTCGGTGGGCTCACAACACTGATGACTGGTTTTCCCCTGGGTTTTGGCACCAACCAGAATCTGACCAACTCCTTCGGCGGCGGATCCCGGCCTAACTATGTACCTGGCTGCGCCAAGGAAATCAAGGGCTCTGCCACCGCCAGGCTCGGCGAGTGGTTCAATACTTCATGCTTTACCCAACCTGCGGCGTTTACCTTTGGCGATGAACCCAGGCTCGACCCAACTCTGCGCGGCCCCGGTGTGGCTGACTGGGATGCCTCCGCATATAAAACGTTCCCCATTCATGAAAGTGTGAATGTGCAATTCCGTGCAGAAGCGTTTAACCTGTTCAACCGGGTCCAGTTCGGCTATCCCGGTTTGACCCAGGGAACTTCCAACTTCGGCGTGGTGACCACACAGCTGAATCTTCCTCGTGTGCTGCAGTTCTCGTTGCGCGCGAATTTCTGACGAGCGGCGCCACAGCTCGCATTGGCAAAACGCGGGAGTTTCTGGCGCCTCCACCGTGAGTCCGGCCAATCCGGTTACAGTAGGCCTATTCACCTAAGGTCGTAATAATTTCTCATGCAGACGCCAAGGCTCAAACCCTTCAACAAGCAGAGTTTTTCCGCAAGCCTGTTAGCTCCTTAGGGCATTTGCTTATCACCGCATAAGAAAATTTAGAGGACCGAAAAGCCGTGCCTCAGCGGCTAAAGCCGGGTATGGCAGTGCTATTTACGGCACGGCTGAAGCCGTGCCCTTCCTCAAGGCCGAGTTCTCACGCAGACTCTAAAGCCCAATCTCTTTCAGTTGGTTAACGCCCCGTTAAAGTTGTGCCCTAAAAAAAACCAAAACTCAGCGTCGCAAAACCGTATCAGCCGCTTCAAATCGTGGACCCCCCGAATGTGCAGGAACCAAAATCAAATAGTGCACTTACAGCCATCCCCAAACAATCGAACGGGACACTAGTGGACTGTAACAGCTGATGCAGTAGAGCCACAGGGGCTAATGCTCGCTGCGGCGAGGTAGCCCAATCTCTTGCAGTTCGTTAGCGGCCCGACTAGAGTCGTGCCTTGATACAAAGCATAAGAGCCGCGCATTTCGCAGATTTGGTTCTACTCCTGAATCAACTGTTACAGTCCACCAGTGAAGCTGTCACCTATTAGCCCGAGATTTGAGATTTACGACAATGCGCCGACGCGGTTCTGAGTTTATCCTCTGCCTGCTCTGCTCATTGCGCAGTTTGCTTGTGGTCGTCAACTGCAGTTCGCGAGATCCGGATCCCAAGCTTCTGCATCTTGATCTGGAGCGTCGTACGCTTCACTCCCAGACGAGCCGCCGCTCCGTTCGGTCCCGCAACCACTCCATTCGCCTCTTCCAGAGCACGCAGAATCTGATTGCGCTCCGTCTCTTGCAGCATGTTCTGAAGGCTCTGATGGGCCGCGGACTTGGCAGTGGGGACGAAGGGAGTTGAAGTCGGAGCCATATCCGGAGCGAGTTCTGTCAGGGCGACATTCAGCACAGGACCACGCGAGATAATGACCGCCCGCTCGATCACATTTTGAAGCTCTCGAATATTACCCGGCCAGTGATAGCGGACAAGCGCCTGCATGGTCTCAGAAGGGATGGTGTCGATCACGCGATCGTTTCGCAGGCTGAATTCCTGAACGAAGTGCCGGACCAGAAGGGGAATGTCTTCTTTCCGCTCCCGCAACGATGGCACTCGAATGGGGAAGACATTCAGCCGATAGTACAAATCAGACCGGAATCTCTGCTCCTCCACCATGGTCTTAAGATCGCGATTCGTCGCAGCAATCAACCGCGCATCGGTGCGAAGGGTGCGCGTGCTGCCCAGGCGTTCGAACTCCCGCTCCTGTAGCACACGCAGGAGTTTTGGCTGCAGTTCCAGGGGAATGTCGCCGATCTCATCCAGGAATATTGTTCCGCGATTCGCCAATTCAAAACGGCCCACGCGCTGAATGATGGCGCCGGTGAATGCACCTTTCTCGTGGCCGAACAACTCGCTCTCGATCAAGCCCGTGGGAATGGCCGCGCAGTTCAGCTTCACAAAGGGATTGGATTTCCGGGAGCTGAGATTGTGCACAGCACGGGCGATCAATTCTTTTCCAGTGCCCGTCTCTCCATAGATCAGCACGGTAGAGTCGGCGGGTGCAACCGTCTCGACCTCCCTAAG
>CAZSUK010000733.1:0-2590 GCA_964609355.1 uncultured Acidobacteriaceae bacterium | reverse complement strand
GATAATCGAGTCCCAACGTCCAGCTCGGTTCGCGCTCGCTGAGTATCGGGGGCAAGGGAACGCCAGCCAACTGGTGGGCATCCTCAGGTACGCTGCCATCGTCTACGTAACGGAAATTGATATCTTCCCAGGTTTCGCGGTAGCCCGCCGTCGCCCTTAGATTGTCGATGAGCTCGTAGTTGGCTTGTCCGAACAAGGCACGCGATTCTTCATCGTTCTCGAAGTTATACCGAAAACCACCGGGCACCTCGCATCCCTCGGGATTTTCCGGAGTCACGGGAAACGCGAAGGAGCCGCAGCCAACATTCACAGGGGTATTTTGCCCTTCGTTGTCGCGATCGTAGTAGCCGCCAACGAGGTAGTTGAGGCGCTTGGCGACTGCGGTACCGGCGAGCTGCAGTTCCTCGGAGTACTGCTCGGTCGAATAGATAAGACCCTCTATGTTTGCTCCGACCGGCAGTATTTGAAAGGGGCTGCCATCAACGTCGAGTCGATCAGTCGAGATCACTTGATTGTAGCCAACGATGTTCTTGATCGAGAGGTCATCGTTCACCGTATAGGTGGTTTTGTTCACTGCTTCCTTGAGTTGCGCGTCGTGGCCATCGTCGCTGTGGTTCCAGACATTCCAGAAAGGTTGCTTACTCTCCAGGGTGATGAAGTTCAGCAGCCCGTTATACGACGCGAGCTTCGCCGGATACATCCCTCCTGTCGGCACCCCCGGCGGAAAGAGCTCGGCGCCGACGCAACTGGGGCTCGGCGGACAGTCGACGTTGGCGCTCACGATTTTGAGTGCGCCCGAGTTGCCGCCCTGTCTGCCGTACTGAACTGTAGTCGTGTTCTGAAGCGCGTCCAAAGGAGTGAGCAACAAAGTGCCCCGGAAATTCCGGTTATCGATCGAGCCCTCATCGATATTGAGATAGATATTGTGCTCATAGCCATCGCGATGCTCATCTACCGCGGCTAAGCGAACCGACGCCCACGGAGCGAGCGGGATCGTGACCGCACCCTCCACCTTCTGCTCATTGAAATTCCCGGCGGTATAGTTGAAGTAACCTTCCAACTGCTTGCCGGGTTGCGTGGTCGTGTACAAGACAGCGCCGCCCGTCGCGTTGCGGCCAAAGAGCGTCCCCTGAATTCCCTTCAAAACTTGCACCGACTGCAGATCGAAAAATGTGGTGGAAGTCACCCCTCCCGTCTGGAATTCATCGAAATACGCAAGCACGGTGGGGGAGGTGAAAGAGTAAGCATCGAGCGCTTGCCCACGGATCGAGAATGCGAGTTGATTGGTCGATGTCGACGCCACGGTCAGCAAGCCGGGTACTGCCGTTTGCAGTTCCTGCTCATTGGTGACGTGCTGCTCTATGAGCGCGGATCTCGACAATGCGACTACGGCCACAGGGACCTTTTCCAAGTCTTCGCTCTGCCGTCGAGCGGTCACGACAATCTCGTCGAGGGCGCCAGATTGGTCACCCGGCGCCGTTTCCGCATCTGTTGCGGCGCACATGTTTCCAATTGTCCCGAGGGCGAGTCCTGCCACTGCCGTGAACCATTTGAGCGATCGCAATTGAATCTCACGACCGAGCGGGTCGAGAATCGGACCCCATGCGCGCCCTCCCGATGCACGGCCCCGCTCGGAAAAAGCTGGATTGTCAGGGGCTCCGCAATGAACACCGCCTGAACTTTATCAGCATAAATGGACTCGTATCCAGAGGTTCTTATATCACTCGCAAATGAAGTAAATGAACAATACCATCGTACAATAGAAAAAATTGGGAAGCCGATTGCTCCCTCTGTCGAGCTCCTGACAAATATCGAATGCTCTCAATGACAGAAGACTCAGAGTACGTGTTGGAGCCGCTTCGCGAAGGGGCGGACTTCACTCTCTACCGCGGCAAAGAGCGCGCCAACCAAAGGCGGATCTTGGCGCTGGCGGTCGCCGCGGAGCAGCCCTCGCCTGAAAGTATCCGCCGGCTCGAACACGAATACTCGCTAGCGACCGAGCTTGATGCGACATGGGCCGCTCAGCCGCTCACGCTGGCTCGTCACCAAGGGCGCGCGATCCTCGTTCTCCAGGATCCTGGCGGTGAACCCCTGGATCGGGTGATCGATCAGCGCCAAGGGCAAGATCTCACCCGCTTCCTGCGCATTGCCATCGGCTTGGCGGCTGCACTTGGCCAAGCCCACCGGCAGGGCCTTATCCATAAGGATCTCAAGCCCGCGAACGCACTGGTCGACGACTCCGATCGCGTGTGGCTCACCGGCTTCGGGATCGCGTCCAAACTGCGACACGAACGCCAGGTCCCCGCGCCGCCCGAGATCATTCCCGGCACGCTCGCCTACATCTCCCCGGAACAGACCGGTCGGATGAATCGCTCGATGGATTCCCGCAGCGATCTCTACTCGTTGGGCGTCACCTTGTATCAAATGCTGACCGGCGAGCTGCCATTCACTGCCGCCGATCCTTTGGAGTGGGTCCACTGCCACATCGCGCGTCAACCCGTAGCGCCCATCGGTCGTCGGGAGGCCCCCGAGCCGGTGTCTGCCATCATCATGAGGCTCCTCGCCAAGAATGCAGAGGAACGTTACCAGA
>CAZSUK010000732.1:0-17604 GCA_964609355.1 uncultured Acidobacteriaceae bacterium | reverse complement strand
GGCCGGGTTGCGCTGGCCGCTTGCCACCTGGCCGAGCAGCGCCTGCGCCTGCGGTGATTGATCCTGGCCCAGAACGAAGAGCGCCCGTTCCTTGAGCTTCTCTGATTTGTCGCTATTCAGAATCTGTTCGATGATCGGCACTGCGTGCGCTTCATCCTGCTGCATGAGCGAGTTGAGGGCGAGCAGCTTGAGCTCTTCATCCTGCTCCGCCTGAGGCGGCAGGGGATCGTCGCTCTTGCCATGAATCTCTATTTCCAGCGCGCTGCATTCCTTGACCCAATTTCCTTGCGGATACGCATGCCTGAGCTCGGCGCAGATCTCGAGGGCGCGGGCGGCATTGCCCTGTTTATTCTCGGCATATGCTTCCCAATAGAGAGCCGCCTCGGCGCGAGGGCCATGTTGCGAGGCGAGATTACGGAAGATGGACTCCGCCTGGGCCCAATGGGCATCGTTAATGGCGCGCGTGCCTTCCGAGTAGAGCGTTTCTTCCTTCCCTTGGGCTGCGTTGTCATCGGAGAGGGGAAGAGAAGACTCCGCGCATAGTGCCGGCGGCGCCGACAAGGCAATCAGCAGTGTCGCGAATAGTAGTGATTTCGTATTCATTTAGATTGGAATTCCTTTCGTTGCTTTGGGAGCGCTTTGCTGTTCGGGGCCCGGGGAGTGTACCCGGGAGCGCAAGACGCGAATGTCAAAGAGAAGACCGTCGGTATTCATCTCTTGCTTGAGGCGGTTGAGATCGGCCTCGGTGAGGCTGTCGGGCTCGTTCGAAAGCTCCATCAGCAGACGTTCCAGGCGGTCGAGCGAGGCTTCCACATTATTGAGGTTGCCGGCCTGCATCGCGCTCTGCCTGACCAGGCGGTTGCTGGCCAACAATTCTCTGGCTTCGCTGCGCAGCGGCAAAGCCGAAAGATCGTTGCCATCCGCGTGATTGAGCTCGACCAGGAGGCGCTCAGAACGATCGAGGTGGTCCCCAAGAACGACGATCACCACCCGCTGGCGGGCTTGCGGGTCAACCGCCACGGCTACCGATGAGGCCTGTTTGCGCTCCCACCGGCGCCCGGCAACGAAGGTCACAGCGACCAGCAGTACGCAGGCGACTGCCCAACCGAGGGGCCGGTAATATCGCATCCAACTGCTTTTGGGCTTTTCGTATACCGGCAGAGAGGCGTGAATGGATTGCCAAACTTGTTCGATGTAATCCCAACTGCGCGCCGGGGGCGTGGGTGTGGCTACTGCGTCGAGGACTCGGCACAACTCCGCGTACCGCTTGGCGCACACCGGGCAAGCTTTCAGGTGACGCTCACTTTCGCCCATGTTGGCGGAGTCTTCGTAGTAGTGCTCGACTAGTTCTGTTTCTTCCAAATGCTTCATGTGTTTACCCATAGGGGCGCGAGTTGGCGCCTGAGTTTCTGCACCGCGCGAAAAACTGCCTGCTTGGCAGCATTGGGGGCGATGTTGAGAGCGGCTGCGATTTCTTCCGTCGATCGGTCTTCCATATGGCGCAGCACGAAGGCGGTGCGCTCGGTGGGGGTGAGCTCGCTCATCGCCAATTGCTGTCTGGCCTCGATCTCGCGGCTCAACAGCAGCCGGTCGGGCCCTGCTTTTATGTCGGCCAGCTGGACCTCACTCTGCTCCGGGTCGTTCTCTTCCGCGATACGGCTTTGGGCTTCCGGCCTTCTTTTGCCCACAACCTCAAGGGCGCAATTGGCTGCGATGCGATAGAACCATGTACCCATGCTTGACCGCCCTTGAAAGGTCGCGAGGGACTGGTACCCGCGCAGAAATACCTCCTGCACAGCCTCTTCGGCATCGGACTCATTGCCGGTAATGCGATAGGCCACGCGGAAGACAATTTGGGTATAGCGCGCCATGAGCACCTTGTAAGCTTCCTTGTCGCCGGAAAGGATCGCCCGGCGTATGGAGTCGTCACTCTCTTCCATCCAGCGCATTAGATAAGAAAATGGTATTCCGGTTAGGTTGTGGTCTCGATTTTTCGCTTTTTAGGTCAGAGTGGGGGCAGGATGGAGCCAAGTTGGTAGATACGGGCCTCCGCCAGGAAGTCGGAGCTCAGGTCACAGCCGGCGACAAGTCCGCCCCGTCCTGCCAGGCGAGCCAGCCTCAGCGTTTCCAATCCAAAGCCACATCCCACATCGAGCACTCGAGCACCTGCGTGGATGCCGGTGCGTTCGTGCCCCAATGCCTTCAGATCCTGCAACTGCTCGAGGAGGTCAAAGCTTATGCATGCTATGGGGAACTGCTATATGATGGCGCCGGTGTCGCAGTAGGAATGATCGCGACTTAAAAGAGGGAGTGACCGCATGAAATTTCGAATCAGTGCCGTCATGATTTGTGCGATGTTAGGGAGCTGCACCCTCCCCGTGTTTGCCGGCAACGTCCGCACCGACTACAACCATCAAGCCAATTTTGCGCAATACCATACCTACTCGTGGGGGAATGTAAAAACCTCTGATCCCTTTTATGTCGATCGTATTAAGCAGGGGGTCGACAAGCAGCTGCAGGCAAAGGGGTGGCAATTGGTGACGTCTGGCGCGTCTGTCACCATCTTCGCGAGTGACAATCTCCACAACCAGAAGGAAGTCCAAACGATGTATGACGGCTTTGGGGGCGGCTGGGGTGGTGGCTGGGGCTGGGGCGGGTGGGGATGGGGTGGCTTCGGAAATCCTGGTGGATTTGGCGATGCCACAACCACCACATCCAAGCAACTGGTGGCCAACCTGGTGGTCGACCTATTCGATGGCAATTCCAAGAATCTGCTTTGGAGAGGTCTGGCTACGGAGGATCTGTCGACGAACGCAAACAAGAATACCAAGTCTCTGGACAGTGATATCGCCCGGATGTTTAAGGACTTTCCTCCTAAATAGTGGGGAGATAGGGGGAACGATACCTATCCCCGCCACCTCTCGCAAAGAACTGTAACTTCTCGCCCGTTACCAGGTGCTCAGTCTCAAAACGCGCTATGGGTCAAACTGCTGGCGACGTCGCGATCAATGGTGAGTTCCTTGTCCGTATGGGTGATCTGAAATACCTCGAGGAGGCGTCGCGTTACCCCGGCAAGCCGAAGTTGAGAACCCGCCTCTTGGGCAACTCCGTCCAGGTAGAGCAACACCCCTAGCCCCGAGCTGTCGGCGTATTCGACCTTTGAGAGGTCAAAGATCAGAATCAGATTCCGTTCGCCCGCCGCCGACGCCAGCTGCGTTTTCAGCGCCTGCAACTCATCGCCATACGCCAGCCGGCCCTTGAGTTCAACAAGAATCACGTCCTGCTTCGGACGTCGCGTCACCCATTCAAGGCCCATCGTGCAGACACTTTAGCACAAAGCTGTATCTCTATTTCCCGAACAATCGTTGCAGCTTCACGTCCGCAGTGACGATTGCCTCATAGGTATGCCGTCCCTTTATCTCGCCCAGCTTTGCGGGCTGGGGTGATCTTTGGTTATTGCAGGGCAAGCGTTCACCAGACGGATGAAGCTGTTGAGACTCGACAGGTCTTTCCGTTTGATACGTGCCAGCTTGTGCCATCAGCATAGCTCACTGATTCCAGATCGATAGAATTGACGGCATCGAAGCCCGTCACCCAGGCATACCATCTTGAGTCAGGCGAACTGCGGCGTATGAGGACGGGCTTGGTTCGTGGACCCAGGATGTCGTTAAGCTCTGCTAGCGGTCCCTGTCCCGCAGGCGTTTCCTTTCGCGCGGCGGAGGTATTCGATACGTTGCTAATAGATGAAGGTGTTGGATGATCCACAATCCGATTGAGGTCTAAATTTTCTGTAATCTCGGACGGCTTGGGACGGTTGACAACTGCCGCAATGCCATGAATGGTTATGCGGGAAGCAACTACGCCAAGAGGAGGCCATTGAATCAGGGTTACCTGTAGCCGTTGAGCGGCGAGCGGTTTTTCGTTCTTTTCCACCGTTGCACGTATACCGATTGGACAGTCAGCTTCCAGTGGAACTACGGGGCTGTCCCTTACGGAGATTTGACCCAATGACGCTGTGGAAGCGAGACACAGTGCGAAGCTCAACCTGCCAGCAACACGCATACCAACCTCCTCAGTCGGAGACGCGGGCCGAGGAACTTCCTTCTGCTTTAGACACTGTTGAAGCACCCAGGGTTCCGAAGGTTCGAGTCCTCCAGCACGGCCTTACCGTTTACTTTGGACCCTTTTCGCGGACGACTGGAATTTCCCTCAATGCTGGCGAGGCCATGGGGCAGTTTAATCCTGAGGTGTCAGCTTCCGAACGGAACACTCTTCATCAACGTGACAATGGTGAAGCGATGGTGATCCGAGAAAGGGAGATAACAGGACACTGCATCTGTTTCCACGTGCATTTCGAGGCCACTCATCCAGGGTAGGAGCCGTGTGCCGTGTTCCGCTCGAAACGGATCGGTAGGGGCAGTTAGCGATGACTGTCGCTACCGTGACCAAAGTGCGCTATCAACGCCCGGAGCTGCCGAAGCCCTGGCTCCCCCTGGCGCCGCCCGTCAGCTCGGTCGATTCTGTTACGGGCCCTGTCAACACGGGGGTTGGAACCAATTGCGCGATCCTGTCTCCCGACCGTATCTCATAAATGTCGGTCAGGGTGGTCATGAGCACCATGATCTCTCCCCGATAAGACGAATCGATCACGCCGCCGTGGGTGAACACACCTTTGGCCGCCATGGATGAGCGATCCTTTACCAGAAACCCGACAGGTGATCCGCCGGCCATGCCGGCAACTGCCACGCCGGTATGCACGCGATGAACGTGACCGGGAACGAGGGTGTGATCCTGGTTGGCGTAGAGGTCATATCCGATGTCCTCGCCAGGGTGAGCCACTGTGGGCACTTTTGCCGACCCGTCGAGTAACTTCACACTCAACGATGCCATGGTGCTTGCCAATCATTTTCCTGGATCATCTTTGCAGGGTACCGCAAAGCCACGGCTACGGACAGAGAGCCGGCAAATTCTCGGGGCGACAAAGCGGGACATCCATGACGAAAGGTACCCATCAGAAGGGCCGATCCGTAATGCTTTGCTGAAGAGCAGCGCTGCGAGAGCGTCACTCTTCAGGCAAGCAGGAACTTAAAACGCAATACGAGCACTGGTCTGCATGGTGCGGCCGGGGACGGTAGTATCGGCGCTGTGCGGATTGGTGACTGAACCGCCGTCTGACAGGAAGTTGCCGCTGAACGGCATGCTGCCGTTCAGCGATACTGAAACTGCTGGATTGGTTTCGGCATTTCCAGTAGAAGAAGCGCCAGCGCTGCCCGGCAACAGGATGGTGAAGTTCGCCCAGTCCGCTCCTACCTGGGGTGGACCGTGGTTGAGAGTCAGAGCCTATCAGCCGGAGTGGCTATACAAAAACTCTCTTAAGTGGATACCAGCAGAGGTGAATATTGAAACTGTACTTGCGACAGTTCACAGCCTCAAAAGTCAGCTCTTCCAAGTCAGTACCGTCGACTCACTCGCTTTTGTGTCGGCCGTCGCCACTATCTCCGCGATCATGGTGCTCGCCGCGCAACTAAGGTTGATCCAATGACGCATTTCCGGTGTGACTAGAAATGTGACTGTTCGACTTGGAGCGACGGGCAAGGCTTATTCGGAGGCTTATTGTCAGTCTCCTCGCTTCCCTTAGGTTAGCGTATAAGGCTGTGCGATTTCTCGCCGGAAACATACGAGGAGACGAGACGACGTGACGATCACAGCTTGAGCTTGTCGATCTCTTAGTTTGTCGATCTGCGGATTGGCGGCGAAGTAGAGAAAATCGCCGACCAGAGTATCGACCCCCAGCCTTTCGGCCTTTCAGATTGCTTTGCACGACCACGTGGCCGATAATTTGGTGGCCTCGGCATAGCACCAGGCAGTGAGAATACGAAAGCACGATCGGACGTGTAAGGAACCCGCAGGCTAGAGGGTTTGTGATGGAAGCAACAGCGCGGCAGAGGGGATTCGGGATAGCGGAACGGCCGGTCGAGCTGATTTACGCACTGGACGAGAGACCGCCCTGGCTGCAGTTGCTGGTGCTTGGGCTACAGCACGTTGCCGTCATTTGCCCATACCTGGTGATGGTGGTGCTGGTGGTGGAAGCTGCGAAGTTGCCGCATGACACGGCGCAAAGCGCCCTTGGGCTCGCCATGATTGCGGTCGCAATTATGACGATTCTGCAAAGTTTACGGGGCGGATACGTTGGTTCCGGGTATCTTTGTCCGCCGGTTGTCTCCGCGATTTATCTTCCTTCGAGCATCGCTGCGGCCGCATCGTTCGGGTTCCCGGCCGTCTGCGGGATGGTGGCGTTCGCTGGCGCGTGCGAGGTCGGGGTGTCGTTTCTCATCAACAGGACGCGAAAGCTATTTCCGGCTGTGGTTTCTGGCGTGGTCATCATTGCCGTGGGGCTGGAACTGGGAAAGATTGGTGCCGGTGTGCTGTTGGTCCATAATGTGGCGCACCCAGATCTAATCACGAACTCTTTCGCTACGGCCGCCTGCGCGCTTGCGTCGATGACGGGTCTAGCCATCTGGGCCAGGGGATGGCCCAAGCTATTCTGCTCGCTGATCGGGATTCTGGTGGGATACCTTGCGGCGGCTGCGTTCCACGTGTTTCCGTCGAGCTTCCTCGGCGATTTTGCGGCAGCGCATTTTTTCCGAGTGCCTGACGTAAGCTTTTTATCCTATTCGTTTGCGCCCTCCTTCGCTGCATCATTTGCCATCGCGGGACTTGCTTCGGGTCTGCGCGTGATCGGAGTGCTGACGACCTGTCAGCAGATGAACAACGCGGCCTGGCGCCGGCCCGATATGCAAAACATCGAAGCTGGTGTGCGGGCCGATGGTCTTGGCTGCCTTGTCGGCGGGTTATTGGGAGTCTCGGGCATGAGCGCTAGCCCGAGCCTGGTGAGCATTGAAAAGACCACGGGGGCTACGAGCCGGGTGATTGCGTGGTCGATTGCATTGTGGCTCATTCTCTTGTCTTGCCTGCCGAAATTTGCCGGGCTCATCGTGAACATGCCTCGCCCGGTGATGGCCGCGGCGTTGTTCTTTAATGGCGCTCTCATGCTGGTAGCGGGCATACAGATTATCGCCAGCCGCCCGATCACACTCAGGGCGACGATCGTTATCGGATTTTCGATTTTAGCGGCGATGACCGTGGCGGTTTACCCGGAGTTCTACCGGTCGCTCCCAGGCTGGACGCAGCAGTTCACCAGTTCGATCATTTCCATGGCAGTGGTGGTTGCCGTACCGCTCAATGCTCTCTTCCTGCTGGGCACATGGCGCTACAGCCAGTTGCGCCTGGGGACAGAGTCCACACCGGCGACGCCGGCGTCCTTCGACGTTTTCTTTGAAAAGCAGGCCAAGGAATGGAAGATTCCAGGCGAGGACGTCGCGCGGGTGCGCTCGGTAGTCGACTCCGCGATTGAGGATGTCACGGCGAATGCCGATGGCCCGGTGGAACTACAAATGGGGAGCGACACTTTTGACATTGAGGTAACGCTACGCTACAAGGGCAATTTGCCCACGCTCCCGCCCGCGCGCCCGCGCAAGCGAATGGTCGAGGAGCAGAGTTTTATCAGTGGCCTTACCGGGTATCTCTCCGGGGTGCACGCCGACCGCATCGAACGCAGTGCCAAGGGAGAGCAGTGCGAGATAAAGCTGCTTTTCCAGTTGTGAGTGCTGCTGGGCAGTGCCGTCTCATGGGCGAAGGGTGGCATTCTTAAACCCCATCACCGCCCAAAATGCCTGGCTCATTGAGCGTAGCTGAAATCATGGACAGCAAGATTGGTATGCTGGCCGGAAGAGGAGTATAAGTCATGCCGATGGTGGGGGACTTAAGCGAGGATGAGGCGGATCTCCTGGAGCTGATTGCGCAATGGGCGAAAGCCGTGCGAGAAGAAAACCTACCTGGGATTCGCACGAATCATGACCCGGACATCTTGATGTTCGATGTACCGCCTCCGTTTCTGTCGCGTGGACTGGAGGCCTATATGGCGACCTGGAAAATTTTCTACCCATCGCAGGCAAGGCCCATTGCTTTCGATTTTGAAGAGGTGGAGATTACGGCGGGGAGTGATGTAGCCTTCGCAACGGCCATAGGGCACTGCGATTACATGGAGCACGGCAAAAATACCGATCTAAGATTCCGCCTCACGATGGGGTTTCGGAAAAAGAATGGCCAATGGCGCATTGTGCACGAACATCATTCAGTGCCCGCGACCGACTAGCCGAGGGAAACGGAGTGAATGGACCGGGGTCGCGCGCCGCTCAGAGAAATGCAGCAGGCGACGCGCGGTATCCCGAAGTTTTTCAAGGGATCACTTCTTCTTACTATCTGAGCAAAACAAATAGGGAATCTCGATCGAGACATCTGAGTTCAACATGCCTACACCGGTGTGAACGATGACTGACTGCTTCCGATACTCCAGGTCACCCCACTGTTAGGCTTGGGCGGTGAATAAGAAGTATCCGACGGATGCAAAAATCCTCTCTTCGTTTAAGAATGTTTCAATTTCAGAAGTCCAATATCGCAGCTCAGAATCGGAAATCACCCCGTTGGCTGCGGCAGAACGGCCGCATTGGGCGAAATAGGCTGCTGCCAGTTCGGGTGAGAATACAACCACCCGGGTTGCCAGGCGGATGCTGCTAAACCCAACCGTCTTGAGTATCCTGCCGAGCTGACCCGGTAGCCAACCGTGGGCAACGCTGGTTTCCGCTTCATTTCCCATCACGCGGCGCACCAAGGACCGGTCCGAGAGGTTGATCGTGGACGTACTAATATCTGGCTCGATGCAGGCCAGGTGACCCCCGGCGCGGAGAACCCGCCGCATCTCTGAAGCAGCTCGCGCGACATCGGGAACATAGATAAGCAGGCGTTCCGACCACACTATCTCAAACGACTGGCTTGGGTAGGGTAGTGCCTCCGCGTGTGCTTGTTGGAAGGTGATATCGATCATGGCTGCACTGGCGCGTCGCCGGGCCTCCGCCAGGAAGTCGGAACTCAGGTCACAACCGGCAGCAAACCCGCCCGGATCCACCAGACGAGCCAGCCGCAACGTTTCCAATGCAAAACCGCATCCCACATCGAGCACACGAGCACCGGCGTGGATGCCGGTGCGTTCGTGCCCCAATGCCTTCAACTCCTGCATCTGCTCGAGCCGGTCAAAGCTTTCGAGTGCGGAGATATAGGACGAGACTTCGCTTCCATGTGAAGCCGACGTGAACCCTTTCAGGGAGATACCTTCACTGCCAGATTGGTCAGACATTTAGATCCTCATCCTCCTCGCAGCACGCCCATCTACAATGAGTTTGACTGAAGTTGGACGCTAGCGCGATGCTAGCGCCTGCCATGCCCGAAGTTGGGGAGTTGCCATGTCTCGTTTTTTGTTGCTGGCAAGGCATATTCAAGAAGGTTTGCAGGGAATTGAACCAACTTATGACGGCGATCTTATGTATTTTCCTTGCAGTGTCACTCTGACAAGCGGCGACGTCCTTGACACGGTTTTATTTCATGCCGGAGAGGCCGGTCATGAAAATGTGGGAAGCCTATCTGCAAACCGACGGCACCAAACGGTTGATCCGCGTGGAAAACGTGGCCGAGGTCAGAGACAGTTCCAGGCGTATACCAGCTCGCTTTGCGAACGAGCTATATCAGCACGGTGAATCCGGCATGGGGTACACCATCTTCACCGTCGTTTTCTCTGACGGAGTACGGCAAGCTTGTGTCACAGGGAATGGTGTGGACTTCATCCAGTATCCGCCTGGCAAAGGCCCGCTCGACGTAACCGCAGTGATCCCTCATGAAGGAAGGAGAGACGACTCGCTGATAAAGGCGCCCCCTTCGTACTGGTGCATCTACACAGAAGAGTCCTATTGAACTATCTCCTCGCAGGGACGCACTTCGCCAAGGCCCGCAGGCGAACCAACGGGCGAGCGCCGTGGTTTGTATTCGTGAGATTGATCCTCAGCCTGCTTCTGACGGACATTGCGGGATCAGGGAACCTATGGCCGAGGTATGCGGCGGGACCGTGGCGTCGACCATTTTCCCTATCTCCAGGAGAAACTCATCCGGCGGCACGGGTTTCAACAGCAAATGAAATTCATGACCCCGAGCGCGAGCGTCTTCGATTAAACCCAAGCTGGCTGGGTGACCCGAAAAGAGCAGGATCTTGCACTCAGGATGTTGGGCTCGCATCTTCATCGCTAAATCAATACCGGAAATACCCGGCATCGTAACATCCGATACGAGTAAAGCTGGAGCCTTCAACCGGGCAGCGGCCAGGGCCTTCAGTGGACTGGTGAAGAACTTGGCAGAGAACCCGTTCATCCGCAATATGGTGGCGAGAGTGGATGCGATGACAGGTTCATCATCCACGACGAAGATCTGTGTGGCTGGATCGGAAAACACATAAGTCCTCTTCCAAATATTTTTTCGTGAATCGCAAAAGCGCCGCAGGAGGGGGACACCGCGGGCGTTTTGAGTAGCCTCAGAACGGCTTTACACAGGAGGGTATGTAAGACAGTATGACCCTCGCCCCGGTGTGTTTACTGGTCAATTTTGCTCACATGACTGGACGCCAGGCTGGCGCTATGCGATTAAATTGAATCGATCACCATCTACCCTCAAAGTCTGACATTGTGAGCAATTGGGACCACACGCCGCGGCGGATCGGTGTTTATATCTCAAGCATGGTAAAGAAGAAGCAGTCAACCACAGCGGGAAGGGCAACCGTTGCCAGCATTTACAAGGAGATGCAGAAGCCAAGATTGACGACGTCAGTTCGCAGTGAAGGGAGAGATAAGGTCGCGCCGGTCGCGAAGCAACCTGGCACCGATTCCGGGAAAACGCACTAAATCTGGGCGCAGCGAGTTCCTTCTCCGCCCCGTTACGAAAGTTCGTCAACGAGGCATGCGCGAGTCTTCAGTCGTGGAGAATGACATTCAGCAGCGTTTTATGAACGCGGATGCGACCGTTGTATTCGATAAAGCCGAGCTTGCGAAAGCGATTCATAAAGAAACTGACGCGGGACCGAGTAGTGCCGATCATTTCCGCAAGAGCTTCCTGGGTGATCTCCGGAATCAGTGATTCCGGTTCACCCGGCTTGCCAAACTCCGCCAGCAACAAGAGAACCCTCGCCAAACGTTTTTCGCTGGAGTTGAAAAGCTGATCGATAAGATCGGCCTGAGTTCGCATGCTCCGGACCAGGAGAAATCTCAGGAACAGATCGGAGAAGGAGGGTTCATCGTGCATGACGCGGACCATCTCCTCCCGCTGGATTTCCAGTGCTTTACAAGCGGTGATGGCCGTGGCACTTGTCATGTGCAGCCCACCCAGGGTGGCCAGCGACTCCTCTCCAATGAAGTCGCCCGTAGAGAGAAGCATGATGGTGGCTTCTTTGCCATTTTTCGAAACAACGGTCAGCTTTGCGCGGCCGCGTTGAAGATAGAAGAGAGTGTTAGCGGGATGCCCTTGCGAGAAGAAGGCCTGCTTTGGCTTCAATTGGACGATTCTTCTCCCCAGGCCGGCTTCAGCGAGAAATGCGGGAGCGTCGAATGCAAGTTTCTTGAGCTCGGCCATTTCGTGGCCCCTTCCAAGGTAGCGACGCCCAGGCGCAACTCATAAGAGCATGCACCGGATTCTGATTTAGTAAACAGCGAGGACTCTGTTCGTATTGTAGGCCACGCGCCGTTGCAGCGGCTTTCCAAAGAGGCCGGAAGATCAGGGGACGGGCATTGCAGCAATTTTGTGGGACAAGGCCAAACGTATCGGGTCGCCAAAACGATCTCGCCGGCGGCAACAGTTGAAACGTTTCAAGTTGCGATCAAAAAGTAACTCTCCTCCGTTTGGCCTCTTCAACCACTCGTAGAACTTCCCTTGGAAGCCTCAGCGCCCGGAACCGCCGTGGAATTATCCCATCGCCTCCTTGGTGCCCCATTTGATAAGCAAACCGATTCATTGGGCAAGAAATGAAAAAACCGAGGACCATGCCGATCAAATTGCAATTCCCATGAGAGCCAAGGCGTGTCGCTTTCAGAGGACGATCTCCGGTCCTTGTTAACCAGTGGATTTGTCACCGTGACGGCCATCTCAACCATGGCTGAAGTGGCGGAGAAGTGGAGAATATTCGCCGACCTGATCGCAAGGCGCGTCGGCGCAAAGACAGGTTTACTATTCGACAACATGGAAAGCGAAACCAGTCCAGACGGCCGAAGATCCATTCAGTTAACCAACCCGAGTAAGTATCAGAGTTGGCTGCTGGACACAACTTATGTTCGGAACGCAACTCGAATTGCTCACCAGGTACTTTCCCCAAAGAGTTTCCTGACATTTGACTTTGTGCTACTTAAGCCGGCGGGCGTCGGTGCTGGTACTCCCTGGCATCAAGATGAAGCCTATTTAGACCCTAAATACGATCATTCCACCCTCACGTTCTGGATGCCTTTACAGGATGTTGATGCAAGCGACGGCTGTATGTCCTACCTACCAGGATCCCATCTGTGGGGCGTTCTAGAACATCGCAGCGTTCATGGTGATCGGCATGCGCACGCGTTTGTGTGCGCGATGACCGTTTCTCAGGAAGAATCAGTCGTCTGTCCGCTGCCAGCCGGCGGTTGCGCCATTCATGGACAGCGAATCATGCATAGCTCCTCCAACAACACATCGAGCGTCGATCGTTATGCATACATTCTTACCTTTGGAATTCCTCCGTCCCTATCGAAGAACCCGCGCAAGGCGCCGTGGTTGGAACAAAGAAGAAGTAAAGAAGGTGTCATCCGTCTCTTGTTTCGGAAGGCGCAAAAAATCCGATTCTTAGCGCCTTCGGTGTTCCTGTTGAATTTGAAGAGACGCTTGAACGTAATCTTCAGGGATCACCCCTAAAGAGCATTTTCCACCACAATACAATTGCCAATAAACGACCGCTGTTCGTTCTTACGGCTACAGGGATCCGTATTCCAGTAGTTTTGTCCCGCAAAGCAGCGGAGGACGCGAACCTCTCGATGACCGCTCTGGTCTCGAAGCCTTTTCACAGACGAGAGGTCGACAGGCGATCCCGGCCCGGGCCTGGTCCGCACGCAAGGTGAATCGTTTGCCCGACCGTAGACGGAAACAGGGATCGCCGACCAACAACTTGGGCCGACTGTAAGATTTTTTGCTCTGGTGCGTCAGCGTTAATAGACGAGCGGGCTATCCGCTCAAAGGAGAGACAATCATGGAACAGAAAAACGAGAAAAAGAGTTGCTGTGCAGGGTGCGCTTGTGCCCCCGCCGCATGTGCCTGCGGAGATGGTGCGTGTGGGTGTGGACCATCCTGCACCTGTGTCAATTGCACCTGCCCATCAGAATGCAATTGCTGAAAACGCGTAGAATCCATGCTTTGGCAGCGTGCGAGACTGGGCTGCGCTGCCAAGCCGATTATTCCAGGAAGAATTGAGGAAAGTGATCTCGTCGAAACTGACAAGAACTCAGGAAACTATGGTTGGCCTGGCGGAGATGCACGACAGGTTCCTGGGGTTCCTGCGTGGCCGAGTAGGTGATCCGGCAACGGCTGAGGATATCCTGCAGACAGCCTATGTGAAAGCCATTCAGCACGGAGGTGAGCTGCGGGAGGCGGAGAGCTCAGTTGCATGGTTCTACCGAATCTTGAGAAACGCGCTCACCGACTACTACAGGCACAATGCGGTTCGCTCGAAAGCTATGGATCAAGTGTTGGCCAACTGGAAAGAGGATCATGAGCCAGAGCTCCAGGCTGAGACGTGTGCATGCATTCAGGAAGTTATCCGCGACCTGAAGCCCGAGTACCGCGCAGCAATTGAGCACGTTGATCTGGCTGGAGAATCCGTAGAGTCCTTCGCCAGGTCGCGGAGCACGACCCCCAATAATGCGTCCGTAAGACTTCATCGCGCCAGGAAGGCGGTTGCGAAAAAACTGACAGCCGTGTGCGGCACGTGTGCCACGCACAAGTGTATTGATTGCACTTGTAAGCCCTCGAGTTTTCAGGCATTGCATTCCTGACACAACCACGAGATGTGTGTGCTTTGCAGTCAGCTCGCCAATACTCGACCCGCGAAACTTTTACGTTTTTGGGGTTTACGCATCACTGTGCGTTACAGCGTGCTCTAATCGGATAATTGGACTGGGCGCCCGTCGGGTGATCAGCGCGTGAAAAGCCAGGTGATCCGTCAACTGTAGCGGTGCGCCTCCAATCCATAATGGCAAGACTATGAATTTTGAATTGCAGGGAGCCCGCCATGAGGCTGATCAAAAATATCCTCTTTCCGGTGAACTTCTCATCCTCTTGCATTGCCATGACCCCTTACGTGAAGAAAGCCGAGGCTTTGTTCGGAGCCCGGGTATCGCTGATCCATGTTTTCGACCCCGGCAGTCACAGCGGCTTCGAGCTCTACGTAAGAAGGTCCGTCGAGATCGCGGAAGAACACCAGGAAATCGCCCGCAATAGGCTCAACTCCTTCCTACACGCTGAATTTCCTGGCTCGGAAAACCCCAGGATCCTGGTTGCTGGGGATGCGGCGGCACAGATCGCTGAGGTTGCCAGAAACGGTTTCGACCTTATCATTATGCCCACGCATACTGGTACGTTCAGGCGGATGCTCCTTGGCTCTACAACAGCCAAGGTACTCAATGACGCGGATTGCCCGGTCCTGACCAGCACCCACGCTGAAACCATAGCGCCGCGGCCGTTGGCGCACCGTGAATGGCTCTGTGCTATTGGATTAGAAGAGGACTCGGAGAGAGTACTTCGTTCTGCCCATCAGATAGCGAAGCAAGCGCAGGCTAATCTTATTATTATTCACGTCCTGCAGACCGCCGATGCCAATTTGCCCGTTCAAATGGATCTGGCGGAACAAATTCAGTCCAGGGAAAGAGAGCAAGCGCGCCAACGCATCACTGATCTGCAACGAAGAATTGGGTCAGAGGTGCCGGTCCAAATCGTTGTCGGTCCCACCAAACAGGCGCTGCTTGAGGCAGCTCGGCAATTTGATGGTGACTTGCTGATCGTCGGACGAAGTCCTGAATCCGGTTCGTATGGGCGCATGCGGGACTTGACCTACACCGTCGTACGCGACGCACCCTTTCCGGTCCTGAGTGTCTGACTCAATAGCGCTGGGAACCTCCATGACTACACTTCAGCTGGAGCTTGGTTCTAACGGTTGAATGAGCCGTCCGGAATAAAGGATGAGCCCATCTTTGCCGTTTCCGAATCAAACAGGCCATGAGAATTTTCCGCAGGCCGGGACCAAGGTAGCAGCGATGCGGATTCTTCTCCTCAATCTGGATCAGGGCTCCGCCCAGGAGGTAACGCAGGCCTTATCAGGTCAAGGCTACGAAATCACAACCGGCCGCGGCCTTTCCGTGGACGAAATTCTCGGTCTTTCCCCGGAAGTCCTGATTACCGAGGCAACGCCCTCCGACCTCAGCTGTTGTGGCTTGATCAGCCAGATCAAGGAGGGGCCCCATCCGCGAACGCTCAAGATTGTAATGATCGTTCACGGGGGTGCGCTGGAGCGGGCCCGCGCGCTGGACCTGGGCGCTGATGACGTCATTTCCTTTCCCTTTGACCCGGTGGAATTTGCAGCTAAGATCCGGACGCAGTTTCGGGAGAGACGACCAGAGGTCGAGCTGGAAGCAAAGCTTCACGACGCGCTCGAGAAAGAGCGCCTGGCGGAGACGGCCGTGGAAGCGTTGCGGGGTAGCATGGGCGCCAAACGGCGCGCCTGGCTAATGCCGGCGATCGTTGGCCTCAGCGCGGCAGTGATTCTGGCAGCCCTTGCCACCGTGCTATCGAACCGCCACAGACGGAAGGACACGCTCCAACTCCAGGCGGAGGTGGCGCGGCTGAACGGCGGCATCGTGCAACAATCCGAACTACTGCGGCGTGCAGAGCAGGCACGTGCTGGTCTGGCCGCCAGCGAAGCGGCGGAAACGCGCGAGGCCTTGAAAGCGCAAAGCGACGAGATCCGTCAGAAGATAGCTGATGCCGGCGACGCGGATGGCGCAGCCCTCAAGAAGCAGCTTCAGGAAACGCAGACTCGCTTGAGCCGGCTTGAGACGGAAGATCGGGTTGCGGAAACGATTGTTCACACCTACGGGTCCAGCATCTGCTTGTTGCACGTGGTGGTGGCGTTTCACGACAAAGATTCCGGCGAGCTTATTCGCATCTCGCCTGATGCCGACGGCAAGACGCAGACGGGCGACGCCGGGACGGTATCGGTCGAGACAGGAGGCAACGGGCCGCCGCTGCAGCTTGATGTGTTTGGCACCGGATTCCTGGTCGGCGACCGGCGTCTTCTGACCAATCATCATGTCGCCGAGCCCTGGTGGGGCAGCGATGAATTGAAGCAGCTTGTTGACCAGGGTGCGTCCCCGTTCGTCGCCTCCTACACGGCGTATTTCCCGGGAACGTTTCAAGGCGCCGCGGCCAACCTCGACCGCATTTCGTCGCATGCCGACCTTGCGACTCTCAAGTTAGAGGCTCCCGCGCCGCCTCACACCCCACGGTTGGAACTCGATGATCGAAGTACAGCCAGCGTAGCGGGTGATCCGGTCGTTCTTATTGGCTACCCCACAGGGATCGAAGGCATCCTGGCTCGCGCGGGAGACGATACCACAGAGAAAGTGACGGAAAACGCCCACCAGATAACCCAGGTTGTTACGCGGCTGGCAGCGCAACGCCTCATTCGCCCAACCACGACCCAGGGCCACATCGGAGACGTCTTAAAGGACAAGATCGTTTACGATGCGGCGACCACCTCGGGCGGGTCGGGCGGACCGCTCTTCAATCGCGACGGCAAAGTGATTGGCGTAAATTTCGCTATCCTGAATAATTTCGGCGGCTCCAACCTGGCCGTTCCTATTCGTTACGCCGACGAACTGGTGAAGTAAACATTTTCGCGCCCCGGCACTGAGAGCGCCGCCCGGAAGCTTGCGGCAAAGGGACGGGCTCTCTTGTGCAAATATCACGCCGCTCAGTCCGAACCAGATTGATCCGCCCTTTCCGACGGGATCGCTCACATGATCATCACCGTGAGCTAACGTCTCCTCACTTCTCTCCGCCCAGCGGTGACGGTAGTTTCAGATTATCCGCAGGGAGAGGGATGAATACCAACAGCGCTATCGTCGATCGAGAACAATGCAGCGACCAAAGCCTGGTTCCTGCTGCAATGGCTGGTGATTTAACAGCCTTCACCGCTCTTTGCCGGCTCCATTCTCCGCGCCTGTTTCGCAGCGTCCGGCAAATTACCCGCAATCATGAGGACGCCGAGGATGCGCTTCAGGATGCGTTTATGCGTGCCTTTGTTCACTTGAAGACTTTCGACGGCCGAGCGCAATTTGCGACCTGGCTGACAAGAATTGCGCTCAATTCCGCTCTCATGATTCTGCGCAAGAGGAAGTACTATCCCACCGTCTCAATCGACTCCGACCCTCAGGAGGAGGAACGGTTCATCTGCTGCGAGATTGCGGATCGTGCGGATGATCCTGAACGCCGCTTGCTCAAAAGCGAGACCAGTGAATGGGTTCGGCGAGCGATTGCGGAGCTGGACCCACTACCGCGCGCGGCCGTGGAATTCAGGAATTTTGAGGAATTGTCGATCAGGGA
>CAZSUK010000731.1:0-3069 GCA_964609355.1 uncultured Acidobacteriaceae bacterium | reverse complement strand
TTCGGTAGGAAGGAGCCTTCGATGATGATTATTGGATGTGATTATCACCCCAGCTGGCAACAGATTTGTTGGGTAGACACGGTCACGGGGGAGACGGGGGAAAAGAAGTTGGAGCACGCGTCGGGAGAAGCGGAAAAGTTTTACCGTGGATTGTCTGGGGCTGCTCTGATTGGAATGGAGTCGACTGGGAACTGCCAGTGGTTTGTAGAGATGGCTGCGGCCGCAGGGCACGATCTGTGGATCGGAGACGCAGCGAAGATTCGTGCCTGCGATGTGCGTGCGCAGAAGCATGACCGACGCGATGCGGCGCTGATTTTGAAATTGTTGCTGGAAGGGCGGTTTCCGCGAATCTGGGTACCGTCGAGCCAGGAGAAGGATTTGCGTCAGCTTTTGATTCATCGCTACAAGCTGGTGCGGATCCGCGCGCAGGTGAAAAACGAGTTGCAGCACCTGGCGATGAATCAGGGGATCACGAAGAAGCGGAAGTTGTGGAGCAAGGCGGGCGAGAAGGTGCTCCGCGAGTTAGCGCTTGCGCCATGGGCGAGCCGGCGGCGAGAAGACCTGTTCAAGGTAAGAGAGATGTTGAGTGCGCAGATTGACCTGCTCGACCAAGCCGTGGTGGAAGTCGCAGAGAAGAATGAAAAAGCGCGGCTGCTGATGACGCAGCCTGGAGTGGGACCGATCACGTCGATGGCCTTCGTGCTGACGATGGGAGATGTCTCTCGATTTCAGCGTGGGAAACAAGTGGCGAGCTATCTGGGGCTAATCCCACGGGAGTACAGTTCGGGAGGGCATCAGCGGTTTGGCTCCATCAGCAAACAGGGGAACTGGTTCATGAGAATGCTGCTGGTGGAAGCGGCGCAGAACGCCGTGCGATACGACCCGGGGTTTCGGAATGAATATTTACATCGCTGCCACAACAAGGCAAAAGGAGTGGCCAAGGTGGCGGCGGCGAGGAAATTGGCGATTCGACTCTACTGGATGCTGCGCACCAATACCGGGTATCCAGGGGTCGTTCGTGTCGAGAGCAGCTCGCGGGTGCCGCTGGTCAGCGCAAGCTAGACCGTAGTGTTGATTGGGCGCTCTCGCCCCGATGCAAGTCGGGGTTCGGATAGAAGAATCATGGTCGATGTTTGGGCCGTATCGATGGTTGGCGGAACGATCTGTTCGTAAGGGCCGCCGAAAGCTGATTCACCGTGAGAGTTTCAGAGCTTCGATCCTCCACCTCTCTGAGATCCAAGCGGTGCTGGAAAGCATGGCGGTGAAAACGTGTCTCTTGACAACGCCTTCGTTCTTATCGAGCGTCACCCCAAAGTTGCTTTTGGATTTAAGGCTTAGCCAGTCGCCTTCCCACGTATACACCCAGGCGTATTTTTATTTGACTCCCGTGTTATAATCCGCTTGTTGTATGGATTTGCTGTTTGGCTTCCGACACTGCGCCACTCGGCGCACAATGGGAGTGAACAGCATCTTTCATGTCCATAATTTAATCGGGCTCCATCGCGTTGGGCGAACCTCCGAATGCGCGATGGGTGATACGTAGTGGCACTGCGAGGCCGAATCTTATTCCGCCCTCGCTTATCGGAGGAAGCGAGAATTTTTGCGGAACGAGGATTTGTGCCGATGACAGCTTTTCTTGTTCGGCTTTCCCTCCACATCATCGAATTTGCTTCCGCACTTACCTTGTTGTTGCTCGCGCTCGGGTGGGCTCTATGCCATGTGGGGGAAGCGCTTCTTTCACTTGGACTCGATATTTCCCACATTCGCGCAAAATTCAGATCGGTGAAAGAGCAGTCGACAGAGACAGAACTAATCGTGTCGCAACGTGGATTGTCAGGCCGATAGCGAATGCGGTCAGCCACCCGAGGGGTAGAATTTAACTTATGTTTACGGCTTACAACGACGAGAGCGGCCACCCGGAGCAAAAAGCTGTCGTCGTTGCCGGATTTGTCGCCTCGGACAAACAGTGGGCGGAGTTCGAACGTAACTGGAATGACACCCTACATGAATTTGGGGTGAGTGGATTTCATGCAAAGGAATACTTTCATTCAGTCGGTGAGTTCGCACGGTGGGCGGACCATCGCAGTAATCCTGAAGTGGCTGAGACGCGCCGGCGCTTCCTGCGCCAGCTAATCGCGCACATCAAACTCAGATGTCGGCTGTGCTATTCCCACGCAGTCCGAATGGCTTCCTACCACAAAGTTGATGAGATGTATTTTCTTCGAGCCATGCGTCCATATGAGTTGTGTGGGCGGACTGCTGTGAAGAGTGTGACCGACTGGGCCGACCGCAACCAGATTCCCCAGAATCAGATCACCCACGTCTTTGAAGACGGCGCGAAACACAAAGGATTTTTGGAAAAGCGAATCCTAAGGGACAAGAAGTTTGAACCAGTGTTTAAGACTGCGGTGGAAGCTGTTCCGTTACAGGCGGCTGACTTATTAGCGTACGAGGCTTTGCTGGGAATCCGAGACATTTTCGAACGCGGAGTCACGGATTTCGATGATTTGAGATACCCCCTAAAGAAGCTCGACGAGATTCCTCACCGGATGGAAGATTGGGGGCTCTATGAAGAGCACAATCTCGAAGATATTTGCAAAAATATTGGGATACCTCGACGTGATTCATTTGACTACAGAGATTTTGAGGGAATGACCCGAGATGAGATCGAGGCTGAAGTGAGGCGGCGCTTCTCCGAGTCGATCAATTCGCAAACAGCACCCACCGAGCCATGATGCCTAAGGAGGTGCTATACCAAGCCGGGTGGCTAGTTCTTGAATCCATAGGGACTTTTTTGGATGGCCCTCGATGAGAATGAAGACATCACGGAAAAAAACAAAGGGGAAATCATCTTATTGCGATAAGGCTGTGCCGCGCACCGTCCGGCTAACTCAACCCGCGACTTGCTTTGCGACCTGGTTTAGAAACTCCTGAAGATCAAACGGAAGTTCATCGTAGACAATGCCTGGTTGCATTCTCGTCATTGGGAATGTGGAAGCAACCTTAAAGACGGCGTCGTCGACCACCTCGGCGTGTGTCCACGGTGCGAGCATTCCCAGCATTTGCAAC
>CAZSUK010000730.1:0-6778 GCA_964609355.1 uncultured Acidobacteriaceae bacterium | reverse complement strand
TAGTTGGCCCGCACCTCAGAGTTGATGCGCCCTTCAAAGTTTCGATTGCCGCTGAGCACAGACACCGCTACCAGCCCATGATCGTCAATGGACTTTGAGACGTCGGTGGGCAGTGGTCCCGAGTTGCCAATACACGTGGTGCACCCATAGCCCACAACCTGGAAGCGCAGCTTGTCCAGCGACTCCATCAGGCCTGCTTTTTGATAATAGTCGGTTACGACGCGAGACCCTGGAGCCAGCGAGGTCTTCACCCAGGGTGGAACGCGCAAGCCCTTCTCCGCAGCCCTCTTGGCCAAAAGCCCCGCAGCGATCATGACGGACGGATTGGAAGTATTCGTGCAACTTGTAATGGCCGCGATCACGATCGAACCATGACCCAGGTAGGGATCAACATCCACGCCGAAGCGTTCTTTCACCGTGGTGCAAGGGCCTTTTTCCGGAGTCGACTTATCGCTGCCATTGGACCAGGGATGACCGCCCTCGCCTTCCCAGCGCATGGTTTGTCTCTCCTTGCGGCCTGATGCGCTTGGACCCATCAAGCTGGGCAACTGTTGCTCGAAGTTTGCTCCTGCCTGGGAAAGCAGCACCCGATCCTGGGGCCGCCGAGGTCCGGCTACGCTTGGCTCGACTGTCGAGAGATCAAGCTGCGTGGTCTGCGTGTATTCCGCCTCCGGCGAATCGGGAGTATGGAACCATCCTTGTTCCTTGGAATAGGCTTCGACCAGCTTGATCTGCTCGGCGCTTCGCCCAGTCAACTTCAAATAGCGCAATGTCTCCGCGTCGATGGGGAAGATGCCGCAGGTGGCTCCATATTCCGGCGCCATATTGCCGATCGTTGCCCGGTCAGCGAGGCTCAGTTCACTCACCCCGGAGCCGTAAAACTCGACAAACTTGCCCACCACGCCCAGCTTGCGCAGTATCTCGGTCACTGTCAGCACCAGGTCAGTGGCGGTCGCGCCTTCCCGCAGCTTGCCCGTCAGCTTGAACCCGACCACTTGCGGCACCAGCATCGAAACCGGCTGGCCCAACATCGCGGCTTCGGCTTCAATTCCGCCAACGCCCCATCCCAGCACACCCAGGCCATTAATCATGGTGGTGTGGGAATCGGTGCCCACCAGCGTGTCCGGATAGGCCCGCATCACGCCGCCATTCGCCGAGGTCGTAAACACCACGCGAGCCAGGTATTCGAGGTTCACCTGGTGGCAGATGCCCATCCCTGGAGGCACAGCAGAGAAATTACGAAACGCTGTCTGGCCCCATTTCAAAAAGGCGTAGCGTTCGCGATTGCGTTGGAACTCAAGCGCCGCGTTGATGGAATAGGCATTCGCAGTGCCGAATTCGTCCACCTGGACGGAGTGGTCAATCACCAGCTCTGCCGGTTGCAGCGGGTTGATCTTCTCCGGGTTGCCGCCCAGTTGCTTCATCGCGTCGCGCATGGCGGCCAAATCGACAATGGCGGGCACTCCGGTAAAGTCCTGCATCAGCACCCGCGCCGGCATAAACGCTATCTCCCTCGCCGGTCCCGCGTGGGCCTGCCATTTGGCTAAAAACTCGATGTCATTCGCGGTTACACTCTTGCCATCCTCCTGCCGCAACAGGTTTTCCAGTAGCACTCTCAGGCTATAGGGAAGACGACGGAGCGAGAGACCTTTGGTCTCCAGCGCATTAAGACGGAAAATCTCGTAGCTCTTATTTCCAACCTTCAAGGTCGATTGGCTGCCGAAGCTGTTCATGGCTGATTCCTCTCTGATATCGCGCAAGTTTGCGCAGGCGCGCGAGCCTGATCCAGTGCTGGTTGTTGCCAGGGATTGCTGACGATAAGTTAAGAGGATTGGTTCCGTCCACGGTCAGGCTTGCCGTGACGGAAACGCTTGTGCAGGAAGTCGCGAAGTCTGCTTCGGGCGTTCATGTTCCGCTATGTAGTTTAAACCTTTTTAGGAGCCGGTGCTCAATCCCAGTAGAACCATGTTCAGAGCAACAATCAGCCCCACCGTGAGCCAGCCAAGGAAAGTGATCACCGGACCATTGGTGAACCCACCCATCAGATTACGGCGGCTGCAAAGAATGAGGAGGGGCACCAGGGCAAAGGGCAGGGTAAAACTGAGCACAACCTGGGAAAGGACCAGGATGCGAAGTGGATCGAGCCCTAGGCCAATCACGATCATCGCCGGGAGCAAGGTAAGAAGCCGGCGCAGGAAAATACTGAATCGGACCTTGAGGAATCCCTCCAGAATCATCTGCCCGGCAAGCGTCCCTACGGTGGAGGAAGAGAGCCCGGAACACAAGAGCGCAATCGCGAAGATGGTTGCGGAGGCGGGTCCCAGCAGCGGTCCCAGCGTGCGGTGGGCTTCCTCGATGGACATATCGCTGCGCCCGCTGCCGGCAAAAGCCGCCGCGGCGACAATCACCATGGCGGAATTCACTAGCCAGGCCCCATTCATGGCAGCAAACACATCCAGCGCTTCCAGACGAAGATGGCGCAGCCGTGTGAGGTAGCGTGTTTCCGGCGAGTCCTGATGCCGCTTTTCCGCGGCCAGCCGGGGCTGAACCAGGCCGGAGTGCAAGTAAACCACATGGGGCATCACGGTAGCCCCCAGCATGCTTACCGCTACATAAATGCTTCGCCGATCGAGCCAGGGCACGGCCGTGTGGTAGGCGATCTGGCGCCAGTCGGGATGAACCAGGAAGATCTCAACCAGGTAACAAAGCCCGATCACCAAAACAAACATCATGATCCCGATCTCGAGGGTGCGGAAGCCGCGCAGTTCAAGAGCCAGGATGGCGAAGACGCAGACAGCAGAGATGACGGCGGCGATAAACATGACCGTGGTGCGGGTCAGTCCCAGGTGTAGGAAGTAGCCGCCGAAAAGCAGGTAGAAGCCCAGCGCGGCGCCGAGAAATTCGGCCAGGTCGGTAGCCAGCGCGGACAACTCCGCGGCCACCCACAAAAGAATCGCCGTACGGCGGGAAAAGTGCTCGCGGCAATTTTGCGGCAGGGTGGCTCCGGTAGCAATCCCCAGTTTGGCGGAGAGGTACTGGATGAGGATGGCCATCAGGTTCGACCACAGCAGCACCCACAGCAGCTTGTAGCCGAACCCGGTCCCGGCAATCAAATTGGTGCCGAAATTTCCCGGGTCGATGTAGGCAATGCTGGCCACGAAAGCCGGCCCGAACCAGGACAAAAACTGTCGTGGTTTCAGATCGGAAAGCAGCTCAGCAGGCCGGGACGATGAGACCGGAAGCGAGGGTGGAGAAGCAGGAACCATCAGTCCGTCCTTGGGTATTGGGCTTCGGGTTACAGCGGCTGTCGTTTTTAGTATAGCCTGCATTTCCGTTTTTTGTTAACCATAGTTAACGAACCTTCTTTGTCAGACCCCGCTGCGGTAGTCTGGAAGGGGATGAAAGTACTCGTCATTGGTGCGGGAGGCCGGGAGCATGCCTTGGTATGGTCCATCTGCCAATCCCGGCGGGTTTCTGAAGTGGTATGCGCCCCGGGCAATGCAGGGATTGCCCAATTGGCGCGCTGCGTACCCGCCAGCCAAAAGGATCTGGACGACCTGCTACGGGTTACCGCTGCGGAGCGACCGGACCTGGTGGTGGTTGGCCCGGAGCTGCCCTTGTCGTTGGGGTTGGTGGACGAACTGAAGCGACGCAGTATCCCGGTCTTCGGCCCCACGCAAAAGGCGGCCCAGCTGGAAAGCAGTAAAGCCTTTGCCAAACGCTTCATGCAGCGCCACCACATACCAACTGCGGCCTATGCCGTCGCTACCAGCGAGCAACAGGCTATGGAATCGATCGATCTGTTCCATCTCCCGCTGGTCATCAAAGCGGATGGCTTGGCGTCGGGTAAGGGCGTGATCATCTGCGAAACCCGGCGCGAAGCCGGCGAGGCCATCGCCGGTCTGTTTAACGGCAAAAATTCAGTGGGCGCGCAGTCTTCCATTGTGATCGAGGAGTTCCTTACCGGCGAAGAGGTCTCCTTTCTCACCCTCACGGATGGAAAGCATGTGAGGCCGCTGGTTCCCGCGCAGGACCACAAGCGGATCGGCGAGGGTGATAAGGGCCCCAACACAGGAGGTATGGGCGCCTACTCCAACGATGGCATGCTGGATAACCAGATGCGGGAATGGATTCTCAACCACATTGCTCTGCCCGCAGTGAGCGGAATGGCCGCCGAAGATGCTCCCTTCGCGGGAGTACTGTACATCGGGCTGATGATGACAGCTCGCGGTCCTATGGTGCTGGAGTTCAACGCACGTTTTGGAGATCCGGAAACGCAGGCCATTCTCGCCCGGCTGGATAACAATCTGCTGGAGGCGCTCGAGGCATGCGTCGAAGGTCGTCTCAGCGAAACTGAGCTGCGCTGGAAGCCTGGAGCCTCCGCCTGCGTGATTGCAGCCTCCGCCGGCTATCCGGGTAGTTACGTTGCAGGCCGGAAGATCAGCGGCCTGGAAGAAGCGTCGCGGGTGCCGGGGGTGCAGGTTTTTCATTCAGGCACCGCGCTGCTTGAAGGTCACTATGTGACCGAAGGCGGAAGGGTCCTCGGGGTGACTGCAGCTGCTCCGGACCTGGAGCGATCCCTCTCTCTGGTCTACGAAGCGCTTGGTCGAATTAGATTCGAGGGAATGTATTACCGCCGGGACATCGGGCGCCGCTCCCTGGTCTCTTGAGTAGAGATGACTCTGCAGGGGTTACTCCGCTTTCGTTCTCATGCGCCGGAAGATTTCAAGCAAGGAATCGTCACAGCCTCGCCGTCACTCTAAAAATAGGTGAAAAACTTGGCAGATACAGTCGTGGCAGAGGTAGATCCGGTCTGCGGCATGAAGGTGTTGCCGCAAAAAGCGGCGGCCTCCATCAAACACGCAGGACGCACCTGGTACTTCTGTTCCCAGGGATGCAAGGCAAAGTTCGAAGCAAACCCGGGCAAATACGACGGATCGGCCCTCCGCGTCTCCACGCCGGAGACCTCGACCGCCAGCCAATACACGTGCCCCATGCACCCGGAAGTCCTTTCGCCGAAGCAGGGAGCTTGTCCTAAGTGCGGTATGGCGTTGGAGCCGGTTGCCGGCACCGAGAGCAAGGCCAATCCTGAGTTGGCCAGCATGACGCGGCGCTTCTGGGTAAGCGCGGCGCTCACGCTTCCTCTGCTCGCCGTCATGGTTTCCGACATTCTGCCCGGCCGACCGCTGCAGCAGCTTATCGAAGGCCCGCTACTGGGCTGGATTGAGTTGGCACTGGCGACCCCCGTAGTGCTGTGGGGCGGATGGCCTTTCTTTGAGCGAGGATGGGCCTCGATTGTCCATCGCAGCCCGAATATGTTTACCCTCATCGCCATGGGCAGCGGCACTGCCTATCTTTACAGCGTGGCTGCGGTGGTCGCGCCCAATCTCTATCCGGCTGGTTTCCGCGATTCCTCCGGAAACATCGGCCTCTATTTCGAAGCAGCGGCCGTCATCACGGTTCTGGTTCTGCTAGGTCAGGTGCTCGAACTAAGAGCCCGCAGCCAGACCGGAGGTGCCATCCAGGCGTTACTTGGATTAGCTCCAAAAACAGCGCGCCGTATCTCCTCTCGCGGCAAGGAAACCGATGTTCCTCTTATCCAGGTTGTTATGGGGGATCTGCTGCGCATTCGCCCCGGCGAAAAAATTCCCGTCGACGGAGTGGTGACCGAGGGCCAAAGCTCGGTGGATGAATCGATGGTCAGCGGTGAGTCCATCCCGGTAGAAAAAACCGCAGGCGCCAAGGTAGTGGGGGGAACCATCAACGGGACGGGGAGTTTGGTCATGCGAGCCGAGCGTGTGGGCCAAGCCACTCTGCTGGCACAAATCGTAAAAATGGTGAGCGACGCACAACGGACCCGCGCCCCCATCCAACGTCTTGCCGACAAGGTGGCCGCGTACTTTGTCCCCGCGGTCGTAGCGGCAGCAGTGGTCACCTTTCTTGTCTGGGCTGTGGCCGGGCCCGACCCGCGCTATGCACATGCGCTGGTGAATGCCGTTGCCGTGCTCATTATTGCGTGCCCGTGTGCTCTTGGCCTAGCAACTCCCATGTCCATCATGGTGGGCACGGGCCGCGGCGCCAAAGAGGGAATCCTGGTCCGCAATGCCGAAGCGCTCGAGACCATGGAAAAGGTAGACACCCTGGTCGTAGACAAGACCGGAACCCTCACCGAGGGTAAGCCGAAACTTAGCACCATTGTCGCGGTTGAAGGCTTTGATCAGGCGAAACTGCTGCAGGCGATCGCCAGCCTTGAAGTACAGAGCGAGCATCCACTTGCGGCTGCCATCGTTGCTGCAGCGAAAGAGAAGAAGCTTCCGTTGCTGCCGGTAAAAGATTTTCAGTCGCTTACAGGGAAGGGCGTTTCCGGAACCGCCGAGGGCAAAAGAATAGCTGCCGGCAACATCACGCTGATGCGGCAGCTTGGCATTTCAACAAAACCCCTCGAGGAGCAAGCCGAGGCCCTTCGCCGTGCCGGACAGACCGTCATGTTCGTCGCCTGGGAGGACAGCCTGGCGGGCTTGGTAGGAGTTGCTGATCCCATCCGGGAATTCACACAGCAGGCTATCCAGGAGCTCAAGCGCGAAGGGATCAAAGTCGTGATGCTCACCGGCGACAACCACACCACGGCTGCGGCCATTGCGCAAACCCTGGGCATCGAGTTTCAGGCAGAGGTGTTGCCGGCGCAAAAGGCCGAAGCCGTTAAGAAGATGCAGGAGGAAGGGGCTGTGGTCGCCATGGCCGGTGACGGCGTGAATGATGCACCCGCGCTGGCCCAGGC
>CAZSUK010000729.1:0-14045 GCA_964609355.1 uncultured Acidobacteriaceae bacterium | reverse complement strand
GCCGCCCATGCAGGAACGGCCTTTGACGGCCGGCATTTATTTCAAATCGTCGAAGACCGTATTCAGAAGATCGATCCGCAGAGCGGCGATGTGCTCGCCACCATCCCGGCGCCCGGGGGTGGCGGAGACTCGGGCCTTGCGTGGGCCGAAGGAACTTTGTGGGTAGGGCAGTACCGAAACCGCAAAATACATCAAATCGATCCTGAGACGGGAGCAATTCTTCGCACCATCGAGTCCAACCGCTTCGTCACAGGCGTCACCTGGTTGAATGGAGAACTCTGGCACGCTACCTGGGAGGGCGAGGAGAGCGATCTGCGGCGACTCGATCCTCACAACGGAAATGTTCTTGAGAAGATTGACATGCCGGACGGAATCTACGTTTCGGGCCTTGAGTCCAATGGCCGCGACCGGTTCTTCTGCGGGGGAGGAACGAGCGGCAAAATCAGAGCTGTTCGCCGGCCTGGCCAAGGGTTGGCAGAAGATTCTAAGACAAGAGAGAAGTAAACCGAGGTCACAATCCGTAACAGCTCCCAACGTTTACGACATCCCGGTGATTTCACCGCGCTCATCTACGTCGATTCCCAGTGCGCGGGACACTTTGGGCAGTCCTGGCATCAGCATCATTGCGCCCGAGATGACGACGAGAAACCCCGCGCCTGCGGAAAGTGCAATGTCCGTTACGTGGAGCGTCCATCCTGTCGGCGCGCCCAGACGCTTGGGATCGTCGCTGAGCGAGTACTGTGTCTTTGCGATGCAGATGGGTAGTTTGCCGAAACCCCAGCGCGTGAAGCGGGCGAGGTTTTCCTTCGCACGGTCGCTCAGCTCAATGGCGTCCGCGCCGTACACTTTCTGCGCCACCTTGGTGATCTTTTCGATCACCGGGTCGCCAAATTCGTAGGCGGTCGTCAGCTCGACGTACGGGTTTGCCTCGATCACCTCGACGACTTTCTGCGCCAGCACCGCCGCTCCCTCTCCGCCCTTTGCGTACGCCTCAGAAAGTGCGAAATTCGCTCCGCGTGTCTCGCAGAACGTGCGCAGGATGTGAAGCTCCGCCTCGGTATCGCCCGGGAATTGATTGATCGCGACCACCACAGGCAATCCAAAGCCGCGAACAATGGCAATGTGTTTTTCCAGGTTTGTGGACCCTCGCTGTAGCTCGCCTTCGCCTTGTTGCTTCACGCTCTGAACCGTCGTCACCAGCACGGCAACGGAAGGCTTGATGCCTGACAAAGGGCTTACGAGGTCCATGTACTTTTCAAAGCCCAGGTCCGAGCCGAAGCCAGCCTCATTGACCACGTAGTCCGCCATCCGCATCCCCATCTTCTGTGAAATGACGGAGCTGGTGCCATGCGCGATGTTTCCAAACGGCCCGCAATGCACCATTGCCGGCGTGCCCTCGGTCGTCTGCACCAGGTTCGGCAGCAACGCCTCCTGCAACAGCGCCATCATCGGGCCGGTCGCGTCCAGGTCTGCTGCGCGCACTGGATTACCCGTGCGGTCCTGTCCGATCACGATCCGCGCCAACCGGGCGCGCAGGTCCTGGCGGTCAGTAGCAAGCGCCAGGATGGCCATAATCTCCGAAGCCGCCGTAATGAGGAAGCTGCTGGGACGATTGTTGCCATCTCGTTGCTTCTTGTGAGAGTCCGTTACGCTGACGGTGATGTGGCGCAGCGCCCGATCGTTCATGTCCAGCGTACGCGGCCATGTGATGCCATTAGGATCGAGGTCAAGTGGGTTGCCATGGAACATGTGCGAATCTATGAGCGCCGCCAGAAGATTGTGCGCCGAGGTGATGGCATGAAAGTCACCATGGAAGTGAAGATTGATCTTCTCCGCAGGTTCCACTTGCGAGCGCCCACCACCGGCCGCCCCACCTTTCATGCCAAACACCGGGCCCAACGATGGCTCGCGCGATGTAAGTACCGCGCGCTTACCAATCTTCTCCAGACCCTGCACCAGCCCGATCGATGTAACGGTCTTGCCTTCACCGGAGACCGTTGGAGTCGTTGCTGTTACCAGCACCAGCTTTCCGCCGCGGCGGAATCGCGTGTCTTTGAGCAGGTCCAGACTCAGCTTCGCACTGACCGGGCTGCGCTTCTCATAGAGGTCTTCTGTTAGGTCCAGCTTGGCGGCAACCGCTTCAATGGGCAGTAGGGTTTTCTTCACGCAATGTCCTCGGGATGTTTCAACAAACGCACAACTGCTTCAAGAATATCTGCTGCTGTAGGAACTCACCATTCCATTGCCCAGCACGACTATGTTGAGGAATTCGGAAATTGAAGTCTGTCGCTTAGCCTCACCTTGTGACTGCGCTCAGTTGTTTGCGAAATCGCCGGTGACAATAAGCCCCGCAATGCCGGCCAGTGTTTACTCCTCAGGCGACGGCCGTTTTGAACCCGGTCGCTGCCTCCTCAGCACGTGCCAGCACAGCCGGTTCAGATACGCCCGTTCACCGCGTCAGAAGCCGCTCACCATCAGACGAACGGTATCGGTAGGTTCCGGAAGTCCCAGGAACGTCAATTCCCAGGACCGAACCGCACCGGATTTCCTGCTTCGCCAATTTGGTCGCAACCAAGGTTGCGGAACAAAACCGCATGATGTGGATCAACGTTACTGGTCTCGACAGGAATCCGGGGAAGCTTTAGGCTGCGGAGATCGGATTGGCACTCGGGCCGGATCCGTTTGCGCACATCACTGCGTTTGCAATCCCTCAGTTTCCGTTTCTTTAATCACATCAAATGCAACCTGCGAAGGAGGGAGAGACCAAAACCCCGCGAAGTTCTTGCCGGGGCTGGGACACACGGTTCCACACCTCGCAAGTATCCGGTCCGTCGTGTGATCTCGGCGAGCGAGGGCCACGAACGTGCCAGCCCTCTGGTCCACGGAGATTATGTCCGTCGTATTGGGTTTCGCTTCAGCCGACGAGATGGTGTTTGTCGTAGGAGGCTTCGGTGCCGCGGAGCAACCATGAAGGAAAGTCGAAGAAACACAGGCGATAACGATGATCAAAACGGTTCTCATGCTTCATCTCCTGTTTAAAGCAATGATACTCAGACCCCAATGCCTCCGGCCATTGTCGTACGCTCTGACACCTCCCGTGAAACGGAGTTTCCGGTAACTCGCCGGGACTGAACCCCGTTGAGGGAATTTCCCGAAAATGCGACTTTTCAGGCGATGTGCAGAAAGCAGACTGTCCAGGTCTTCAGAAGCATATGCAGCAGTTCGGTGTGGGGAAAATGAGGCGAACTTTGGTTTGAAGACACATTCTAAGAGCCGCGCTTCTCGTCACCTGACTCCAGTGTTTGCGAATACTCCATTGCATCCTATTGCACTATAAGGGTGCAGTTGGTGGTAGTTTGGGTTGTTCCTGCCGTCGCAGCCACCTGGAAGGCATATGAGCCTGCAGGCGTGTTTCCCGATTTTGAAGTCGATGAGGAAGAATTGCCGCCACAGCCCAACGGCAGCAAGGTAAGGGCGGCGAGCGCAGTGATCATCAAGCAGGCACGAAGGCGTTTGGGCCAGAGTAGTAGCAGACCACCGGCAAAGATCCCGCAACTCAATGTTGTCATGCCGGGCGCCAGGGTGGGTCTGACCGTGCGTGCGTTGTTGACGCCTGACGTGGAAACGGTCAGCGTCGACGATTGGGCGGTGCCTCCTGCAAGGTTCAATGTTGCTGGGTTGAAGGCACAGGAAGCATTTGAGGGCAATCCTGTGCACGTCAAGGTGACGCTGCCGGCGTAACTCGCCGCACCCATCACGCTGAGCGGGATGCTCGCACTCTGCCCTGAGGTTACCGTGATCGTTGGGTTCCCGCCGTTACCCTGCACAGTTAAGGCCGAGGAGTTGGGAATCGCTACCAAAGGGAACGGAGCCGAACCAGCGGCAGAAGCGAAGACGAGGCTCGGATAGGTACTTTGAGCAGATTGGATAGTTCCCAGAGAGGCGATGTTCAAGTAGTTGAAGGCTCCAGAACCATTGGGAATAGGAACCTCCACCACCGGCGTACCCGCGGAGAAGTTTCCTTTGCCATCTCCGAGTGCGACTGCGCCGCTCCCAAAGACCAGATCGAGTGCGCCATCGAGATTGACATCGGTAACAAGGGCATTCCCCGCTGGCGGCTGCGCGCTGGGGGCGCCCGCTTGCTCGGTGGTGTTAATCATTGAATTGATTCCCGCCCCAAAGGAGCCATCGCCTTTGCCTGGCAGAAAGATGGCTGGTGAAAGATAAGTAAGGGTGGTTTGGTCAGGTGGTGGATAAATCAACGCCAAATCCACTTTGCCGTCGCCATTGAAGTCAGCGGCCTGCAGGCTGAGTAACTCGGGCGTCCCTCCGTTCGGTAGTGGCGTGTAACTGACCGGCAGCGCAGTCGCAAAGGTTCCGTCGCCATTGTTCAACAAGGTAGTAATGGTGGCCGGCGCCTCGGCATTGCCGAGGCTAATGAAGTACATCTGCGCCACGAGGTCCAGTTTTCCGTCGCCACTCAAATCGACAAAGTTGAGCGAGGCTAGTGTTACGGAGCCCGAGTATTGTCCTGTCCCGAGTGTGAAGGCCCCGAGCGACTGAAAGTTGCCGCTGCCCTGGTTGGCAAACACCGTCACATCCAGCGGGATATTGGCATCCTCACCGAGGGATGCCAGGGGAATCGCATTCACCGCAATGATGTCCAGTTTGCCATCCCCTGTTACATCGGCCACGTACGTTCCGCTAAATCCTGAAGAGAGAAATGCCGGAGTCACTGGCTGCTGAAAGGAGCCATCGCCATTGCCGTAGGCCACGGCTGTGCCGATCAGCAGGTCGAGCTTGCCGTCGGCATTCACATCGATCGCAAGGGGCGTCGTTAATGTGACCGACTCATTTGCTGAAGTTGTCGCCGGGAGCGTTAGCTGCTGCGGTGTTCCAGCGGTGAAGCCACCTTTCACGTTGGAGAGAAAGCTTTGGACCCTGATCGGGTTCGAGGTCGCGCCAATATCAACCACTCCATAAACCAATAGGTCGGGAGCACCATCACCATTCAGGTCCGCCGTCAGCTGACCCTGGACATTGCTGAAGGATGGATCAATGGACGAACCAAAATACGTGCTGAAAGGCGTCGTAGTGAAATCCGGACCAGTGGAGGCCACAGCAGAAGTACTCAGTGCTGTGACGGTTACAGCGGTCCCATGGGGTGTGGAATTGTAAGACCCTGTCGTCGTGTAGGCGGCGGTGGTTTGCGCGCCGGCAATTGAAAGAAGAGAATAACCTGCACACAAAACTGCGGAGCGGAGGAACCGGAGCCTGAGCCTGAGCATAATAAGGTGACTTTGCGCGATCCTTCACTCAAATGAATTCACGCGCAGTTTAGCGTCGGAACAGTCTTTTCGCCAGTGAATTCGGTGTCGATGTTGCCCTGACAGTCATATGTTCCAGGACCTGAAGTCCGTCTTAGGTTGAATAAGACCCGGGTTAGTATAGCTGAACCACGGCGAAGGAGAGCCGGTTCGCAGAAAATGCGAGGTTTAGCCCTGCATGCGAGCGGTCCGGACTCCCTGCAAGAGGGATTGTGAGTAACTTCATCTGTTTACCAGGCGAACATCAGGCAAGTTACTCAAAACCTGATTTTGCAGACAGTGCTGATAAGGAATGCTCACGTCCAACTTTTAGTCGGAGGCCAGAGACTTTCATGCCGGACATCTCCGCAAAGCTGTTTGTTATCGGACCGCCAATCATGGTTCCGTGATGGTCCAGAATCCTTTGATATATTCCCGTGCCGCTCCAGATCTTTGTGGGCGAAAAGATACAAGGGGTTCGAGCTGGTTGATGGATTCATGGCGTCTCTACTTTTTTGATCGAAGCCGGCGGTCTTCTTAGGACAGGATCGAAGATAGCGAACCCGCCGGAGTGACTGATGTAGACGCTGTGAAAAATGCCCGTAGGCAAGAGCCCATCTGAATCCTCCGCTGGGGACGACGTGGGGACCGCGGCCGCAAGGTCCGCAAGTACTCTCCTGCCTAGCGTCAGGGTTTGAAGATGGCGCAAGTGAATGGGACGCGTGCCTGGCTGCAAACTATTCGAGGAGCCTGGAACGTCAAGGTCTCCGCGGCGCAGTACCCAAGCCCCAGTGTGCGTGTTCCTGAAGAGGACAACCGTGGACGTGCCGGAATCCAATGCAAATGTCAGTTCGTTTGCTCCCACGTCAGGTGCTTTTGCGGTAAGAAGGAGGCGATTGTAAGTGGGCTCCCCTTCAGCACTGCCGTGGTCGACAAGCGGTATGCGTTCCCCCTCGAGATCTTCAACCATGGAACCTGCCAGTGGCTCTTCCAAGTGAACCTCGCGGTGACGATTGTCCAGGAGGAGATCGAAGCGGCTCAAAAAATTCTCCCCCAACACGCCACGGACCTTCCCGTCGAAGTAGTTGAGGCCAGCCATGGACTCCACGAGCACGGAGAGATTCTGGACCTTGGCGCCTCCAAGCCCCAGCTCAGTGGCGTGTGCCATCGGTACGGCAGAAGAACTTTGGACGTCATACTGCGTTGTACGTCCCACCCACGGCAAGGCCAGCTGCGTGGCCAGCTTCGGGTCGATGGAGGTTGTGGACGTGCCCGTGTCCAATACGAAGTCGTATGGCCCGGAACCATTCACCGTGACCGGTACCAGGATCAGAGACCCGCAGAGGAGCTTGAAATGGATGTCGAACCCGTTTGACTGGCCACCAGCGACCGCGGCCGAGCACCTGGTAAGACAAAGGAGAATGAGAAGGAAACGCCGAAATGGCAGCATGGAGGACCACCTCCAGGCGAATCCTGCTCGGAAGCCGGATTAAAAGTCCTTGGCGGTGGCCTCAACATTTCTTAAAGAAAATTTCCAGGTCTTCTCCTAACAGAAACCAAAGTATTTACGAGGTATATTGCCGGGGCTGGACGCCCATGACTTAGGAGTTTGCAACCATTGCGCGAACCAACGGTTTGATTGCCGATCCCGGTATTGCGACAGAATCCCGGCCGGCGATAACAGGGTGGACGCGCTCATTCACTGAAGTCTGGCAAGCTCTGTTCTGGCCTCATGCAAGACGGGTAGGTCGGGATCCGCGTCCTTCCACGTGTCGAGGAGCTCCTTATATTGGTTGCGCGCATTGCTCGCGTCGCCGGAGAGGGCATAACTCCGAGCCAGTCCCAGGTGCGCCAGCACCGCAACCGGATCGCCAATCATGGTTCCGCGATGGTCCAGAAGCTTTTGATATTCCCGTACCGCCTCCGGACCTTTGTGGTCGGCCACATAAGCCTCGCCGCGAAACAGGATCGGGTAGAGAGCTCCGAAGTAGCACCCCGCCGCGCCTCGGGGCGCTCCTAGCTCGTAGGGGATCGCCGGTTCGAGCGCGTGGATCGCTCCGGCGGGATCATGGCGGCGGAGCGCCACGATGGCATGGATGACCGGAAGGTAACTGAAGCGGATGGAGGTGTCCTCGGGAAATTCGATCCATAGATGGTCGGCCAGGGCTTGGGCCTGCGCGGAATCGCCTGCCAGCCCGGTGGCGATGGCGGCGCCGTATTGCACTTCGCGATTGCCTGCGAGCGCGAGAGCCGTGGCCACGCCTTGTTTCGCTTCCCGCGCATTGCCGAAGAACGCTTCCCAAAGGGCAGCCCTGATGGCGAACTGTGCGGCCCTTTCGCGATCGCCTTGCTGCTGCGCGAGTTCAATGGCTTGGCGGGACAGAACTCTCGCCTTTTGCAACCGCCCCGCGTAGGCGAAGAAGAAGGCCTGCCGGTCTGCCAGCCAGTCCATGGAATCCGGGTTTCCCTTGGCTGCGTTCACCGCTTGTTGCATTCCCTCGCGATCACCCTTCAGAAACGAGAGATCATATTGCAGAACCAACAATTTCGCCGTCTCGATTTTGCGTCGGGACAGGCTGCGCAAGGCCTCCTCGGTATCGTTCAGGCGGCCGGCATACAACGAGTTCCTACCCAGCTCGGCATAGAAAGTCCATTGTTCCGGTGCGATTTCCATTCCTTTCCGTGCTTCCTCCGTCGCTTTGTCAAAGTTAGCGAGCGCGGGATAGATGAAACCTGCCAGAAATGCGTGGGGGATATATTCGCGAGGGTAGGTCTGTGCCCATTCTTCGCAGATCTGGCGAGCCCTCTCCTGGTTTCCAACGGCACGGCCGTAGTAATAGGCGGAGATAAAGAATCGCTCATTGTCACTCACACGGTTGGCCAGCTCGTAGGCTTTGCGGATATTGTCCGTAGCCAGCTCGGAGGAGCCTAAGGAGCCGTACTCCAAACCGAGGTAGGCGTAGGCCATGGCAAATTTCGGGTCGAGTTCCAGGGCGTGCTTGAAAAAGGGGATGGTGGCGTCCTCGGTTTGACTGGCCTCGGCTTGCAATCCAAGGCTGTAGGCTTTCAACGCGTCAATCGAAGCCGTGGTGGCTTCGGCAAGGGGCACATCGTGCTCTTGCAGAGTGGCTGGCGATTCGCCGACCCGCTTACGAAAATCCCTGCTCATCCGGGTGATGGCTTCCAGCACATCTTCCTTCCTGGCCGCTTCGGTCTGTTCCTGATCGAGGACATCTCCAGTCCCGCAGTTGGTGGACCGTAAGCCGAGCACGTATCGCGTTCCGACGTTCTGGATGGAGCCTTCCAGCAGCGCTGCGGTTCCGCTCCGAACACAGACTTCTCGAGCAACCTGGCCAGTGACCTGCGTTTCCGGCGGCCGACCCATCAGGCGTAGCGTGTGCTGGATCCGATCTTCCGAAATGAGACTCAAGTAAGGGGACTGCTGTAGTTGCACCTCCAGCCCCTGGCGCAATGCATTGTCGAAGACTGGGTCGCCGGTGAGGTTGGTGAAATCGGCGACCAACACGGAGTCCCTGGCATTCAGAGCGAGGGGATGATGACGGCGTAGAAGTAGCAGCAGTCCGATTCCGGTAATGGCGATTGCGGCAGCGACCGCTGAGCGGAGCAGCCATTTCGGTCTGGAGTGCGAAGGTGGCGGAAGGGCGGGCTGGGTCTCGACGGACTCCGGCGCGTGCTCCTCAATCACAATCTGGGCGCGCGAGCGCACTTGCGCAATCAGCACCTCGCCTCCCTCGGTAATGGTACGGACTGGAACAGCGAATCGATAGCCGCGGCCCGGCAGGGTGACGATGTAACGCTCTCCGTCAGGACTGTCGCCGAGCGCCTTGCGCAGCTTGAAGATCTGCTGGCTCAGGTTGGCTTCCTCGACGAAGGAGTCCGGCCAGATCTCCTTCAGCAGCTCCTCTTTCGAGACCACTTCCCGGTCGCGGCGCACCAACATGAGTAGCATCTCAAAGGCCTTCGGTGTCACCGCAATGAGTTGGCCGTCGCGGAGGAGGACCTGTTTGTCTGGGTCCATACGAAAGGGCCCGAACTCGTAGACGACGTTAGCATCGGTGCTCATTGCATCCTGGTTTCTCAATGCAAACTTGCAAGCTCTGCTTTGGCTTCATGCAAGACGGGGAGGTCGGGATCTGCGTCCTTCCACACGGCGAGGAACTCCTTATATTGGTTGCGCGCATTGCTCGCGTCGCTGGAGAGGACGTAACTCCGAGCCAGTCCCAGGTGCGCCAGCACTGACACCGGATCGCCAACCATGGGTCCGCTATGGTCCAGAAGCTTTTGAAATTCCCGTGCCGCCTCCGGACCTTTGTGGCCGGCGAGATAAGCTTCGCCGCGAAACAGGATCGGGTAGAGAGCACCGAAGAAGATCACTACCGAGCAACGGGGCGCTCCCAGTTCATAGGGGATCGCCGGTTGAAGTGCATCGATGGCTCGGGCGGGATCGTTGTGGTTGAGCGCCACGATCGAATGGATGACCGGCAGGTAACTGAACCGGACGGATGTGTCCTCGGGAAATTCGGTCTCGAGACGGTCGGCCAAGGCCTGGGCTTGCTTGGAATCACCCGCGAGTCCGGCAACGATGGCGGCGGCGTATTCGAGTTCGCGATTGTTCGCGAGCGCCAAAGCGCTGGCCACTGCTTGTTTCGCTTCCGGCTCATTCCCGAAGAAGGCCTCCCAAAGGGCAGACTTGATCGTGAACTGCGCGGCCCGTTCGCGATCGCCTTGCTGCTTCGCCAGTTCAGTGGCTTGGTGCGATAGAACTCTCGCCTCTTCCAATCGTCCCGCGTGCGCAAGGGAGAACGCCTGGGCGTCTGCCATCCAATCCATGGCATCCGGGTTTCCCTGGGCTGCTTTCACCGCCTTCTGCATGCCATCGTGATCATCTGTCAAAAACGCAAGATCATATGCGAAAACCAACAATTTCGGAGTCTCCATCTTGCGTTGGGAAGCCAGACGCAAGACTTCCTCGCTGTCTTTCCGGCGGCCGGCACCCCACGATTCCGCACACAGTTCCAGATAGAAAATCGATTGGTCTGGCGCCATTTCCATCCCTTTCCGTGCCTCTTCCATCCCTTTGTCGAAATTGGCGAGCACGGGATAAATGAAACCTCCGAGGAATGAGTGGGGGGCTGGGTCGCGAGGGTAGGTCTCTGCCCATTGTTCGCAGATCTGGCGAGCCTTCTCCTGGTTTCCAACGGCGCGACCGTAGTAATAGGCGGAAATAAAGAATCGTTCATTGTCGCTCACGTGCTCGGCGAGCTCGTAAGCTTTGGCAATATTCTCCGTGGCCAGCTCGGTGGAGCCGGAAGAACCGTACTGGTAACTCATGTAGGCGTAGGCCATGGCAAATTTCGGGTCGAGTTCCACGGCTCGCCTGAAAAAGGGGATGCTGGCCTCCTCGCCTTTGCTGGCCACGGCTTGCAATCCAAGGCTGTAGGCTTGCAACGCGTCGATCGAGGCCGTGGTGGCCTCAGCAAGCGGCACATCGTGTTGTTGCAGAGTGGCTGCCGATTCGCCGACCCGTTTCCGGAAATCCCTGGTCATTTGGGTAATGGTTTCCAGGACCTCTTCCTTGCTCGCCACTTCGGTCTGTTCCCGATCAATGACATCTCCGGTCCGGCAGTTGGTAGACCGTAAGCTGAGCACGTATCTCGCTCCGACGTTCTGGATGGAGCCTTCCAGCAGCGCCGCGGTTCCGGTACGAACGCAGACTTCTCGAGCAATCTGGCCGATGACCTGTGTTTCGGGGGGCTGACCCATCAGGCGCAGCGTGTGCTGGATGCGAACTTCCGAAATGAGATTCAAGTAAGGGGACTGCTGCAGTTGCACTTCCAACCCTTGGCGCAACGCGTTGTTGAAGACTGGATCGCCGGTGAGGTTGGTGAAATCGGCGACCAACACGGAATCCTTGGCATTCAGCGGAATGGGCTGATGACGGGGCAGACTCAGGAACGCTCCAAGGCCTACAATCGCGGCAGCGACTCCTGCGAGGAGCAGCCATTTCCGCCATTTCAGCTCGGCGTGCGAGGGTGGCGGAAGGGCGGGCTGGGAGTCGACGGGTTCCGGCGCTTGCTCCTCGATGACAATCTGGGCGCGCGAGCGCATCTGCGCAATCAGCACCTCGCCTCCCTCGGTGATGGTACGAACTGGAACAGCGAATCGATAGCCGCGGCCCGGGAGGGTGACGATGTAACGCTCTCCTTCAACAGTGTCGCCGAGCGCCTTGCGCAGCTTGAAGATGTGCTGGCTCAGGTTGGCTTCCTCGACGAAAGAGTCCGGCCAGATCTCCTTTAGAAGTTCCTCCTTGGTGACAACTTCCCGCCCGCGGCGCACCAACACCAGCAGCGTCTCGAAGGTCTTCGGAGTCACCGCAATGAGTTGGCCGTCGCGGAGCAGGACTTGTTTGTCCGGGTCCATACGAAAGGGACCGAACTCGTAAACGACCTTGGGATCGGCATTCATGGTATAGGGACAACGTATAACCGGCCAGGGAAGAACGTACCGGAAATCTACCACGGCCCTCCGGGCTTCGCGTGAAAGCGAGGGGAATCTCGGAATTACTGCAGTTTTGCGTACTCCACTTTGGCTTGCTTCAGTATCGGAATGTCGGGGTCGGCATCTTTCCAGAGGGCGAGGAAATCCTGGTAGGCAATCTTTGCCTTGGTCTTATCTCCCGACAAAGCGCACGCTCTGGCGAGTTGCAAGCGCGCCAATGCACCCCAGGGAAAGTTCCCTACCCGCCCTCGGTGATCAATGAACTTCTGAAATTCGGCCGCTGCCGCACTCCCGTCGCGGAGCATGAGATACGCTTCTCCGCGCAGGTAGATTGGGGAAAGGTCACCTTGATCCCCAAGTTCGATCGGGCCCGACACCCGCAGTAGCTCCACTGCCCGTTTCGGGTTTTTGTGCTGTAACGCCACCGCCGCACCGATTGCAGGCAGCCAGTAGCGCTGGACCAGCGTGTCCAGCGGGAACCTCCGGTCGAGCTCGGCCGCCAGTTTCTCCGCCGCTGCGGTATCGCCTGCCAAGGCCAAGGCCAGAGCCACCCTTTCCAACACATCGCGGTTTGAGGCCAGCTTGATTGCTGCATCGGCGTCGGAACGTGCCTCCTCCCTCATGCCCGATTCCACCTCGCCCAGAGCCGTCCTTGCCTCATACCATGCGGCTGTTTCCCTGGCGTCGTTTTGCTCGGCTGAACTCACTGCGCGCCGCGTCAGTTGGCGGGCATCTTTCCACCGCCCGTGCCAGGCCTCGGTGTCGGCTTGCGCGTCCAGCAGCACGTCTTCCGTTCCCGGCTTTCCCATGGCCGCCGACACCGTGTGTGCCATCTGTGCCGTATCTCCCTTTAGAAAAGCTAATCGGTAGCGGGCCCCAGGCAGCCCCTCGCTCTCCAACTTGCGCTCCTCGGCTTGCTTAAGAACGGCCTCCGCCTCATCCAGCCGGTCGAGGGAGATGTATGCCAAGCAGACGACCGTGTAGTTGATTCCAGAATTTGGCTCCAGACGCACCGACTCGCGTGTTTCCTCCAATGCCTTTTCCAGGTTTCCCAGGCGTATGTAAATAGCGCCAAGATGCACGTAAAGCGCGTAGTCCCTGGGGTAGGACTGCCGCCACAGCTCGTCGGCAGGTATCGCTTTCTCCATCTCTCCCGTTCCCATCCAGTAGTAGCTTGATTCAATATAGAACCGTTCTCGCTCGCTTACCTTTTCGCGTAGCTCATAGGCCTTGCGCACATTTTCGGCCATCCTGTCGGACTGGTTGAGGTTTCCGTACATCGCCGCCAGGGCGCGGTAGGCTATGGCGAAATTTGGATCGAGTTCCACCGCCCGCTGGAGGTAAGGCAGAGCCGGAGTGTTTCCCTTCTCAAAAAACACCTTTCGTCCCAGACTGTAGGCTTGCAGCGCGTCTAAGGATGGTGTGGTTATTTCCTCTGCCGGCGTGGCGTATTTTTCCACGGAGCTGAGTGACTCGCCCAATTTGCTACGCAAACGGGTCGCCGTTTTGTCCAAAGCCCCGAGTACGTCTTCCTTTCTTGCCGCCTGCGCCTGTTCTTCGGCGAGGACGTCTCCATTGCGACAGCTCTCCGCACGCAGTCCCAACACATACTGAGTTCCGAGGCTGGCAATCGAACCTTCGATGACGGCGGCGCTCCCGGTTCTGGCGCAGATTTCCCGGGCCGTCTGCAGGTTGATTCGCGCATCGGGTGGCCGGTCCATCAGCCTGAGCGTCTGTTGCATGCGTTGTTCGGAGATGACGCTCCAGAAGGGCGACTGCTCAAGTTGCACCGCCAAACCCTGGCGAAGAGTGCTGTCAAATACAGGGTCTCCGGTCGAATTGGCGAAGTCGGCGAGCACCACCGTATCGGTTTCCGTGAGAGCCCGACTTCGATGGAAGAAGGTTAGAACCTGATTGTGGCGCAGAACCAGTAGCAGTCCAAGGCCTACAATCGCGGCACCGATTGCTGTTGGGAGCAGCCATTTCGGCTTGAAGCGCGAAGGCGGCGGAAGGGCGGGCAGGGAGTCGACCGGCTCCGGCGCGTGCTCCTCGATCACAATCTGGGCGCGCGAGCGCATTTGCGCAATCAGCACGGCACCGTCCTCGGTGATGGTACGGACCGGAACAGCGAATCGATAGCCGCGGCCCGGGAGGGTGACGATGTAACGCTCTCCTTCAACAGTGTCGCCGAGCGCCTTGCGCAGCTTGAAGATGTGCTGG
>CAZSUK010000728.1:0-13190 GCA_964609355.1 uncultured Acidobacteriaceae bacterium | reverse complement strand
TCAAGCAGTCAGGCATAGGCCGGGATAAGTGCCTCGATACGCTGAACGCGGTCAGCGAGCCCAAATCCGTCTGGATCAATCTGGAGTAGTTATCGCGAAAGCGGAGTGGCTTCCGTCAACGTTGACCCTGTTGGTAGACCGTCCCGTACCCAGACGGCTGGAGGCTGATTGACAGAGTTCCGCAGCTTAGCTAAGCTAAGTTAGCAGGAATTGCGAGTCCATGATTACAGCGACAATCTTTGAAGCCAAGACGAACTTGTCGGAGCTCTTGAAGAAGGCTCAAGAAGGCGAGACGGTGGTGATTACCTCGGGCCGCGAAAGAACTCCAATCGCAAGACTTGAAGCAATCCACCCGGTCGGGAAGAAGCGGCTCGGCGCTCTTGAGACTCAAGGCTTCGTATTGGCGGACGCTTTCTTTGAACCTCTCCCCGAAGAGGAGCTGAAACTCTGGAATGGAGAGGGCGGTTGAGAGTTCTGCTGGACACGCACACGCTTCTGTGGGCTACACTCTCACCTTCATTCCTTAGCCGTAAAGCTTCGACGATCATCGCAGATGAGGCGAATGTGATTCTCGTCTCTGCAGCATCCGCCTGGGAAATTGCGACCAAAGTACGTCTCGGAAAACTTCCAGGAGCGGAAGCATTGGAAAGAGAGTTCCAGGAGGTCATGGACCGCGCCGGCTACACGCTGCTTGCGATCGATGTAGCAAGCGCGCTGCGTGCGGGACGGCTCATCGCCGAGCATCGTGATCCTTTTGACCGCATGCTCGCCGCCCAGGCGCTTGCGAGTGACCTACCAATCCTGAGTACCGATTCGCGACTAGACACGTTCGGTGTCCGGCGGATCTGGCAGGACTAAGCTCCCCTCGCTCATTTACTTTCTGCGCTCAGCGCCTTCAAATGCGCGGCAGAAACGGACGAATCATGGGGGACGCAATCCGGTGACGGGATACATATTCCCTCGACGTTTCTCAGGCCGCCGACTGTAGAGCAACAAGCTAGTCAATGCAAATCCGCTTTCGTGAAAGTGCCAGTTCCGTCTGGTCCACGAAACTTCTGTCCTCGAAACGTCCTTCGCTAATCCCTCGCCGATAGCTTACAGAGTTAGGGGGAAGTATCTCGCCTCTCCGTCATTGCCTTACTCGGCTCCAGATTTCAGAACCTTTGATCGCCGCAACAAGTCTGCAATCGAACCAGGTGGATCCCTCAACTAAATCAATCAGCTCCGTCTCTGTCCGCGAGACTTCCGGAGCGCGCATATTTCCTAATTGCCTCTCACGTTCACCAAGAGCTACTCGTGGTCGGGATCCCCGAGTTCCATGAGACGTTTCCTAAGAACCTCCTTGCGTTCTCTTGCTGCACGGTATTGGGTGACTTGTGTCGTGGGGTAGTTGGTATCCAGCAAACGAGGACCCGTTGGTGCATACATCAAAAATCCCTCCTTAGTTGTTATCGAACAGGATTGGCTTATTTCGACGATGGAGGCCTCGAGGGCGGCCAAAGTTTCCGTGGCCTCCTTGTATTGGCTGCGCAATCTTCGAACGACTGCATGTCGGTCATCTTGCCACATAGTCACTGCACCCGGTTCAAGCATGCATCGGTGAGCCTGAATTTTTCATCTGGGAAAGATTAAGGAAGCTTAATGAAGAGCTGCAATGCAGCGAAAGCATACCTATTGCAACAAGTGAACAAACTGACGGTGAATAGGTATCACGTTGCCGCATTTCACCCGGCGAAGCAGTGATGGATAGCCGCTTCACGCTTTAGGGTCATTTCCGTCTGGTCAGCCGGCGCTCAGCTGAAGTTGCTGCAATAGGTACCGTGTCGACGCATTTCCCCCGACAGCGTAGTGCTCAGGGGAGGCTTGCATGCAGTTGCGCCTAGCGTGAGTGGGATTCTTTCAAGGATGCCGTAATGGCTACACCGATGACGCAGGGAATGGCCAGCGACATCAGGCCGATTTGAAAGCTGCCGGTAGCGTCCCTCATCCAGCCTATCCAGGCAGGTCCGGCAAAACCGCCGAGAATGCCCATCGAAGTGACGACTGCGATCCCAGCTGCGGCAGACTTGCCCTTGAGGAAACTGCCAGGGATGGCGTAGATGATTCCCTGGGTCGCGTAGAGGCCGGTGATCGCAACCGCGAAGGCCGACACCAGCCACCAGGCATTTGTCGTGCTACCGCTTACCAGGAATGCCGCAGCCGTGATGAGCAGGGGAATGACGATGTGCCACCGGCGCTCCCGGGCATGATCCGAATGCGTCGCATTGATCGTCATGCTGAGAAGGCCGAGCAAACCGTTGATCGCCATGAGTTCGCCAATCGAGGCAATGGAAAACCCGGTCGCTCGCTGCAATATGGTCGGCGCAGTAAGCGTATAGGCAAAGATGCAGGTGAGCGCGCAGAAGGAGAGCAGCCCGATCAGCCAGACGCGCTTATCCCGTAAAGAGCGCCAGGTATCTTCGAGATGGGTGTCGGTTCGGACGTCTGCGGCGAGCCTTGCTTTCAGCCAGGCTCGCTCACTCGACGAAAGCCATCGGGCTTCCTCGGGAGTGTCCGGCAGTTGAAAAAGAAACACGACACTCAACAGGACCGCGGGAAGCCCTTCTAATAGAAAAAGCCATTGCCAGCCGCGAAGTCCGAGTCGGCCTTGCAGACTCATCAAGGGGCCGGCAAGCAGACCGTTGGCGATCGCCACCAGAGGTGCGGCGCCATAGAAACGGCTGATGGCTCGGGATCGAAAATTGTCAGGGAACCACTGCAACATGTAAAACATGATGCCTGGGAAAAACCCCGCCTCCGCTATGCCCAGCATGAAGCGCATGGCATAGAACTGTGGCGGGGTCTTTACGAACATCATGCCCATCGCCAGCAATCCCCAGGTGAGCATGATGCGCGCAATCCACCGGCGCGCGCCGAACCTGTATAACGCCAGGTTCGAGGGGATTTCACATAGGGCGTAGCCTATGGAGAAGAGACCGACGCCGAAGCCGTAAGTCGACGCACTGAAATGCAGATCCCGGTTCATCTGCAGGGCGGCCAGGCCGACGTTAGTCCGGTCCATAATGGCGGCGCCATAGCCCAAAGCAAACAAGGGCAGTAGCCGCCAGGCAATCTTTTTCAGTGTGGATTGGCCAAGGTCGGTCTCGGAAGGCAGACCGGCAAGGACTGAGGACAGATCGCGAGCGTCGGCCATCTTTCTCGATTCCGGCTAACTTCAGAGGCTCATTGAACTTTGCAGCAAAGGTACCACAGAGAACCTGCCGGCGAAGGTGAGAAGACCCTGGTGGTAGATGATCGCCGCAACAAGTCTGCGATCGAACCGGGTGGACCCCCAGCTTCCAGCATCCCGCGAAAAACGCTGTAAGGGTCTGTTTTCGATCCCGCCTTGCGAAGGGTCTTCTCATCGTTAGGCCAAGCGTAGAGGATGACTTTCTCTTTGCTAGCGAAGCGATAAAAGAGACGATACCGTTGGTGGACTTTGGCCCGGAACCAATGCCGACTGTCTTTTCCGAGAGTCTTACCCCTGACGGAAATCCGGGGCGTTTGGATCGCGAGGAATGATTTCCCGGATGAGGCGATTGATCGTTGCCGGCAGCTTGGTCGCATCCTCTTCTTTCTAGGCGGCCGGATTTTTTTTCGCTAACGCTTCGACTTGCTCAACCAAATGAATGAGCTGGTCGTGAAAAAGTGGGCGAACAAAGAGCTTCCACCCATTCACGACCATCTATAAGATCTCCTCGGAACCAAGATCTTCGTCGCGGGAAATCGCTACGCCCTTTGTCAGCCTGTCGATTCGCCTGGCGAGATTGGCGTCGAGGGCGTGATCCGACGAGGAGCTGTCGCGATGCCTTGGAAATTATAGGAAATTATACGTCAGACGGGACTGGTACTCTTGGGAGACAGTCTCTAAAAGTAGCAGTCCCGTCTGACGCATAAGTCTTTCGCTACTGTGGCGCCCTCGCGGATTTCTTGAGGGTTGGATTAGTGAGCGCCAGCTTACCACCACTACTATCCAATAGTGCCGCTTTCGCATCACTCAAATGAACTAGTGCTTGTGCCGTGATGGCCGGGGCTGGGGCTGCAGCGGCACAAAATGACACAGTGCTCTTGCTAAACGTTGGGCCCTCGACATTTACAACAGTGTCATCTATCTCTGTTGTCTCGATTTGTGACGACGAGAAATCGTAGGCCGCGTTACCAGCGATTATCGAAGCGCCGCTGATAGCTGCGCTAGAGGTGACCGTGTTCCCTTTTTGATAACTAAGAATTGCAGATTTTATGACATACATCTCGTTGACATACATAACGTGGCTGTTTGCAGTAGTTAGACGATTACAAATGTCGGTCTTCTGTGCGGCGGTCAATGCGTTTAGCTTGTCTTGAAAACTCACCGTGTCGCTTTTCGTTACATTTCCAAAGCCAACCATCGACCAATGTGTCTTGTACAGGCTGTTTGCTGCGAATCCCCCAGACAGATTTCCCCAAAGAGGGACACTGCCCGAGACCTGGAGGGACGCAGACGAGCTAATGGTGTCGTCATGAGTTGCTTGAGGACCCTGGGGATATTGGAAATCAGCAAGTGCAACTGCGCCGGTGAGCTGCGAGGGAGAGATAACCATGATCAGTTGCGTATCAGCCCTCAATGGATTGTTTGTGTCCACATACCAGACCAAACCACCGAAGAGAGAACCTAATGCACTTGGAACCGTAACCGGATTGAAACCGACGTTTGCGCCGAGCTGGCCAAAGGCCGCTTGGATGGCTGACACGTCGTTTGGGTTAATTGTGGGTGATGTCAGCGTCGTTATATCTACGCTTTCGTTTGCGAGATCACCGTTTACGGTTTTGTCGCCGCTTGTGTACGCAGTAACGCCACTGGACAAGTTACCCTGAACTGAGTAGCTACCGCCTTTCTTGACCGAAAATGTCTGTGGAGTGCTTACCGCTCCAGGATTAACGGTACCGAAACCAGTCGTGCCGCTCTGCTGTCCGTTACTGTCCTTTGCAATAGCAGTGATATTAAGAGGGGGCGGCGCGGGGGTAGAGACCGAGTTCTTCACGGCGAGAGTCACATTATAGTGACACCCTGAAATGATGAAACAAACGGGTAAAAGAGAGGCTGCTGCCCTAACACAGATCATCACGTTAAACCTTTCATCGAGCACCCAGCGAGCCAACCACACCCCAGATGTCGCGTCTTGAGATAGAAAACCATGAGCCCTTTTATTACGACGCGTTCGCGCTTGTAGTGCTATTGAGATGTCAGGAGTGTAAGCATCAACCCGGCCGCGCTCCAAAACGCTAGAGATGAGCGTTACATTCCCCTCAGGCAACGGTAGATCGCCCGGGGAAAAACATATGACACCTTAATAGCGATTGCAATGCATCTTAGGACATGACAATTACCAAGGCGGAACTGGCACAACGCAGGACTTGACGTTAGGCTTTAGCCCCAGACAAATATTTACGCGGTTCATGCTGCCCGGTCCGGGCTCCTGTTGCGTATCCGCAACACACCTTGGGACGCGGTTGACTGATTCTCGGCTTTGGTATGTTGGCGAAATCCGGTGGCAGGATACATATTCCCTCGACGTTTCTCCGGCCGCCGGCTGAGCGTCAGGGTGGTTTCGAGACGCTCAAAGGCAGATGCATTTCTAATGCCGTCTGGAGCTCGGTGTCTTCACATTGAACGTGTTCGCATTCCTCCTCGTGGGTATGCAGGCCAGATCGATCATTAGCGGACATGAGAGAAGGGAAACAGGGAGTTAAGGGGAGGCGGAGCCTCCGTTCAGAACCGTTAGGACCAGCAGAGGTATCTTCCTGTCCGTCCGCGGGTTCCCCCCGTAAGGGCCGGTAGGATGTCCTGAATTTTACCGTCCTGAGCTTCCCGAGCTCGCGAACCAAAAGAGTTTGTGGCTACCGACATGTGGTATTTTGCAATGGGGGATCGGCTTGGCGCGTCACCGCCTACTTCCCGAGTGGCTTTCAGCAAGGCGAATTCTTGCGATTAGCAGTGTAGCCGCGAGCCTCATTGTTATTGCTTACTTAGTAAACTCACACCTTTTCGGTAACCGACCCAAGCCGGCACCGCAGATTACCCGGCAAGTAAAACCCGCTCCTGCTCCGCAACTGCCGGAACCACCTCCAACGGCTCCCAACACGGTTGTACCGGCCGCACCAGCAGTTAACGATGCCACCGCTCTGCCGTCTATCGTGGCGCCGCCAAAGCCTGCCGGACCGATTCCAGACAGTGCTTTACCTTCTCAACAAGCCGGTTCAAAGATCGCTACAAGGCCGCGCGACTGCTCGATTGAGGTCTCCGATATACCTCGTTATCTCAATTACGCAGAAAGCAACAGCAGCAAAGGCCAATACGACCGAGCAATCTCGGAATACAACCAGGTACTCGGCTGCCAGCCAGGAAACCGGGCGGCTCTGGATGGGCTGCGCTTTGCAGAGAGTGCGGAGACGTATGAAGGAAACGGTGGGTCGACAACAGCCACCAACCATGCGCCTCCACCGCTTGGTAGCCTGGGGAACCACTTCGGTGGTAACAAGAGTCCGCTGCCAGACTGGCGAACCGCTATGCCCCCTGCCAACAACTTGCCGCCCTCGCAATCCGAAGTAGCGAATGAAAAAGCGACAAGGAAGATCCAAGGTTGCCCGGTCGAAAGTGGATCGATTCGTGCCTATCTCCACAACGCCGAGACGTTCGTGAGGCAGGGGCGATATGATGACGCGGAGTTCCTCTATGGGGCAGTCCTCCGGTGTGATTTTGATAACCGCGAAGCTTCACTTGGTTTAGAGCGCACCAAGCAGGCGGAGCAACTCAATAAAAGACCTTCGCGCCTGGACCCGGGAGCAGCTTCCCCAGATGATGTTATCGAGAGATACCCGATGCTTGATTGTCCGGATGCCGTACCCCGAGACACGGAGTTTCGGATCCAAGTTTCGTTAACGATGCAGGAGAAATCACAAGGCATAGTAATCGAAAAAGGTGAGGCTACTCCTAACGGAGCGCTTGTTCTTAGGCTGAAGCCTACGCCAGCCGCCTACTGGAAATTGGATGTAGCTTTAGCGGCACCGGGATTGCAATTCAGCCACGGGGGCGCTATCGGTAGCATCGAGTTACCTCGCGCAGGTGATCCCGCGCCGGCCACCTTTTACGCCAGGGCCATGCCAAATCTACCGACTGGGAGCAAGGTTCATGTTTTGGTCACTTATTCGTATCAAGGGCGCTATCTTGCCCGCATAGCTCGTGAAATCCGGGTCACAAGTAGCGCACCCGCCCTTAACTCGGCAGTTCCGTCGAGCCGGCAAACAATCGCAGATTCAAAAGCAGTCGCTGATGAATATCCGAAGTTGGAGGCGGTGATCCCGCGACCTGATCTAACACTCATTATCAAAGATGATGGAATAACGATTCTCTCGCCTTACCTCCAACCTGCAACAGGCAAGTTAAGAGACTCACGGGGTTTTGCAGATTGGCTAGAGCAGAGCTCCTGGAACCTTGCCAGAGCGGCTCGCGGCTCTGAGGTCGTCGAGACCAAACCGCTGCACGGCAGGGAATTCGCGGAAGGCTTCGGGACCATGCTCTATGAGAACTATGCTCCAGATGCATTCAGGAGAGCGTTTTGGGCGTTGGTCGATAAACGCGGCAAAGACTTTCGCACCATCCAGATTTATTCAGATAATCCGCAGATCCCTTGGGAGCTGATGAGGCCCGTTCGAGAAGACGGGACGGGACAACAAAGTTTTCTAGGCCTCAACTATTCTGTAGCGCGTTGGTACATGAGCAACGATTCGAGACAGAGGGACAGTCCTCCCAACGCTGAGATCATGACAAAAATGTTCGTGATTGCACCGCACTATACCGGGACACGTGTGCTGGATGGTGAGGCAACAGAGATCGAAGGACTAGCCCGGCTCAACGGCTACAGTGCGGTCAACGGTAATATGGGCGCGCTTCGAGAGCTCTTTCACCATCCTCCTCAAGGGATTGTTCATTTCGCGGGCCATGGCCAACTGAGTGCAACCGGGGGCGATTTCGCCATCTTGTTGGAGGATGGAGAGCTGGACACGACAACTTGGCGTGGTATGGCCGAAGCCGCTTCGTCGAACCACACTTTCTTCTTCTTCAACGCATGCGATGTTGGGCAAGCGAAGCACTCAGGCAACTTTATAGATGGCTGGGCCCCTGCTGTGCTTGGAGCCGGGGCCAGTGGATATATTGGTGCTTTATTTCCGGTTAATGACCAGATCGCCGCCAAGTTTTCCGTTCTCTTTTATGAACTTCTGCAGCGTCAGATGCAAGTTGGACCAGCAGACGTAAGCGCAACGCTCGAGCGTGCGCGACGCGAAATCTACCAGAGCACTGGCAATCCTACGGCTCTTGCCTACGTGCTTTACGGTGACACGAACCTTATGTTTTATAAATGAGGTGGCCTATCGTTGCTATCAAAACGGCGTGAACGGGATGGTCTTGGGGGGTTACTTCGTCTATCCCCAAAACTCTTCAATGACTGCAATTGGTATACTGTCGCCGCATTACCCCCAAGCCTCAGTTCCGTTTGTCTCCGAACTACCAGATGAGGGAGATCAAGGGACACCATACCGATGCAGCCATTTTGGGGGGGAAAGACGGGACCGTGGGAAGGGCCGCATTGAAACCACAAACCCTCCCTTCCAGATTTTGCCTCTAAGCGCCCTTAGCGCTTCCACTGACTGGGATTATTTTGGTACTCGTGGAGCTTGGCTAAATCGTCGCTTAACACCGCTCGATCGCGGGGGGCCAGACGCTCGTCATTCGCTGACTTTTTCATGGAGTCAATCACATCGTTCAAAATGTTGTTGTCGTAACGATTTTGATCGAGGTCGGCTTGCATTTTGGTCAGCTCTTCCTTGGTGTTTGTAAGACGATTATTCTCTTTTTCACTGGCTCCCTGCGCACTGCCGATGTGTTCAAGGTCGGTTCTTACCTGCATGAACAACTGCGGGCGCCACTGATTTCCCGAAAAGCGCGCCTCGCGCTGGTGATACCAGTCTTGTGCGGCATTGCTGATTTGCGAGGGGGAATACCCGACTTGCGCAGACGCAACGCTAATGAGCGATGCAGTCAGAATGAGCCCCGCTGTGATGTTTCGTTTCATGGTTGTTACCTCAAACCACGTGAGATGCGGGTTTTCGCTCCGGTGCCTGCAGTTTTCGCAGGACACAATCTCCGGAACTACTTTAAGCGGGAGGCGTCGTCTGTTCCTGCAGAACCCTGTGGACCAGGCTGATGGCGATGGAGCCTTCGCCTACCGCTGAAGCCACGCGCTTCACGTTATTCGAACGCACGTCACCCACGGCGAAGACTCCCGGCAACGATGTCTCAAACAAGAGTGGCGCCCTGGCCAGCGGCCAGTTGGCTGCTTGCAACTGCTCCGGGGCGAGATCGACGCCCGTCCGTATAAAGTTCTTGTCATCCAGCGAAACACACCCGTTCAGCCACTCAGTGTTCGGGCTGGCGCCGGTCATCAGGAACGCGTGCCGAATGGCATGTTGCTCTTCTTTGCCGCTTTGGTTATTGCGCCAGCGAGTCGAGCCGAGATGTCCATTGCCTTCGAGTTGAATGATCTCGGTATGGCTATGAAGCGTGATCGCGGAACTTTGCCCGATGCGGCGGACCAAATAACTCGACATCGTATCTGCGAGCTGCGCACCCCGGATCAGAATGTGCACGTGGCTGGCAATCTGAGATAGAAAAATGGCCGCCTGGCCAGCGGAGTTGCCGCCACCCACCACGATAACCTCTTCCCCCTGGCAAAGCTGGGCCTCGACGAACGTTGCCCCGTAGTAAATGCCGTTGCCTTCAAACTGCGCCAGATTTTCGAGCGGCAGCTTGCGATATTGCGCCCCGGTGGCGATCACCACGGAGCGGGTGAGCAATTTGCCTCCGCCGTCGATTTCAAGAGAATACGGCTGTTGCGAGCACACAAGCCGCACGGCCGGGCGCGCCACCATCAATTGCGCACCAAATTTCTGCGCCTGCGTGTAGGCCCGGCCCGCCAGTTCCTGGCCGGAAATGCCCGTGGGAAAGCCCAGGTAGTTTTCAATTTTCGAGCTGGAACCCGCCTGGCCGCCGGGAAAATTCGTCTCCACGACAAGCACATTCAGTCCTTCAGAAGCCGCATACACGGCAGAAGAAAGGCCCGCCGGTCCGGCGCCGACCACAATCACATCGCGCACCGTGGTGGTATCAATACCCTCATTGAGCCCGATGCAATCACACACCTCCTGGTTGCTGGGGTTCTTCAGCACCCACTTGCCCCGGCAGATCATGACCGGGATATCGTCGGCGCGTAGTTCAAACTGATGAATCAGCTCCTGCACCGATTCGTCTTTTTCGAAATCAGCATAGGTGAATGGGTAACCGTTGCGCGTGAGAAAACCCTTAAGCCGCAGGGTGGCAGCCGAGTTATCCGAGCCCAGCAGCACCACATCGCCCCAGCCGCGGGCGATCAGCTCCACCCGGCGTAGGATGAAAGCGCGGGTGAGGATCTCCCCCAGCTCGCTGTCGGTCTGCACCAGCTGCTGCAGGGCTTCCCGCTGCATCTCAATCAGCTGGCCGGCGACGCGCATGCGTGCGCTGACCATGCTCCGCCGCCCGGACAGCATGATGATATCGCCAAAGAAGTTTCCGGCTTTATGCGTTGCGACGATCTCCTCGCCGCCGGCGGTAGGCCGCACGATTTCCAGCTCGCCAGAGAGAACGACGATAAACGGCATGGTCGCATCCCCCTGCTCGACGACAGTGGTCCCGGCGTCGACGTCGCGGATGGTGCCGCATGCGGCGATCCGCTGCAGTTGGGCCGCGGTGAGGGTAGGGAAGAGAGCCGGGTTGTTTTGCGGATCAGGGGCTGGCTGCTTGTCCATTCGCAGTAAATCCTCGCTGGGCGCTGTACGTCTCCCCTGCGAGTCTAATTGCGGGAAGCGGGGATCTCACCCCCCATTCGGGTAGCTGAGCACGTTTTCCTTGGGTCCTGATCTCAGCTTTTTGGGGGGCCAAGATTTTTCAGTTCAGGCGCTTGATAGCTTCGTCCACTCGCATGTGAAGGCTGGAATTGCTGCCCTTCAATTGCTGCTGCAAGGTTCGATACTTTGCCAGGGCGTCTGATTTGTTGCCGGAGATTTCAAGCAGGTTGGCATGGACGTAGTCGCTGGTCCATGGAGACAGCTGATGCGGTGAGAGATGAGATGCTATCTGCTGATAAGTGGCCCAGGATTCTTCTTCGGGGACTGCTGAGAGACACTCGACCAACTCGGCCCTGGAAGTGACAACCGGGTCATAACAGAAGCCGAAGATGCGAAACCAGTCATCGTCCATGGGCTCCTGGTTCTTCCTCATGGCATTGACGACTCGGATAGTTGCGGCGCGGATACCTGGGTCATCATCATAGATCATCGAGCCCAGCTCCATGGCGCGCACCAGCGGGCGGGCTTTTCCAGTGTTCTCTGCGCTCTGGAAGTGTGCGAGAGCATCCTTCGTGTTATCGCTTGTTTGCAGCAGGATGTTGCCCAGCATAGCGTTGGCGTAGACGTTTGTGGGATCGGTAGAGAGCGCGGCCTGCAGGTTCTGCTCCGCGGCAGAGCCGAATTCGCGCTCGGCGATTTTCTGGTTGAGGAAGTGTGCCCAGCCGATGTGTGCCTGAATGTCTGCCTTTCTCGAACCGGTAGCGCGGACGAGTGCGGCGTCAAGCACAGGGAAAATTTCATCGAGCTTCGCAGCTGCCAGCGGAGCTGGGCTCTTGTCATCGCCCGCTGTGCCCACGATGTGGAAGCCCTCGAGCCAGAGCATGGTTGCATCTACCAAGCCATCGGCGGCTTTGCGGCTTTGCGGATCGGACTTGAGAGTCGCCTGATAGGTGTGGAAGGCGGCTTCGTATTCGCCGCGCTGTATCTGGTCCTGAGCAATGGCGATGTGTGTGGCGGTCTCGCTGCGCTCCTGATGATGTCTCTCAAGCCAACGCAGGCCGCCGAGTAGAGTAATACCCAGCCCGATCACGGCACTGATGTAACCGACCCATGTCATGACCGGTTTGACGAGGCCTGGCTTTGCGGGTGGCTCGGGTGTTTGGCGAGTCTGACAATGCGAGCAGATGATGGCATCGGCCGGGATCAGCTCCCGGCAGGCTATGCACCTTTTGGTTGCGGCTGACGCTTCGTTCGTGGCTTCGTTTGCCATCGAACCACTACGTTAGCGCGACTTGTCGTCTTTGTACATGCCGATTTCGGATTTGCCGCCTGCGGAAACGCGGACGCAGTAGATGCCGGGAGTGCTTAGGGAAGTGCGGACGATCGTGAAGGGTCAGGGCGCTTTTTCTGTCGGGCCTGCTGGCCGTCAGACCGCTTAGGACGATGCCTATTACGGTTCGCGCACTCAATTTGCAGGCCAAGGCAACGTTTCGTCATTGTTGGGCACCTAACTTTTCGAAGTACGGGCCGGCGGCGATAAATTCATTCCCCAACCGCGCAGCAGCACCCGACACTGTGGCCACTTCCCCGTTGGCCTGCAGGTAGTCGATCGGTTCTCAGGTACGAAGTGCATCAGACATCGATAGGTAGTGAGGAGGCTAACTATGTTTCTAGTTGTTGGATTCGTTTTGCTTCTGCTGTGGCTGGGAGGCTTCTTCGTGTTCCACGTCACCGCTTTCTTTATCCACATTCTCCTGATATTGGCCGTTGTTTCTATCATCTTCCATTTCATGCGGGGCGCTGCTTCTGCGGTTTGACGTTTTCAATCGGGAGAAATGCGGTACAGACCAAATAACCCCTAAATGAATTAGAACAAGGGCGCGAATCACCTGTTGAACGGTCGATCATTACCCCGGGGAAGAGAGTGCATGTACGCCAGCTCCTTTGCAGTCAATGGCGCCATCACTCTCAAAAACTCGGCCTGCGGAGTGACGTCCGCAACCATACAGCCCAGGGAAGGTTACCTGTTCGGTAATTACCTGGTCGTTGAGTTTGACACCGATACAACCTATAAGACGGGCGCGTCTCTGGCTTTTAGTATTGATCCAACATCCGGAGCACTCACCCTGGTACCCGGCATTTTCATCCAGGAATACCACGCAAATTGCTTCGTTCCCTACATCGCCGGAAACCTGACACGGCAACTGTGATGGTTACAGCAACCCTGCCCGCCC
>CAZSUK010000727.1:0-4873 GCA_964609355.1 uncultured Acidobacteriaceae bacterium | reverse complement strand
CCATGGCAGCGACCCAAGTGACCGTTGCAGAGTACGCGCGGTTTCTAGACGCCAGCGGAAGTATGCCCCCACCGTTTTGGAACGATGCCAACTTCTCGCATCCTCAGCAACCGGTCGTGGCCGTTTCCTGGTTCGACGCCGTCGCTTACTGCGCGTGGCTCAGCGCGGCGACCGGCTCGCATTACCGGCTACCGACAGAGGCCGAGTGGGAACGGGCTGCACGCGGTGGCTTCGAGGGCACGATGTTCCCCTGGGGTGATGATCAGCCAATGTCCCGTCCTGGCTACCATGATCGCTGGAAGAACGGACCTGAACCGGTGGGACAATCGGAACCCAATGCGTACGGCCTTTTTGAGATGTGCGAGAACGTACATGAGTGGTGTAGCGATTGGTTCGGAGCGGATTACTACCGGAGCTCACCGGATAGGAATCCGCAAGGGCCGGAAACGGGGAACAGAAAGGCATCGCGGGGAGGTTCGTGGCGACACCAGATCAAAATCTCGCGATGCTCGGCTCGCTCCAGCATTCCGCCAGAATTCAAGTACGCGGACTATGGCTTTCGGGTGGTGCGAAACCAGTGAAGCTACGCCGGGCTCTGTGGTTGTACTCCGAATAACTGCAGGAGAACTGCGGTGGCGTCCAGAGCATCGCGGCTCTTGAAGTCCGGTGCGAGTTGCAATGTGGTTGCCTTCGGTACCAGGGCCTTGAGCGAGCCCACAACGGGCTCAGAGCAGAGCTGCGGGCTGTCAGAACTGATCAGGATGTAATCTACGGCGTCGACCTGGAGCAGGATCCTGGCATCGCGGACGAGGCTAGCCGATCTTACGTCGAAGTCATGCTGGGTCAGAACAGATCGAACGAACGCACACAGATCCGCGGACTGATCCAGCACGAGCACCCGTGCAGCAGTCTTCTGGTGCGCCTTCTCTGCCGAGGGCCGGGTGAGAAATGAGAGGATGGCGTCGTCCTCCGTGGGATAAGCCTGCAGCATGCTGGACAACATGGTTAACTTGAGCAGAGCGGTGAGGAATTGTGGCGGAGCCGCCAACCGGAGGTCTCCACCGCGCTTACGCAACCTGGCGGCGCAGCGCACGAGAAGGCCGATTCCGATGCTGTCGAGCCGGTCCAGTTCGCCTACATAAAGGACGATGCGGGACGCTTCACGAGCCGCCAGATCGAGCGCCGTTTCCAGCGCCTTCGCCTCTTCGCCGACTACGATGCGGCCCTGGCAGTGAATCACAAAAATGTTTCCACAAAGGCGCGATTGCAGGCTGAGCAGCATAACTTCCTCGCTTGTGCAGCTGCGCAATGGTACAAGAGGAAAGCTCTCCCCGGCAGACAAAAGCGGTAACCAAACTATCGTTCACTCAGTGCTCCCGACAGGAGGAGGATGGACGCAACGCTCACGGACGAAGAGGCTGCACGGCCACTCAAAGATCAATACCTGCCGCTGCGCAAGGTCGTCGCAGTGGGCGTGGGCAACGGGCTGGAATTCTACGACTTCCTCACTTTCTCCTTCTTTGCCATCCAGATCGGCCACTGCTTTTTTCCCCAATCCCAGACATCGCACGGACTGCTCTATTCCCTGGCGAGTTTCGGCATCGGTTTTCTCACCAGGCCGCTCGGTGGCGTGGTCATCGGGATTTACGGCGATCGGGTTGGCCGCAAACCGGCGATGGTGCTTTCCTTCGCGCTGATGGGCGCGGCGATTCTCGGGCTCGCGCTCACCCCGTCCTATGCTCAGATCGGCATGGCAGCCCCGATTCTTCTGGTCACCTTTCGCCTGCTGCAGGGATTCGCGCTGGGGGGCGAAGTCGGTCCTTCCACCGCATTTCTTGTGGAGGCTGCACCGCCCTTGCGGCGAGGCCTTTACGTTTCCATCCAGTACATGACCCAGGACATGGCGGTGCTGGCGGCAGGATTGGCCGGCTACCTGCTCACTACCTGGCTGTCGCCGGCGGCGCTCGATGCCTGGGGCTGGCGCGCTGCATTTCTTATCGGAACCGCAGTCGTCCCCATCGGCCTCTATATGCGACACAACCTGCCGGAGACCATACACGAGGCGGATCGGCAGGTCGCTGCGGTTAAGCCGCAACCCGTGCCAGTGCGGCTGGTCGTGCTCGCCCTGGTGTTGATGATGGCGGCCACCATCTACCTGTATGGGCTGGACTACATCACCACCTACGCCCAGGACAGCCTGCACTTGACGCCCTCGCTGGCCTTCGGCGCCACCATGGTCGTCGGCATCTGCGCGGTTATTGCCGATCCGGTGAGTGGTCTGCTATCCGACCGGATCGGGCGCAGGCCAGTCATGCTCGGAGCGGTGGTGATCCTGGCGTTGCTTCTGGTTCCGTCCTATATGGTGATGACTCGCCTGCACAGCGTATCCGTGCTCTATGGCTCGGTGGCGATCCTGGCGGTGATGCAGGCCTTTCTCACCGCGCCCGCGCTCATTACGGTGACTGAGTCATTGCCCAAGGCTGTTCCCTCGGGTGGGCTTGGCATTATTTATGCCCTTTCCACTTGCGTCTTTGGCGGTTCCACGCAGCTGGCTATCAAAGCGCTCACCGACCTGACGGGAAGCCCACTGGCTCCGGCCTGGTATATGACCGGCGCAGTCCTGGCAGGAGGCGTTGCCATGGCGCTCATGCAGGAAAGCGCACCGATCAAATTGCGAGACCCGGGCCTTTCCATGTAAACAGTTTGCGAAGAGAAACCCAGGTCTCAAAGCGAGACCTGGGTCACCCAACACTTTTACTGCTGATCATTTCTCGTCTTGACTCTAGCGATGGCCGCCACCGCCACCCCCGCCTGCAGAACCGGCGCCTCCACTGGAGCCTCCGCCACTGGAGCCTCCGCCTCCTCCGTGTGAACCACCTCCGCCGGAGCCGCCTCCTCCACCGCCTCCGTGAGAACCGCCTCCGCCCGAACCGCCTCCACCATGAACACCGCCAGCTCCTCCACCGTGAAATCCACCCCCGCCGTTAAAGCTGCCATGTCCCCCGGCAAAACTGCCGCCTCGGGCCTGCAGAGTGCCTCCGTGGTTGGTGACAGGTGTGGAAACGGTTGCGATTTTAGTTCCATGCACTACCTCATGGGACATGTTGAAGGTTTGTTGCTTGGCATTGAAGGTCAGTGGTACACCCCTGGTAGCCGTCAGTCTTTCCCCTCGTAGTCCGTCTTTCATCACGTGCGCCTCCATATGCGGAGCCTCGACACGGGATAGCGGAGTCAAATGGGCATTGCGGAATTCTCGCGGCGGCGATTTGAGCTCTTCGATCGGCTTGCCTGGCTCGAACTTCAGCCGTTCGACCGTTAATCCATTCTTGTTGTTGAGTGCGAAGACGGTTTCCTTGCGGTTGATTGGCGGCCGGCTTTTCACATCGTAGGGATGCAGGGGGACAAAGCCGACCTTATGTTCGCTCTTGACCCAACGGACGGGCGCGATGTGGTGGCGCTTGTGACCCGCAACCCAGCAATAATGATGCCGTCGATAAACCCAGGTTCCGGCGTGACACACAGCCCAGTTCCATCCGGCCGCGTTTGGTGCTACTCCGCTATCTACTACGCTTGAGGCGCCTGTTATTGGATCTTTGAACACCCGATAGCGAACTGCCTGCGGGAAGCACGGGAAGTAGTCCTGTGCATCGGTTATGCCAAAGGGATCGGTAAAGCCCATTTGCGCCTGGACCCCACCGAACCTGGTGGCTGGGTGAAAATCGGCCCTCAGCAAGTGCGCACCTGGTGCAAAAGCCGAGGCAGAGGGCGGCCAGGCCTGCGAAACCTTGTCGGCCGGTAGCTGCCGGTCCTCCGGGGCCGCCGGCTGGACCTTCGGTTCCCAACAGGTCCCATAGGGAGCGCAGTCAAAGAACGTTCCCTGCCCCTTCAGCTCCGCCATTCCGGGAATAAGAGACGTAAGCCCGGAAGCTTTCATCACTTCCTGGTTCGCCGCGGTCCGCTGATCGACCCGATCCGCGACCCACTTGTCCCAATCCGCAAATGTGCTCGCATCCTCCTTAGGCCCGGCGTAATCAACGAGGTGTCCATCACGAAGATACTGCGTCTGGCCTTTCGCTCCTATTGTCGGCGCCGGTCCGGACACCGGTACGAGTCTGCCGCTCACTTCGGTTTCGGCGTCGCCATCGAGATAACTACTGATGCGAACATTCCAGGGAGACTGATACTTGGCGGTGAAACTATCGGTGGGGGTCCCCAGGGTGAATTGTTCTCCGGCAATATTGGGAAACACATTCAGCGAAACAGTGCCGGCAAGCAGACCGAGCTCGGTGTAGGGCGCGCCACTGGTGGTGTGTAGATCGTTGAAGGTGAGGACGGAATTTTCTGCCAAATACAGCGTCGAATCATCCTCAAACTCGATCTCTGCGCGTCCTTCGCCCGTTACCAGACTGAAGCCTGTTTCGAGCGGAAGATTGGCGACTGCTTTCTCCCAGACGGCACCTGCGGGCTTTTCATTGTCGGTGCCGCGGGCGATGCGTACGTCGCCTTCCACATAGCTGATGCGAACAATCTGGGCGTAGGTCTCGTCGGAATAATGATGTCCGAGAATAAAGAGTGCTTCCTTCTTCAGCTTCTCAGAATAGTCGCCATTAAGAATCTCCTGGATCTGTGCCAGAGCCTGTGTCTCGTCCTTCTGCATCAGGACATTGAGCGCCAGCAATCTCAGGTCGTCGTCTCTTAATGCGTTGGGCTCGACGGGTTTGCCGTCCTCTGCGCCAATCTCGATGGTCAATGCGGTACAGTCATGGTTCCAGCTGCTGGCCGGGTACTGGTGGGTCAGGGCGGCACAGGTCTCGAGCGCAACTTTTGTGTGTCCTTGTTTCTTCTCCGCATAGGACTTCCAATAGAGAGCACC
>CAZSUK010000726.1:0-12468 GCA_964609355.1 uncultured Acidobacteriaceae bacterium | reverse complement strand
GGTGGCCGGATACCTGGGGCGCACTGCCGGGGCCACCAGCTACGATTACACCTCGGCCATTGCGAGTGTGGGCGGGCTGGCGCCGGTGATGTTCTTTCTTTTTGCCGCCGCTTGCCTGGTGCCGACGTGTTTCTCTTCCTTTATTGCGGCCAACAGCTTCAGCACCATGTTGCCCAAGATTTCGCGCCCGGTCTCCACGCTTGCGGGTGTCACTCTGAGCGCTGTCCTGACTATTACCGGTCTGGCTGACAACCTGATCGGCTTCTTCAGCATTATTGCGGCATCCTTTGGCCCGGTTTGCGGGGCTATGGCGGCGGACTATCTGCTTGCCGGACGCCGCTGGTCTGGCCCGAGGCGAGGTATCAACTGGGCCGGCTATATCGCCTGGGTACTGGGTTTTCTGGTTGGCATGCCGGAGCATATCCCCGGGCTCCCGGCGGCTCTGGTTAAAGCCGACAACCCCTCGGAGCTGTACGCCTTTGCGGCCGGTTTTGTGGTTTATATCGTGCTGGCACGGGTGCGGCCTCCGCTGGTGGAAATGGGAGACTCACGGTAATGAGAGGCCCTGGTGCTTCGAAAAACATTTCCAAGAAAGAGCATCCACACAGAGATCTCTCCACTGCGCTCCCCCGGATTTCCTGTGGAGACCCGTGGCTCTGATGGTCTGCATGGGGCTCTCTTTACGGAGAGCCGCACACTTGCTCGTCGCCAGCGGCGCGAAGTAGGAAATCCGGGTACGCTCCGGTCGAGATGACAAAGGGTAGGACTGTGATAGCCCGGAGTTGAGGTGTCAGGAGGGCTTTGGGCACCTGCCAAGCGTGTCTCCCGCCGGGGAACGTACACAACTGAAGGCGCGCAGGTTACTCTGATTGTTTGGGGTCCAATCCTGTTCCCTCGGTTGCCATCATGCCAACATCCGCCGATCTGCGTCCTATCCAAACTTACAATCGCCTTCTTCTGCTGGTTGCAGGACTAGGCGGATTGCTCTACGGAGTGGACGTCGGCATCATTGGCGGCGCTCTGCCTTATCTCGAGGCGACCTCTGGACTCAGCGCCAGCCAGCTCTCGGTGATTGTTGCGGCCGTGCTGCTGGGGAGTGTCATTTCCACGCTCTTTTCCGGCTTGCTTGCCGATTGGCTGGGGCGCAAGCCACTGATGGTGATCGCCGGAGCAATCTTCGTTCTGAGCATTCCTGTCATCGCGCTCTCTCACGGATTCGGACCACTGTTCCTGGGACGGCTTCTGCAAGGAATTAGCGGAGGACTCGTGGGCATGGTCGTCCCCCTTTACCTGGCGGAGTGCCTCTCAGCCCAAGACCGGGGGAAAGGCACAGGAGCCTTCCAGTGGCTTCTGACTCTGGGCATTTTCTCTGCCGCGCTGATCGGCATCTATTACAGCTATCGTGTTGCCGCCCTCATAAGCTCAAGCACGCCGGCCGTCCTGCTGAGCGTCAAAGACCAGGCCTGGCGGCGCATCTTCTGGATGTCAATGCCCCCAGGTATTTTGTTCCTGGGTGGCAGCCTGTTCGTCGCCGAGTCCCCCAGATGGCTCTTTCGACGGGGCCGAAAGCAGCAAGCCCTGGCCGCCCTACAACGGTCGCGAACCAGTGAACAGGCCAGGATCGAACTGGAAGAGATGGAGCAGACCTCTCTCAGCTCGAATGGCGGAGTGTTCAAGGATTCCCTGCTGCGGCGAAAGTATGTCCTTCCCTTCCTGCTGGCGTGCATCATTCTTTTCTGCAACACGGCGACCGGCATCAACTCGATTATTGGATACAACACCGACATCCTGCTGCAAAGCGGCCTGTCCGATCTGCATGCCCATTGGGGCTATGTGATGTTTACGCTTTTCAACTTCCTCATGACCATCGTCGGCATGACCCTGGTGGACCGCAAGGGGAGGAAATTCCTCTTTATTCTGGGCACTTCGGGCATCATTGTCTGCCTGCTTTTTGTCGGCATCCTGTTCCTGCGCACGGAAAAGAACCGATATGACGTCCGCAACAATATTCAGGCAGAAGTAGGACAGGATCAGACTCTGCTGCTCCATTTTGACCAGAGCGATGCCACGAGGTTTGTGCCGGCAAATACCTTTTCCTCTGACCGGCTGGCGCTGACGGTGATCTACTCCTACGGAGGATTTACCTCCGCCACCAGGACGATGCGGTCGGAGGATGCAGGCGAAGCACCGGTGGCCATCGACCGGCAAAGCAGTCTTCCTTCGACCAAGGTCGAGGCATTCTTTCGTGATCCTTTTGCCAACCTGGATGCGGCACGCACCGCGCCGCTCAAAATCGAGCATGCCTACATCGGTCCACTCCCCAGCACAGCGCATGGTTGGCTGGTAGCCCTGGGCCTGTATGGCTTTGTCGCTTTCTATGCCCTGGGCCCTGGAGTTTGCGTATGGCTAGCACTATCGGAACTGATGCCGACGCGCATCCGATCCAATGGCATGAGCATTGCGCTGGTGATCAACCAGATGGTCTCCACCACGCTGGCTGCGATCTTCCTGCCGGTAGTGGGCAAGTATGGATATTCCATGATGTTTTTCCTATTCTGTGGCTTCACTGTGATTTACCTGTCGACGGTGGCCTTCTTTCTGCCCGAAACGAAGGGCAAAACCCTGGAGGAGATTGAGGCCCACTTTGCAGCTGCGTAGATTGCGGGAGCGTATAACCAGATGAGTTTTTTTCTGGCCCTGGATGCGGGCGGGACCAAAACCGATTACGTGCTGGCCGATGAAACACGCGAGTTGGCGCGGGTGCGCACGGGCACCATCAAGCGCATGCGGGTCGACGCGGCGACCGCCTGCCATAACCTGGAGTCGGCGTTGGCAGAACTCTCGGCACGCACCGGCGTCTCAATGAAAGCTATTACCCGGACCTGCGTCGGGACTGCCGGAGAGACGGTTTCGTTGGTGACGGATTGGTTGCGTGAGTCGATCACCGCGAGGGTAGGTGGCGGATTGCTTATTTTGGGCGACGTCGAGATCGCACTGGATGCTGCTTTCCCCGGACGTGCAGGCGTACTGGTGCTGGCGGGCACAGGATCCAACGTGGTCGGCCGGAGCACCAACGGGGAGCTCATTTCCGCGGGGGGTTGGGGGCCGGCACTCGCCGACCAGGGATCCGGACACATCATTGGCCTGCAAAGCCTGCGTGCGATTTTCCTCGCTAAGGACGAGGAGCGGGAGACGCGGCTATTGCCCGCAGTGCTGGACTTCTGGCAGTTGTCGTCCCTGGATCAGTTGGTGGAATACGCCAATACTCTTCCGCCTCCCGACTTTTCGACGCTGACGGGAATTGTCATGAGCTGCGCAGAGTTGGGGGACGAAATCGCCTTAGCGGTGCTTCGACAGCAAGGGGAGGAGCTTGCGTACCTGGTGCGGCTGGTCATCCGGCGCTTGCGGCGTGCCTCAAGCGAAAATGATTGGACACCGCCTATCGCCTTTGCCGGAAGCATCCTAGAAAATGTTCCCCCGCTGCGTGATGCTTTAATCAGGGCTGTCCAGCGCGAGTTTCCTCGCGCCCAGGCACCTGATCGAGGCGTGGATCCCATTGATGGAGCACTGTGGCGGGCACGAACCGGCAGCTTTACTTAATACTTTCCAAAGCGGTTGCAGATCCCTCGGCAGCGCCGTTGAAAACATTTCCAAGAGAGAGCATCCACACAGAGATCTCTCCGCTTCGCTCCCCCGGATTTCCTGTGGAGTCCCGTGGCTTTGATGATCTGCATGCGGCTCTCTCTACGGAGCGCCGCACACGTGATCGTCGCTAGCAGCGCGAAGTAGGAACTCCGGGTACGCTTCAGTCGAGATGACAAAGGGCAGGGTCGTTATAGCCCGGAGCAAAGGTGAAGAGAAGAGACACTTTGCCAGCTCCAAGTATTTCCAGAAGCCTGATATAGTGTGCTCGTAGAGCGTTCATCGGCCATTCATATTCATCTGACATTCGCATTCCTTTAAACATCCGTTTTCGGGATATTCATATCGTCAGGGTCTATGAGAAATCCAATGAGACTACGAATTCGCACTCTTTTTTTGGCCGTGTCGTTATGTTTTGTAAGCTGCGTCGCGTATGCCCAGTTTGACGTAGGAAGCCTGGTAGGAACGATCCGCGATCAGAGCGGGGCGGCAGTCCCAAATGCCTCTATCACGGTGACCAACACTGCCACCAACATTGAGGGTTCAGCCACAAGCAACAGCAATGGCGACTACGAAGTGCCCTCGCTGCGCGCCGGGGTGTATACCATCTCGGCAAAAGCGCCAAATTACGCCGAGGCTGTAGCGCAGAACATCACCATCTCTGTAGGCAGCCGGCAACGCATTGATCTAGAACTAAAGGTCGGGCAGGCGCAGACTTCCGTAGAGGTGACCGATGTAGCTCTGCAACTTGAGACGGATTCGAGCGAAAGGGGCCAAACCATTACCCAATATCAGACCGAAGCGTTTCCCCTGGTGAGCCGGAACTATTCGGATCTGCTGGCATTGGTGACAGGATCCCGGCAGGCTCCAACAGCCGCTACCACCAGTTCGATCAATAGCCTGGTGCGCCAGGGCGCCTACAACATCAACGGCCAACGCAGTATGTTCAACAACTTTCTGCTGGACGGGATGGATAACAATGCGTACGGCGAAAGCAATCAGGGTTTCGACAACCAGATCATCGCCATCCCACCAGACTCAGTCGCGCAGTGGAATGTGGTGACCAACAACGAGAACGCGGAATATGGCCGCTCTTCCGGAGCCACCGTGAACGTTGCCTCAGCCAGCGGAACCAATCGTTTCCACGGCACCCTCTACGAGTTCATACGCAACACCGACCTGAACGCCGCCGGCTACTTCAAACCGACCGTGGTCGGCAACACCGGCAACATCGTTCCCTTCCAGAAGCCAACCTTCAATCGCAACCAGTTCGGCGTGAACTTCGGCGGCCCGATTCGCAAGGACAAGCTCTTCTACTTTGTCGATTACGAAGGTTTTCGACAAACGCTCAAGCCGCTTACGGTGCTCACTCTCCCCACACAGAATGAGCTCAACGGCATCCTGGTGGTACCGGTCCAAAATCCCCTTACCGGGGAGGTATACCCCGCGAATACCCCCATACCAGCGAGCGCCATCAGCCCGATATCGCAGCAGATCGTTGGATTCTTCAAGCAGATCCCCGGACTGCCAACCACCGGACTTGCTTCGACCGGCCTCGCGACCAACGATTACTCCAAACTGGTCCCATTTACCGATGACTCCGACAAAGGCGACCTGCGCCTCGACTATCAGCAGAACGCCAACAATTCGTGGTTCGTCCGTGTGAGCGACCGCAAAGAGACCGGGGTAAACTACCCCGCTATTCTGCTACCGCTCGACGGTCAGACCAACGGCACCATCCGGATTCTCGATCAACAGGTAGCGCTTGGCTACACTCACCTGTGGGGTGCGAATAAAGTCATCGACGCCCGCGTGGGGCTTTCCAAAACCAAAGCCGGCAAGTATTCGCTTTCCATCGGCGATAACGCGATTACGATTCCAGGATTGCCTGACAATCCGACAGTCTCGGGCGGCCTACCCTCCACCAGCATCTCCGGTTTCTCCGCATTTGGCCGCCAGAGCACCAACCCTCAATGGCAGAACCCGTCTTTGCTGGATCCCAAGGTGAACTTCACCTGGGTCAAGGGAAAGCACTCGTTGAAATTCGGATACGAGTACGAGCACATCTGGATGGCGGTCAACGACAACAATCCACTCTACGGATCGTTCAGCTACTCGGGCGGCTACAGCCTTTGCCCCAGCACGACGGTTGGCGGTGTCAAGGTTCCGGTCAACCCCAACTGCACCAGCATCAACGCCGCCGTCAGCGACAACTACTGGGCGGATTTTCTATTCGGGACAACCAACAACTACTCCCTGGCTAATTTGTTTGTCGCACACCTGCGCCAGACCATGGACAACGTCTACGCCCAGGATGACTGGAAAGTCCTGCCCTACCTGACATTGAATTTAGGCCTGCGGTGGGAGTACGGTTCCCCTTACTCAGAGCAGCACAATCTGCTTTCTAACTTTGATCCGGTTTCGCAAACTGTCTTGACCATCACACCTGGTTATTCGCAGACGAGCGCGGTGACCCCAGTCTCGGCCGGCGGAGTTTATGGCAAGACCCTGGTGAAACCGGATTTTGCCGACTTTGGACCGCGGCTTGGATTTGCCTATGCCGCAACTGCGAAGGTGGTGGTCCGTGGCGGTTACGGAATCAGCTACGTGCACTACACGCGTGCCGGTTCGGGCGATATCCTGGCTATCAATGCGCCCAATGCGCTGTTCGTCTCAGTCACCCAGCCGAAACCAGGTACAGCCGGCTATCGCACGGTTGATCAGGGTTTCCCTCAGGGATTAGCTACCACCTTCAACCCCAAGACCGACAACATCACTTATATTCCTAAAAACACCAGGGACAGTTACGTACAGGATTATTTCCTGAGCGTACAGACTCAGTTGGCGAAGAACAGCGTGCTGGACATTGCCTTTGTCGGCAATCACGGCGTGAAGCTGCAGGGGTTTCTCAACGCCAACCAGATCAACCCCTCGGCCGGATTCACCCGCCCCTACAGCGCCTGGCCCAGCGACATCACGGCCGCTGTCAATGAGTTCTGGTCACAATATCAGGCCCTGCAAGTTCGCTATGAGCAGCGTTCGATACGTGGTCTCACGCTGTTGAATTCGTTTACCTGGTCGCACTCGCTGGACAATGCCAGCGCATCGCTCGAGGGCAACACCCCGTCACCGCAGGATGGGAACAACATCGCTGCGGACTACGCGCAATCCGACTACAATCTGCCCATCTCCGACGTCACCAGCCTGGTCTACGATCTTCCTTTTGGAAATGGGAAGCAGTTCCTGAGCGGAAGCAAAGGCCTGGTGAATGCAGTCGTTGGGGGATGGCAGCTCAGCGGCATCAATACCGCGCAGGCTGGTACGCCGTTCAACCTTACCTATACCCCGAATTCCGCCAACGCACTGTCGCCGCAGATTGCAGCCACGTATCGTGGAGCCAACGAGTACCGGCCCAACCGAGTACCAGGGGTTCCTCTGACCGAGAATGTGAAGCTTTCCAGCGGCTATATCCAATACGTTAATTACGCTGCGCTAAGCTTACCCGCCACCAAGAGTGCCAGTGGCGCCTTGCTGAGCCCATTCGGCAACGCCAGCCGCAACCCTGGGAGCACTCCGGCCTACTACGCTACGGATTTTGCGCTTAACAAAAATTTCGACACGCCTCTTGAAGGTCTCAAGGTTCAGTTCCGCACGGAAATGTATAACGCGTTCAACCACACTAACCTGTACCTGCCCGCGAGCGGGCTCGGAGGTACCCTTGGCGGGGCGCCGAGTAGCGGCGGCAGCATTACGAGCACCTTTGAACCGCGCATCATTCAATTTGGTTTGAAGATTTTGTATTGATGGGCTTCATAGCACCGGACGTGAAGGGTATGGAATGGCGGCTTCGGCCGTGCCATTCTTCGTTGAGAGCTCCGGGGCTTCAGAGCGTGTGTGAGAACCCGGTCCTGGAAGGGCACGGGTTCAGCCGTGCCGTAAATTCGGTGAGAGCTTCCGGGCTTTTAGCCCCTGAGGGCATCTTTTATCAGCGCACAAGAGAATTTGGAGGATAGAAAAAACGTACCTCAGCAGCTAAAGCCGGGTATGGCGGTTTCATTTTCGGCACGGCTGAAGCCGTGCCCTTCCAGGACCGACTTTTCGCGGGGAATATTTCAGGGAGCTGCGACGCGACTAAGGTCGCGCCCTGGTATAAGACTAAGATCTCACGCAAGACTCTTTAGCCCTGCATCCTTCAGACCACTTTGATGAGTTTTAGAGGGTTCCACTACACTTCGATGCTCTTTTTTGCGTTGCGCCCGCAACAGTTCCTCGCCCACGCGGGTTTGCTCCTCAGAAAGGAAACATCATGAAGAAACTGTTCGCGATGACAATCTTGCTGCTTCCGTTTGCGTTGGCGGGTTGTTCCCATCCGCAGCCGGCCCCTTTTTATCCGCCGCCTCCACCACCACCGGCCTACTCACAAGCTGCGGAACAGGGCCACCATGATGGTATTGAGGCGGCGAGGCGCGACATTGCCAACGGGGCACCTCCCGATCCCAACCGTCATCCACGCTTCCGCAATCCTCCTGTGCCTCCGCCTCTGATGGACGATTACCGGCACAATTTCCGCAACGGCTATGAGGAGGTGTATCGCCATGGACCATCACCCGGCTATTAAAGTAGCGAGATGGGATTCGCTATCGATCACCTCGACCACCTTGTTCTGACGGTAGCCAACATAGACGCCACGGTCGCTTTTTATACGTCCGCTGTGGGTATGGAATTGGTTACATTCGACGGCAGGAAGGCGCTTCGATTTGGAGAGCAGAAGATCAACCTGCACCAGGCCGGAAACGAGTTTGAGCCCAAAGCGGCTCATCCTACGCCCGGCTCTGCGGACCTGTGCTTTATCACGAAAACCTCGCTTGAGGATGTGATCTCGCACCTGATATCAAAGGGCTACGTCATTGAATTGGGGCCGGTGGAACGCACCGGCGCCGTCGGCAGGATGCATTCGCTTTACCTCCGCGACCCGGATTCCAACCTCATTGAAATCAGCAACTATGTCTAATTGTGAGACAAACCTACGCCCAGCCAGAGGCAGAGAACAGCAGCCAGGGCCATCTTCAAGGCGGCGGTTGCCCCAGCGCTGAGGCCGCGCTGTTCCACAGCGCGAAACCGCACTTTCCCAGGGCAGCAATCAATTCCGCCGTCAAAGCGGTTTTTTGGTAAGCTACTTGCGCACTACCCGCAGAGCCACCCCCGGGCCCCAGGGATTTATCACCAGTCCGGAGGCAGACCATGAAAACCCGTAACCTGACAGCCATCGCGATCATCCTGATGGCCAGTCGTATGACCCTCGCCGACGCGAGCTACCAGGAAACCACCCAGATCACGGGAGGAAGCATGGTGGCACCGCTCAAATCGATGGGCTTTCTCAGCAAATCGGTAGGCAACATGTTTGCCCCGAACACGACAACCACCATGGTGCATGGCAACCAGAAGGCCGTGGTAGGCAAAGATTCGACCGAAATCACCGATCTCGACCGGGAAACAATCACCCACCTCGACAACCTGCACAAAACTTATTCTGTGGTGACCTTCGCCCAGATGCGGCAGGCATTTGAGAACATGCCCAAGCAAATGGAGCAAGCACAGCAACAAGCGAAGCAGGATCAACCGCAACAACCGCAGCAGCCCAAGACGGATCTGAAGACCAGCTTTGATGTTTCCGTGAAGAACACGGGAGTGAGCAAGGATGTCAACGGATTAACGGCGCAGGAGCAGGTGGTCACCATGCAGATGCATGTGACCGATCCGAACGCCCCTCCCACAGACGCAACCAACACCGTGACATATGTGGTGACGACGGATGCCTGGATTGCTCCTGACCCACCGGAGGTGAAAGAGGTACAGGACTTCGACAAGCGGTTCGGCCAGAAGCTGATGGCCGGCGTCGATATGTCGGCGTGGAGATCACAAATGGCCGGCCAAAATCCTGCCATGGCGCAGTTGTTTGGCGGCAAACCCGGATCGCAGGAAGCCATGGCCCAGATGGCCAAAGAAATGGCAAAGCTTCAGGGCACCAGGGTCATGGAGGTCACGCGCATGGGCGGCAGCGGGAACGGCCCCGCCGGCTCGCAGAACCCGGCACAAACATCCGCTCCTGCGACGAACACAACTCCCGCAAGTTCGAACACTTCGGTCGGCGGCCTTTTAGGATCTGCGTTGGGCGGCTCTGCACTCGGCGGTTTCCATCGCAAGAAGCCGGCTCCGGCGGACACAAACAACTCAACGACACCAGCAACGGATGGATCGCAGACGACGTCAAGCACAGTTCTGATGGAGACAACGACGCAGAAATCGAATTTCTCTCGGGAGAGTGTTCCATCGTCTAATTTCGAGGTGCCGGCTGGATACAAGAAAGTTGATACACCTATGTATGGCACACCCAGCAAATAGCGAAACCCTGCAAAAAGTGGGTCGCTCGGGCCACCCATCCCCCATCAGTAACTGGAATGAGTAACACAGTTAAAGATACCCTGCCCAAGCAAGCATTAGACTGCGAGGCCGGGTATGCGAACCAAGCGCGCGCACGCAATACTTCTTGCTCTGGGAATATGGACAGTTACATGCAGTAGTCAGCGAGCATTTTCCCAAGCGCCTACGCTCACGGTGGATACATCAGCATCTCGCCACGCGATCAGCCCGGACATCTACGGTATCGCCAACTACGGCCTCGACGCGACTTTCGCCAAAGAAATCCAGGTCGGAAATGTCCGCTGGGGCGGCGACGGAACAACCCGTTACAACTGGCAGGTGGATTCAAGCAACTCAGGTTTCGACTGGTATTTCATGGGCGGCAACGGGGAAACTACGCCGGTGCCCAGCGCCTCGGCGGACCTTATGGTCAATACTTACAAACCAGCCGACGCGCTGATAACCATCCCCATCATTCCTTACGTCAATAAAAGCGCGGCATGGAGTTGCAGCTTTCCTGTCTCTATTTATGGAGCGCAGCAGTCTACCAATCCCTATGTGCATCCCAATGGAGACACTTGCGGCAACAGCCTCACCCCAAGTAACACTCAGCTAATTGATAACAACATCTACGCCAACCACATTGACAACGGCACCAGCCTGCAACAGCAATGGGTACAACACCTGGTAAGTACCTTCGGCACGGCGGCCAAAGGCGGAGTGAAGTTCTACCAACTCGACAACGAGCCAGGCGGATGGTCGAACACTCATCGGGATGTCATGCCTGTTCAAGCGACGTATCCAACCATTACGCAACTGGGACAGCAATACGCAGCCGCAATCAAGCAGGCGGATAGCTCAGCCTTCGTCCTGGGACCCTCCGATTTCACCCTGGGTGGTTGGGTCGGGAACACCAGCCAGCAGGGCGGCCTCTACGCCGGAGAATATTACCTGCAACAAATGGCGGCGTATGAAAAGGCTCACGGGCAGCGAATTATCGACTACTTCGACGAACACTATTACTTCACCGTTTCCAGCCCGGCAGCCCAGCTAGCCTCCACCCGCACGTTGTGGGATCCGACCTACAATGGCGGGACGTGGGTGGAGCAATACGACTTCAACGGACCAATGCAGTTGATTCCCCGCTTCCGTGGCTGGATCAACACATACTATCAGGGAACCCTGTTATCGCTCTCTGAATACAGCATCGACAGCGGGCAGAAGTCGATTGTCGATGCGATTGCCGAAATGGACGTGCTCGGCATTTTTGGCCGGGAGCCCATCGATTTTGCCAACATGTGGAGCGCACCAGGACCACAGGATCCCATCGCCTACGCCTTTCGCATGTTCAGAAACTACGACGGTGGCGGAAACCAGTTCGGCGATACCTCGGTTAGTGCCGTCAGCAGCGACCAGGGATCGCTCTCTATCTATGCGGCTCAGCGATCGAGCGACAATGCGGTGACCATCCTGGTCATCAACAAGACGACCGGGGCCTTGAGCAGTTCCATTGCCCTCTCAAACCTGACCCTGCCTGCAACGGCCCAGGTCTACACCTACACCTCAGCAAGCCTTACTTCGATTGCTCACCCTTCTGACGCCGCGATTAGCAGCGGCTCCCTAAGCTACACGTTTCCCGGCTATTCGGCTGTGATGTTCGTGGTACAGCCGGCCGTCGCTCCAGCCGCTACCACCACCACAACCCTCTCCGCATCGGCTACCCAGATCAACGCCGGGCAGTCTGTGGCATTCAATGTCACCGTGGCTGCAGCTGCAGGTTCTACACCTTCCGGAACCATCACCCTGCTTGACGGCACAACCTCCATCGGTACCGCCGTGTTGTCGAATGGGACCGCTGCGTTCACCATCACGACATTGGCGGCCGGCACCCACAGTATTACCGCGTCGTACGCCGGAGACGCCGCGGATGGGGCGTCCATGTCGAGCGCTGTGTCAATTCAGGTAAATACCGCTGCAGGACTACAAACGACCTCGGTCACCCTGGCAGCTTCTGCCACAACGGTTGTGTCGGAACAGCCGATCACACTTACGGCGACTGTCGCCCCTGTTTCTGCTACCGGAACGATTACCTTTTTAGACGGCAATGCTGCGATTGGATCTGCGAGCCTGACGTCGGGCAAGGGTCCCCTCACTCTCAGCACGCTGAGCGTTGGGAACCACTCGCTGAGTGCGGCTTACAGTGGAGATGCAGCCAACGCAGCATCGACCTCCAACGTGGTCGCGGTGACCATCACTGCTGCCGGCACTGCTCCTGGAAGCCCTTCACCTTCCCCATCGCCCGATTACGGACTCACCTTATCGCGTGGCACTCTCACCGTTGCGCAAAGCACACCCGGGTCATTAACGGTGAAAGTAGCTCCGGAAAATGGATTCAATGCTGCGCTT
>CAZSUK010000725.1:0-7114 GCA_964609355.1 uncultured Acidobacteriaceae bacterium | reverse complement strand
TTGGCGTCCAGCCAAGCAAGACACCCTCGGGTCGCATCTGGGCTGTCAACCCCGTGACCGCAGCTGGACTTCTGCCCGCCGCGCTATATGCTGCATTTGACGGGCCGGCGGATTTCCCCGCATGGTTGCGCAAAAACACTTCATAGCGCAGGATTCGATCCGGATTCTGTGCCAGGTCAGACGGCAGGGTATCGGCGTAGTTTCCCGCTGCACCAGGTGCCCCGTCCAGGGTGCCAACCTCGGTGCACGCAGCGTTCTCGGTCGCCCGGCACACTGCGGCGCTGACCGGATGGCGAAGCGCCACCCGGTCCGTGGTCCGCTTGGGGTTAGTCCACGTCAGGTGAACCGTATTGCCAATCCGGGCTGCGGAAAGGTTCGCTACCGGTACGGGCAGGTTCAGGCTGGGAGGCTCCGGGGCGGCGGGTGATCCACAGCCAGTCAGTGTGCGCGCCAGCACTAGCGCGAGAGAGAAGACCAGGAGCTTCCGATTCATGCTCTCCCAACGTAAATCATTCTTTCGACTATGACAGAACGGCGCGCAGACCGAGCGTCTCGGGACGCTGGGCCGGGTTGGCCGCGCAGGGGTTCCACAGGCCCTGGTCTCCGGCGCTCAAAATGACCGGTGCAACCTAATTGTGGAAATCCGATTCTGCTTCAGAGTACGTACTAAAGAGTTACCGACAAATCCCGATGAACCCGTCACAGAATTGAATCGGCGCTCATCTGGGTTTTTCCCTCGGTCCCATAGCTACCAGCTTAGTCCCCACAAAGTAATGTTCATGGAAAATAAATCTATTTTGTTCTTAACAACATCTTGAGCGAAAAGCACATCAGATTGACAATACGAATAACGAGTGCAGGAGCTGTGCAGTGGAAACCAAAGAGTCCGCGGCAAATACTCAGATTGATCCCGCAAGTGCAGAATCCTTCATCGCTGAAAAGCGAATCGGTGAGCGCATCAAGCGTCTTCGCCTGAAAAAATCAATGGGCTTGGTGGAACTGGGCCGGCACACTGGCCTATCGGCCAGCTTTCTTTCCCAATTGGAGACCGGGCGCGTCGTGCCCACGCTGCGCAACCTGGCGCGGGTGGCCATGGTCTTCAGCAAAGATCTGTCTTACTTCTTTGAAACTGAGCCGCACACGCTTTTCCGCGTTCATCGGAAAAAGGAGCGGGTGCGTCTGCCTCAAACCGGGGTAGACGATCCCACCTACTATTTCGAAAGTCTTGGATACATGGTTCCCGACCGCCAGCTGGATCCTTACTTTGCGGAATTCGTTCCCTTGAAGAAGAACATTGAAATCCGCCCACACGTGCATCCCGGATATGAATTCCTTTACATCCTGGAAGGTGAATTGGAGATCCGGCACGCGGACAAGACCCATGTTCTCACCCCGGGGGATGGGGTTTACTTTGACGCCAGCACGCCTCACGGCTATCGATGCGCGGGCAAGTCAGCAGCCCAGGCGATCATTGTGACCATGCACCAGCTGCAATCGCCCCAACCGGCCATGAACCTACGGCCGCTGGGAGGAGCGATGGGCACCAAGGGTTCAGCGGTGAACACACAGCCCGGAAAATCTTCCACCGTTCCCACGCCCCTTCGCTTGAAAGACAACGTACCGGCGCAACAATAGCAACTGGCAGGGGCTTACAGGTTCCGGAAAATTCGGGACTGGGCACGACAGGCAGGGGCTAATGCTCGCTGCGGCGAGGTAGCCCGACATATTGTCAATCGTTTGCGGCCCGACTAAAGTCGTGCGCTGATACAAAGCCCAGTCTCATGCACAGACTCTAAATCGCGTTGCTGTTTAGAATATTACGTACGCTAGGGCTATAAAGCCCCTGCGGTACCCTGCCCGATCCCGAGTTTTCCGGCAGCCTGTTTACTCTCAGAGGAACGCCTCTCCCTGTTTCCGCGAGCGTCTCCATTCCTCACCCGTTCGACTCAGGCTCGGCCAACCGGCAGAAACAAATCCTCAACCTCTCGCCAGCCGGAAACCCGCCGAAAGCCGGTCACCCTGGCATTATGAGGAGCAGAAAAGAGAATTGCTTTTCCACTGAATCGTTCGAAATGCCGGTAAGAGTCATCGATCAGGTAATCGGCGTGCAAAATGCTCTTGTCCCCGCAAAAAACAAAGTTGGTTGGCGGAACGAAGGGAAAGTGCCGTCGCAACCAGCGATATTTCGGGCCGAAGGAATTGGGAAACTCCATGGCCGCAGTGGCGATAAAAATCTCATACTGTTTAATGAGCTTGGCCAAAACCTCCTGACTATCCTCGACTACCGGTAAATCCTCGAAGAAGTCTTCACTGCGGAGGTAGCCTTCCAGGCGCTCATGCCGGTCAGCGGAAACTACATCCCAGAGCCACTTCCCGTCCAAATGGCCTTTGGTGATGGCTTCGCCGTGGTCGCGATTGTAGCGGGTAAGGTGTTCGGCGAGGGCATCTGCCAGCACCTCGTCCATGTCGACAGCAATTCGCTTCATCCCTGAATGTTAAGCTCCCGCTGCCGGGGAGGAAATCGCGTTGACCTGGCCGGGATCAAAGTAAAGCAAGCGCCCGCAGCTCTCACAATTGAGCAATGTCCCTTCGCGCACCTGGTTCCAAAACTGGGGGCGCAACGACATCTGGCACGAGAGGCAACGCTGCCCGGCGGCACGTGCCAGCGCAGTTTTACGTGAAGAAGAAGCGATGCGGTCGTATTGCGCAAGCAGGGGTTCGTTCACCCCTTTTCTGATCGTGGCTCGTTCCTTTTTGAGAACATCAAGCTCGTCCTGATACCCCTGGGATGCGATGCGTGCCCGCTCCTTTTCCTCTTCCACCAGCTTGGCTTGCGCCGCGGACCCCTTGCGCGCCTCTGCACGCTGATTCTCCAAAGTCTCACTCTTGATCAGACTGCTGAGCTCCTCGTCCTCAATGCGCCGGATCTCCGCTTCGACAAATCCAATCTCGTGTTGCAGCGCGTGGAATTGCTCGTTCGTCTTGACGCTGCTCGACTGTTCTCGATATTTAATCAGCTTTTGCTGCTGATCCTTGCGATCGCTTTCCAGTCGCCTGCGCCGGGCTTCTTCCACTGGCACGGCTTTGTCTGCCTGCTCCATTGCCAGCTTTTGTTGTTGCAGTTTGTCTTCCAGGGAGCGCAGATTTCCGGGCAACGCAGCGATAGTTTCCTGCAGCTGGGTGATTTTTATATCGACCTGCTGCAAACGAATCAGCAACTCTAATTGAACATCCATGCGTGGCTGGAGTCTAGCATGCCGGCCCCGCCGCAGTCGCTTGATCCGGTCAATAGCGTCCCAAATGGGGGCATAGACGTTGCGATACACTGCAGGCTCTAAGCCCTCCCGCCGGAGCGATTCTTGAGACGGATTTCACTAGTCCTGGTGGTTGCATTTTGCCTTAACCTCTCCGCCCAGACGGCCGGTCGTTCGGATTCCGCAGCCCCCGCTAAACCTCTGACAGTGGATCAGATCTACCCTGAGGAGCAGGCGACCAAACCCCCGGATGGTTTGGCGTGGAGCCCCGATGGCACCCGGCTTAGCTACATAAGCGACGATGGAAATCTAATTGCAGTCGACGGGGCGACGGGAGTCCGGCACGTGCTGGTCGATCGCGACAAAATGAAGGCCCTCATCCCGCCCATCACTTCTGAGCACGACCTCAATAATCGTATTCGCTATAAAGAATCCAGCTACCTCTGGGTACCCGACTCCAAACACCTGTTGTTCGATGCCAACGGTCAATTATGGTTCTTCGATCTGGCCACCAAGACAGGTCTGCAAATGGCATCGACCGGTGCAGGCAGTGGCGACGATCCTAAGTTCTCTCCAGATGGAGCCTTCCTCTCCTTTGTACGTGATCACAACCTGTACATGCTGAAAATGCACGAGAGCAATCCAGCCCTCCGGATTACGGACTCGCAATCAGACACAGTGCTCGACGGCGAAGTGGACTGGGTGTACCAGGAAGAGCTTGACGTGCACAGCAACTACTTCTGGTCGCCCGATTCCCACCGGCTCGCCTACCTCCAGATGAACGAAAGCGCGGTGCCGGAATACCCGATCACCGATTGGCTCCCAACACATGCCACGGTCGATCGGCAGCGCTATCCGCAGCCTGGAGATCACAACCCCGCCGTGCGATTAGGTGTGGTGGGCGCCAATGGTGGACGGACCAAGTGGATCAATCTGCCGATCGAAAGCGGAAGCGATTACATCCCGCGGTTTGGTTGGGTGAACGCAAAGACCCTGTGGATCGAAACGCTCACCCGCGACCACAAAAAATTGGTTTTGTATTTCGCCGATATCTCCAGCGGTGAAGTGAAGCCGGTACTCACCAGGACCGACGAAAAATTCCTGGACGAGTCCTACGAATTGACCTTCTTCGGCTCCAACTTCCTGCTCACCAGCTGGCGGGATGGGCACAACCATCTTTACCTCTATGGCTTTGATGGAGCCAATCCCTTGAGTAGCGAAGCCACGCTTGTGAAGCAATTAACCAGCGGCGATTGGGAGGTAGGAGATGTTGCGGGCGTGGATCAGGTCGCGCACCGCGTCTACTATCTCTCCAACCAAGGGGATCCGCGGCAACAGCAAATCTGGACCGTCGGTCTGGACGGAGAAGGCAAACACCAGGTGAGCCGCTCGGGAGAATGGCACGAACCGGTCTTCTCTCCCAACACCAACTTTTTTGCCGACGTCGTTTCCTCGGTCACCATCCCGCCAGTGGTGGACTTGTGCCGGCACCAGACGGAGTGCCAAACGGTTTGGAAGGCGCCCGCCCTGGATGCAGCGCTCACCGAGCCCATACCCTTGCAATGGAAGGCCGCCGACGGCAGCACAACTCTCTATGCCCAGTTGGTGCTGCCTCCGGGCAAAACATCGGCGGCCAGCGTCCCCTTAATAGTGAATCCCTACGGCGGACCGCACGCCCAGGTAGTGTCGGGGAAATGGTCGCCCCGCGAGCGTCTTTTCGACCAGGTGCTGGTGCAGAGTGGATTCGCGGTGTTGCACGTGGACAACCGCGGCATGGGAGGCCGGGGCCGGGATTTCGCCCAGGCGGCCTATCTCGACTTTGGACCGGTGCAGCTAGGGGATCAGATCGCGGCGCTTGATCAGACGCTACGCGCTTATCCGCAACTGGACTCCAAACGTCTCGGATGGTGGGGATGGAGTTGGGGAGGCACCTTCACCTTGTACACCCTGACCCACAGTGATCGCTTTCGCGCCGGGGTTGCCGTAGCCCCGGTGACTGACTGGCAAAATTATGACTCCATTTATACCGAGCGCTACCTCGGGCTCCCGACCGGGAATGTCGACGTTTATCGCGACGATTCCGTCGTGAACAGTGTTGCCAATCTCAAGGGTCATCTGCTTCTGGTACACGGCACAGGCGATGACAACGTGCATTTTGCGAACTCCATCCAATTTATCCAGCAACTGATCGACGCAGATCTGCCTTATGACTTCCAGGTTTACCCGCGAAAGACCCACAGCATCGATGGCGCGGAGGCCAGAACTCACCTCTTTGGCCGCATCCTTTCCCATTTTGAGACGTATCTCTTACCCCCCACTTGATCTTCCTCAAGGAGACTATCCGTGACTCACGCTGCAGATGATCTGGTGCGCGGTCGAAGCATGCTGGGCGACTTCGAACTAACCATCCTGACCGACGGCACCTATCTGCTCGATGGGGGAGCCATGTTCGGCGTTGTCCCCAAGCCTTTGTGGGAGAAGCGCATCCCCGCCAATGAGCGGAACCAGATTCTGTTGGGCACCAACACGGTTGTCGTCCGCACCGGCAAACACACAGTCGTCATTGAGACTGGCATTGGCAACAAATTGTCTGAAAAACAGCGGAGCATCTTCGATTCCAGGCAGCTGTTGATGGAGAGCTTTCGCGCGGCCGGAATCAGAATCGAGGAAGTAGACGTTGTCATCAACACCCATCTGCACTTCGATCATTGCGGCTGGAACACCACCCGGAGAGAAGATGGCAGCATTGTTCCGACGTTTCCCAACGCCCGTTATTTCGTCCATCGCGGAGAGGTGGAGCACGGCCATCTGCAGTTTGAGCGCGATGCCGTGAGTTACATCAGTGACAATTACGATCCACTGATTGCAGATGGACAGATGACGCTGATTGAGCCTCCGAGCGGGCAAATGGAAATTGTTCCCGGCATTTCCGTTGAAGTTTTCCCTGGGCACACTGCGCAGATGATGGCGGTGATGCTCGATTCGGGTGGGCGCCGTGCTTGTTATATCTCCGACCTGATCCCGACTGCCGCGCATCTCGACGTGACCTGGGTGATGGGTTATGACCTCTACCCGCTCACCTGTATTGAACAAAGGAAGCGATTCCTTAGTCGCGCGGTCCCGGAGCAGTGGCTGGTTCTGTTCACCCACGATCATCATCACCCGATGGGCTACGCAGAAATAGGAGCCAAGGGCAAGCCACAACTAAAAGCGTCTGTATAGGGGTTTCCCACGACAGAGCATCCACACAGAGATCTCTCCACTGCGCTCCCCCGGATTACCTATGGCGACTCGTGGCTTTGATGGTCTCCATGCGGTTCTCTTCACGGAGAGCCGCACATGTGGTCGCCCCTAGCAGCGCGAAGTAGGAAATCCGGGTTCGCTCCGGTCGAGAATGACAAAAGGGGAGGGCGGTGATGGACCGAAGGACTCATAGGGCTTAGGGCCCATTCATGCTGATGAAAAACGGCCTCTATTCAGCAACTACTTTTTCTGGAAAGCACCGCCCTCCCCTTTGTCATCTCGACCGGAGCGAAGCGTAGTGGAGAGATCTCTGTGTGGATGCCCTGTCCTGGAGATGTTTCTCGACGAAGCTTTTTAAGCACAAAAAGGCAGGGCCGAACGGGAGTAGTGCGGCAGAGCGCGAACTCGAAAGCCTTTTAAAACACCTGGCGGTGAAAGACTTCGTCTTTTTCCTTACATGGCGAACATGTCGCACCGATTCCACAGGCCATTAGCAGTGCGGCGCCGATGGTTACCAGAATCGCCGGCCCATACGACTCAAACTCGTAGAACCAGCGTGCGAGGGTGTGAAAATGTAGCGAGTGCATTGTGGTACTCCACGCTTTATGAAACCCAAA
>CAZSUK010000724.1:0-4556 GCA_964609355.1 uncultured Acidobacteriaceae bacterium | reverse complement strand
CGCTTCGGTCGAGATGACAAAGGGGAGACGGGTGCTTCCATCGAGAGTAGCTGCTAGATGGAAGTCGCCGCTAACCCTGTTCAGCTACTACTTTCTCTGGAAGCGCCGCTCTCTCCTTTGTCATCTCGACCGAAGCGTAGCGCAGTGGAGAGATCTGCGGCTCAGCGGTCCTTTCCTGGAAATGTTTTTCTCGTAGCCTGCGTTTTCACCGCCCCAGCAAACCCAGATGCGACAATAGCCACAGCATGCGCGGTCGTTTGGTTTTGCTATTTGCAGTTGCTTCCCTCGCTGGTTGCGGATATCACTCCCTTGGCTCCGCTGCCCACATGCCCGATACCGTGCACACCCTGGCTGTTCCCATTTTCAAAAACAAATCGCAGTATTACCACACCGAGGTTCCCATGACGCAGGCGGTGGTGCACGAGTTTAGCGATCGCACCCGCCTGCACATCACTCCTGCCTCCAGCGAGGACGCGGACGCAACCGTCAGTGGGACCATCCTTTCGGAGTCCGTCCAGCCCTTGACCTACAGGACCCAGACCACGGCGGTCGCAACCACGGGACAGACCACCAGCTCCACCTCCAGCTTCCTGATCACCATCAACGTAAATGTCCTGGTGACCGACCGAGATCAACGCGTTCTTTACCAACACACCAACTACGTGTTCCACGAACAGTTTGAGACCACCGCGGATGTGGCCAGCTTTATCCAGGAAGATTCGCCTGCCGTCCAACGGCTCTCGCGGGACTTTGCGCAGGCCCTGGTGAGCGATATTCTGGAATCCTTCTAAATGCCTACGGACGATGTAAGCAAACTCCGCAGCTTCGCCGCTTCGGACCGTTTTGTAGCCGAAGTGAAAGCCGGGCGGTTGCGGCCCGGTTATGTCTTCGCGGGCGACGAAATTTACCTCTACGAGCGCTGCCGCCGAGTGGTGATCGATTCGCTGATCGATCCTACCCTGCGAGAGTTTTCGTTGAGCGACCTGGATTTGGCCGAGACCAGCATTTTCCATGTGCTGGACCTTGCTCGTACACCCTCGCTGATGGCCCCGTTTCAGATTATTTTCGTTAAGAATTTAAAAAACCTGTACACCCGAGGCGCCAAGAAGGAAGAGTTTGCCGCCCTGAAAAACTACTTCCGTTCTCCAAATCCCCAGGCGGTGCTTATTTTTGTCGCCGACCATCTGCGGATTCCCGCCGATCTGAGGCGGATGGACCTACAGGATAAGGAGCGCTTTGAACGCATCCGGGAAACCCTGGGCGACGATTGCGGCGTGGTAGAGCTCGCCCGGGTAGACGAAGCGGATGCCGTGCGCTGGCTGTTAGCCACAGCGGAGAGCCGGGAGATGAAGTTCGATCCCGATGCGGCGAGAGAACTCGCCGATGCCCTGGGTGCGGACATGATGCTCATTGCCAGCGAACTGGAAAAGCTGATGCTCTATGCTTCTGACCGCAAACGCATCACCCTGGGCGACGTGGAGACCATGGTGCTGGCGGCCAAGCAGCGTTCTCTTTATGAGCTCACCGACGCCATTTCCGCGCGTGATAAGCCACGCGCCCTGGCCCTGCTGCACGGTCTGCTGAACGCCTCCGATGGGGGCGAAGACTCACCCATCGGCCACCTCTATATGCTGGCGCGAACCTTTCGCCAGATGATCGTCATCCTGGAGAAAAATGTGCGCGACTCGCGCGCCATCTGGCAGGCGCTCTGGCAAGGTTTTCGCATGCCGCCATTTGCCGCCGAGGACCTGATTCGCCAGGCGCGGCGTTACAGCTCACGGCGGGAGCTCACGCAAAAGCTTCGCCTGATAGCCAACGCGGATCTTGAATTGCGCTCTTCGCCGCCGGATAAACGGCTGGTGCTGGAGCGGTTGGTGATGCAACTGGCCAGCGAACCTCGGCCCAGGGTCTCCCCTTTAGCTGGTGCGCAATACGCAATGGATTTGTAAGCATCTGAGCAGCTTGTTGAATATCTTCTACACTGAAAGCAAGCGTGTATCGTATGCCCACCCGCGTTATCCCGCCTGTCGTTGTCCTGCTTGTCTTTTGGCTGGCCGTGGCGCCCCTCACTGGCTGGTCGCACAGCAAAGATCCCGCCGGACCCACTCCCGAACAACGCATTCTGGTCGAGCCGTTAGGATATCGGCCGCCAGGGCCGCTTTACATGCTGTCGGGGAAGGCTTTTAGTTCGCTCGATTTCATCGACGCTCAACACCTGCTCTTCACCTTCCACCAGCCGCGCCTGATGCGGCGAGAGGGAAGGCCCGGCCGGTCTGATACGGACCAGATCATCAAGGCCGTGACGCTGTCTCTTCCAGACGGGAAAATGCTCGAATCTGCCGAGTGGCGGATGCATGACCGCTCGCGATATCTGTGGTCGCTGGGCGAGGGCAATTTTCTGGTCCGCCAGGGAAATACATACCTGGTGACCAACGGATCGTTGAAGCTGCACCCTTTTGTGGAAGTAGCAACGCCCGTACACGAAACGGAAGTATCGCCGGATGGCCGGATCCTGGTGGTCGAGCACGAGTTTGAGCGCCACACTCCGGAGCAGCACGAAAAGCTGGAAGCGCAGGCGGTGCAGTATGGAGAGCCGCCACCGCCCGAGGATACACAGATCACCTTGATGAAGATTGATTCACGAGAGGTGTTGGCTGCGCTGCGAACGGAGACGCCCATTCATCTACCGATCACTTCCACCGGATACGTGGGTGTAGCTCAGGACAAGGATCAGGACCAGTACCTGATTCGCTTCACTCCCTTTCAGGGACAGTCCGTAGTTTTGGGCAAAGTGGCTTCCACCTGCACCCCGCACGAGAATTTCCTAAACCGCAACGCAGTGATGATCGAGAGCTGCGGTCCCAAGTCACAGGAGGTATTTCTTGATGCCTGGACCACAGACGGAAAGAAGCTATGGAACGGGCGTCGCGAGGGTCATCTGGTATGGCCCACGTTCGCTTATGCGCGCTCCGGCGATCGCTTTGCCGTGAGTCTGCTGCACGTCAACCACTTGATTGATTTGGCGGACTCTCTCAACGATGAGGATGTGCGTGAGCAGGTTATTCAGGTCTTTGACTCTGCAACCGGCGCTCTTTTGATGTCGACCGCCGCGTCGCCCGTCCTGACTGCGGGACAAAACTTCGCCCTGTCTGATGACGGGGAGCATCTGGCAGTTCTGCACGATGGCGCGATCGAGATCTTCAAGGTCCCGGCAGCCCCGCCGAAGGACAATCCCGTACTACAGGCATCCAAGAAGAAGTGAAGCAAGCCATCGCGGCGTGTCAATCCTCGGTGCCAGCCCCGGACTTTTAGTCCGGGGGAGCGGGTTTCAACCCGCTCAAAGGTTCGGAAATAAAATGAGGGCTTTAACCCTGGTGGCTGTCCCAAATCGGTTTGCGACTTTGTCCACAGCCCCGCAGGCTGGTTACGAAGCTTTATGGGTCAAAGCCTTTACCCGCGCATGCAGGCGGCTCTTGTACCGGGAGGCGGTGTTCTTGTGGAGCACGCCCTTCTGCACACTCTTATCGAGAGCGGAAACGGTCTTACCGTACTGCTCGGTAACAGCAGAGGAATCCCCTTTAGTAATAGCCTCGCGCAGGGCGCGGAGAGACTTGCGGACGTGACTTTTATTGGAGCGGTTGACCGAAGTACGCTTGACTGTCTGACGGGCGCGCTTCAGCGCCGACACATGATTTGCCATGGTAAACCCTTAGCTTTCTTGAAACTGGAAGCAGGCGGAAGAAGTGGCCCACGCCCGCAAACTCTAAGTTTACGGGCTTTGACGGCGGGGGTCAATCTCTTCGTCGAGGTGGCTACTTGGTGCATCCAATAGGTTAGAGAATTCACGGAATAGGCGTTGACGCCGCCCCCGGCAAACGCTACTCTGTGCGCATCCTCGGGAAATATCTGGTGATTATCGCCAACCCGGCTAAGCATCCGACGCAAGCGCAGTTTCCTGGCCTGCTGCTCCCCGCAACCATCCCAACAATCATGTCGGTCCGTGAGGATCTGACAGGAGGTTATTTCTCCGCTTGATGAAAAAAGCGCTGGAAATCACGCCCAACCTGGAGCCCCTCTTCGGGACTCGCGATGAAAATCTCAGGCTCCTTGAGCAAAACCTCCACGTACGCATTGACTTGCGTTCCGATGCCCTCCATGTGGAAGGCTCGCCCGACGCAATTGCCCGGTTTGAAAGGGTTTTTGCCGATTATGAGCACTTACGGCGAAACGGTACGGTGCTCTGCAACGGCGAGTTGCACGGAATGCTCAAGCTGGTCACTGCGGATCCAGCGGTAACCCTACGGGGATTGGTCGAGAGCGGCAAACAGCGCTCCGCGGGCATCAAGCGTATGGTTCAGCCACGCTCCATCAACCAGAGGCGCTACTTCGAAGCCATTGAGGAATGCGATATGGTCTTCGGCGTGGGCCCGGCCGGCACCGGCAAGACCTACCTGGCGGTGGCCATGGCGGCCTCGGCCTTGTTGGCGAAGAAGGTAAGCCGCATTATCCTCGTCAGGCCCGCAGTCGAAGCAGGCGAGCGCCTGGGCTTTTTGCCA
>CAZSUK010000723.1:0-3383 GCA_964609355.1 uncultured Acidobacteriaceae bacterium | reverse complement strand
GTGCTGCTGCTTCTGCTCCAGAATCATATTCAATTCAGGATCGTGACACCGCGCACCGTGAGCGGCTTCAGCGGAAAGGTGCTCGTTCTGCCTGATGTCCGCATCGTCAATGACGCTGAGTCGAAGTCGATACACCAGTTCTCCGATCAGGGCGGCAGCCTGGTTATGACTGGCCAGCCCGACGCCAAGTTGAATGACCTGAGCAAGGCCCACCTTTATCCGGACTCGCCGGAGCGTGCGTACCTGAAAAGTGCGGAAGCCGACTTTGACCATGCGGATCCTTCATTAACGTCGGATCTCATGAGTACCCTGCGTGTCTCCAGCGGAGTTGAGGTAAGTGCCTCGCGGAACGTGGTCGCCCATGTCGCAACCATTGGGACGCGGCGCTACATCTTTCTGGCGAACTTCGATGGATTGAAGGCCGGCGAAATAGCCACCCCACGCACCCAGCGGGATATAGAAATCAAGGTCGATGTGCATCCTGGGTCGCAACTCCACTTTCTTCCGTATCTAGGGACGGAGTCGGTCGTTCCCAGCAAGCCGGAAGGCAGCGGAGTGGAGTTCACACTTCCTGCGGTCGAACGTGGCGCCGTCGCGTGGATCGATTAACACACAGTAGCCCGTTGCACGGGTGGAAAATCGTGGTGGGGATGAAGTTGAAACTCTTAATTCTTTCTGTGTTATTTGTGTGCGCCTGTGGAGCTTTTGGTCAGCACGGCTCTTCCTTCTACGTGTCTTCGTCCGGGGACGATGCGAATCCAGGCACTCAGGCTAAGCCGTGGCGTACGGTCCAACACGCGGCAGATGCCGCGCGTGCAGGAAGTACCGTCAACGTGCGAGGCGGAATCTACGGGGAGCGCGTGAGCATCAACGTCTCCGGCAATGCTAGCGACGGGTTCATCACATTTAGAAGTTATCCAGGGGAAACCGCCGTTCTCGACGCCGAGCATCTGGTTCCCGAGGGCCGAAGCGGTGTCCTCACCATTCACAATAAGAGTTACGTGCGCATCGAGGGCCTGGAGATTCGCAACTATCGCACCGCGGAACATCGTCTCGCTCCCCTGGGTATCAGTGTGATGGGCGCCGGGTCTCATATAGAACTGCTGCACAATAACGTCCATCACATCGAACAGAATTTTCAGGGCCGCGATGCTCCAGGGCGAGGCGGCAACGGATTCGGCATCGCCGTCTACGGCACGGACGCCAACACCCCCATCAGTGAATTGGTGATCGACGGCAACGAGGTACACCACCTCAAGACCGGTTCGAGCGAATCGCTGGTGGTGAACGGGAACGTGACGAACTTCCGCATCACACACAATATCGTCCACGATAATAACAACATCGGAATTGACGTCATCGGTTTTGAGCGCACGGCGCCGAACCCAGCCGTCGACCAGGCGCGTGACGGAGTAGTGAGCGAGAATCTGGTGTACAACATCACTTCGCGCGGCAACCCGGCTTACGGAAATGTCCAGGATTCGGATGGCATTTACGTAGATGGCGGTACGCGGGTGCTGATTGAGCGAAACGTCATGCATGACGTGGATTTCGGAATCGAACTCGCGAGCGAACACAAAGGGCGCGCCACCAGCTACATCACTGCGCGCAATAATCTCATCTATCACGCCAATACCGCTGGTGTGTCGATAGGGGGCTATGATCCCGAACGCGGCCGCACCGAGCATTGCACGGTCGTCAACAATACGCTCTACGACAACGATACAGCGGGGACGGGATCTGGTGAGTTCCAGATGCAGTACAACATGGCGGACGATGTATTCAAGAACAACATCGTGTATGCGGGAACGCGCTGCCTCATCACCGTGAACAAGAGCTCTGTTCCTGCGAATACGCATCCCGTAGACGTTGACTACAACCTGTACTACTGCGCTTCTGGATCGACGGCAAGCGCGTGGAAGGAATATCCCGCCACAGTGAAAGGCTTCGAAAAATACGTTCAGACAACTGGGAATGACCGGCATTCCCGTTTTTCAGACCCGCGTTTCGTTGATCCCGCCAGGAAGGATTTTCACTTACGGCCAGATTCGCCCGCGGTTGCGGCGGGCACGAATGCCGGATTGCCGGTGGGAGAAAAGGACCTTGATGGTTCGCCGCGCATCAAGTCCGGAGATATCGACATCGGCTGCTATCAGAAGCGGTAGCTATCGCTGATCCAGAGTTTGATTTTGTGATCCGCCATCCATAGACATGCCGCGCGCCGGCAGGCCCACCGAACGGCCAGTCCAGCATACAGGGCGTTTGCGCTCTAACTTCCAGGAATGCCGAGACAGAAACGACTCCCGTATTAATATGGGAGTCGTTTCTGTATTTGTGGGGATATTTACGTTGTCGTTTCGAAACCCAGGGGGGCAAATGTATCAAGACCCACTCGCCACAGTGAAAGTGCCCGTTCGGCTGCGAACGTTGACCCGATGGCTCTTGTCCGTTCTGGCTGCCGTCACCTTAATGCCGGCGGTTCACGGCCAAACGATGAAGGCTCCTGACATTACCCAGGACCCCACATTGTATGTGGTGCCTTATGCCCACCTTGACACGCAGTGGCGCTGGGAGTTCCCGCAGACGATCAGCGAATACCTGCTGAAGACGCTGCGCGTCAACTTCGATTACATCGACAAGTACCCACACTATGTATTCAATTGGACGGGTGCGAACCGCTACCGCCTGATGAAGGAGTATTACCCGAACGATTATGCTCGAATGAAGCAATATGTCGCTGAAGGCCGGTGGTATCCGGCCGGCTCCTCAGTAGAGGAAGGAGACGTCAATCTCCCCAGCGCGGAAGGAATTTTCCGCCAAGTTCTTTACGGCAATACCTACTTTCGCAATGAATTCGGCAAAGCCAGCAGCGAGTATATGCTGCCCGACTGCTTTGGGTTTCCCGCCTCTCTGCCCAGCATCCTGGCCCACGCCGGGGTGAAGGGGTTCTCGACGCAGAAGCTGAGCGCCGCCTGGCAGCCGGCGGCAAAGGTGGGCGGCCCGGACTCGCCCGAACAGACGCCTGAGGGCATTCCGTTCAATGTCGGCGTCTGGGTTGGGCCGGATGGCAAGACAGTGCTCGCTGCGCTCAACCCTGGCGGTTATGGCAGCAATGTTTACACCGATCTCAGCAAAGTACCCGGACCTCCGCCGCCTGAGCCACAACTGACTGACGAGCAGAAGGCGAAGCTCACGCCGCAGCAGTTACGCATCTTGAGCCGTCCCCGCACGCCCGAGGTGGATTGGGTGAAAAGGATCGCTGTCGACGGCAAACTGACCGGGGTTTTCGCCGACTACAAGTACGTGGGCACCGGCGACATTGGCGGGGCAACGCAGGAATCAACGGTGAAGCTACTCGAGGCCATTGTCACCAAGAGTGAGAC
>CAZSUK010000722.1:0-12264 GCA_964609355.1 uncultured Acidobacteriaceae bacterium | reverse complement strand
AGGACGTCGCCGATTGTATCGAGGTTTACTGCTTGTGCCTTCTGCTCGGCTACCGAGGCCAATATGCGCTGGGGAGAGGAGGAGAGATCGAGACCTTCATTCGCCAGATTGGAGACAAGATCGCGCGCATCCGTGGCCAGGCTCTCCTTTTTCGCGTTATCGCTCCGCCGCTGGAAGTCAAGCGGAAGGTGGCCATAGATCGCTGGAGCCGGGGTTTGGGTATCGCCGCTTTGTTTATGTTCCTGGCGATGCTGGCGGCCTATGGCGCTTTCTGGTTTGCGCTCAGCACGGGGATTTCCCCAGTGGGTTGACGGCCACCGCCGGGAGGATTTTTGCTCGCCTATCTGCTCGCTCTCGTGGTTTTCCTCCTCTCCCTGCTGCTTGCCTACGCAGCTGGAATCCTTCTCCATTTGCACGGCACATCGCTGATCGTGCTGGCGACGCTCATCGTGCTGGCCGGAATCATTGCCGCGGTGGTGATCCTGGTGATTCACTTCCGCGCTAAGAAGCGCCATGCAGGGGAAGGAGAAGTTTCCGGGGCCGACGCCGGCAGTGAGATCGACGTCTTGCTGAACGACGCTAATCGCAAGCTGCGCCATTCACAACAAGGCGTTAAGGCGCTCGATGGGCTGCCCCTGCTTTACCTGCTGGGGGAAGCCGGCTCGGCTAAGACCACTCTGGTGGTGCGCTCCGGCCTGGATCCGGAGCTGATCGCGGGTGCAGCACCACGCGAAGGAAATGTCGCGCCCACACCTGTACTCAACCTTTGGTTTACGCGGCAAGCAGCCATCCTCGAAGCCGGAGACGCAGTGCGTCAGAATGCCGGAGTGCTGCGCAGGCTGATTGCGCGCACGCGCCCCAAGGCTTACCGCTCCACCTTTGGATCCGGCGCGCCGGCGCGGGCTGCGGTGGTTTGCGTGAGCGTGGAACAGTTTCTGGCCGCCGATGCCGCTACTTCCTCTGTGGCCTCGGCCCGCGTCATCGCTGCGCAGCTGCGCGAGATGAGCCGGTTGCTGGGCGCAGCCTTGCCCGTCTATGTCATCTTCACCAAACTCGATCGTGTCCCTTACTTCGCGGAATACGTCCGCAACCTATCCAGCGATGAGGTGCGGCAGGTCCTGGGCAAAGTGCTGCCGGCGCGCGAAACATCCGCCGGAGTTTATGCGGATACGATGTCGCGCGAGCTGGGGAGCGCGCTCGATGTGCTCACGTATTCCCTGGGTGAGTTCCGTATTGAAGCGTTGAACCGGGAAACCGAGCCGAGAAACGCACCCGGGGTGTATGAATTTCCCCGTGAGTTTGGCAAGCTGCGCAAGAACCTGAACCAGTACCTGGTGGAACTTTGCAAGCCCAGCCAACTTAGCGCCAATCCTTACCTGAGGGGATTTTTCTTTACCGGCCTGCGCGCCCAGATGCTGGAACAAAGGGTGGCCGCGCCCGCTGCGCCATTGGAAAACGCAGGGTTTGACGTCGGCGCTACGCGAATGTTCTCCCAGCAGGATGTGCAAAGGGCGGGCCGTCCCCCGGCTCAGCAAATGGGCGCCACGCGTGCGCCCCAGTGGGCTTTTCTTCCCCGGCTCTTTCCGGAAATGATTCTTAGCGACAAGAGCGCGCTCTCGGCCACGCAACAGACCGCGCCGGCGCGACTTTTCCGCAGAATCCTCTTCGCTTCGCTAGCCTTCGTCTTCGCCGCGTACACCTTGTGCCTGGCGCTCTCCTACCTGAACAACGCGGCCCTCGAACGCGACATTCAGAGTGCAGCCCAGACATTACCGGCGACCAGCGCCGCGAGCGGAGCCAGCATGGGCGATCTGAAGGCGCTTGATCAGCTACGTCTGAGCCTCCTTCGGCTACAGGGGTACCAGCAAAATGGCCCTCCGTGGAGCTATCGCTTCGGACTGTACCAGGGCGACAAGCTAGTCGTACCGGCGCGCCAACTTTACTTCGATCGTTTTCGCGTGATGCTGCTCAATCCTGCGCAAGCGAACTTTGCGGGCTATTTGCGGGGATTGCCGGCCTTGCCCGCACCGGGCGCCGATTACACCGCTGCCTACAATCCCCTCAAGGCTTACCTGATTACGACCAGTAACCCGGAGAAAAGCCAGGCTCAATTTCTTACTCCGGTCTTTTTGCAATATTGGATGGGGTCCAGTGTCAAGGATCCGGCACAGCAACAGCTTGCTCGGCAGCAAATTGATTTTTATGCGGCGGAGCTACTCCGCCAAAACCCGTACTCGATCAGTCCGGATACCGCGGCAGTGGGGAGGGCGCGCAGTTATCTAACCAACTTCGGAGCCGAGCCGCGCATTTACCAGGACATGCTTGCCGCTGCGGACAAGACGGGCCCGGGCGTCGATTTCAATCGCCTTTATCCGAACGCGGGCCCATTGATCGTCGAGCCGCATCTTGTCCGTGGGGCATATACGCGGGCAGGCTTTGCGTTTATGCAAACCGCAATGCAGCATCCGGAGCATTATTTCCGCGGAGAAACCTGGGTACTGGGTGATCAAGCCGCACAGTCGCTCGATACTGCCGGCGTCAGCAAGCGCCTGGCGGCGAAGTACACCGCCGATTTTCTCAAGGAGTGGCACGCGTTTTTGATGGACGCACGCTTTACGGGGTGTGGACCTTTGCACGAACTGCCGGGTAAGCTGAGTGCGCTCGCCGGTCCCGACTCGCCCCTGCTCGAGTTCTTCGGCACTGCTTCGTACAACACTGCTGTGCCCGACCTCCAGATCAAGAACATCTTTCAGCCGACGCAGGCCCTGGTTGATCCGAATTCGATTACACGCTTTATCGGAGCGGGCAATACTGCCTATGTCAATGCATTGCTTGCCCTGTCAGCCGCCGTAAGTCAGTTCAATCAAAACCCGCAAACCTCGGGAGACATGCTGGGCTCCGCGGTTTCTACGGCTGACATCGCCGTCCAGCAGACCGCGCAGCCCTTCAACATCGATCCCCAGATGCATACCGAGAAGACGGTTCTTGCCTTGCTGGAGGCACCCATCAAGTGCGCTGTTCCGCCACCGCCGCCTCCTCCTCCTGGTGCGCCCGGCTCGCTGTGCTCACTGCTGGGCAAGTTCCCTTTCCAACCCTTGTCCAGGGCCCAGGTCAACAGAGATCTTAGTGCCAACGAGCAGGCTTCTGTCGCTGATGTGAATGCCGTGTTTGCTCCGGGCACGGGCAGCCTGTGGATGTATTACAACGCCAGCCTCAAACCGTGGTTGATCCAGCAAGGGACGCAGTACGTTCTGGCTCCCAACGCAGCCGGACACGTCGGCCCCGCGTTTGCGCAATTTTTCAACCACGCGGCTGAAATTTCATCCGCCCTTTATTCTTCCGGGGGCAACATGCCGGCTTTTACCTTCAGCCTTCGTTCTGTGCCCAGCAAAGGAGTTGATAACTCCACGCTGGTAGTCGACGGCCAGAGAATTCCAGCCGGCGCAACGGTGCAGCAGTTTACCTGGAATGGGACCACGGCGCACCAGGCCTCGCTGGCCTATAACTCAGCAGAAGCTCTCCAGTTCCAGGGTCCCTGGGCGCTGTTTCAGTTGGTTGCGGCGGGCCAGGCTACGCGCGCCGGATCAGCTCTGCAGCTCGCGTTTCCGCTCCAGGTCTCCGGGCGCCCAATTTTGCTGCCGGACGGTACTCCCGAAGTCGTCCGCTTCGAGATTACGGGTCCGGGAGCTTCGCTGCTGGCGCCTCTGGGACTATATGGAGGGAATTGCAGTGTATCCGTTACTAAGTGAGCGAAGGCGGCCCGTCCACCCCTGAAGTGGCGCGCAGCACGATGCAGGTGATATTGTCTGCTCCGCCTCGCTGCTTGGCACATTCCACGAATTGTTTGCAGATCACCGGCAGTTCAAGGTCCGCTGATGCAACTGCGGCTATCTCCGCGGGCTTCAGGTAGCGGGTAAGACCGTCCGAAGCCAATAGCAGCATATCTTCCGCTTGCAGTGTGGCGGCAAAAAGGTCGGGCTCTACAGTCTCCGCCATGCCGATTGCCCGGGTGATCACCGACTGCAGGCTGGACTTTTCTGCCAGCTCTTGGGTCAGCAGCCCGTGTTGCAGTTGTTCCGCGATGAGCGAGTGATCGTGGGTAATCTGAACGCAAACACCGTCCCGGATCAAATACGCTCGGCTATCACCAACGTTCCCGATGACAGCCCGAGTTCCGTCAATGCAGGCGCATACCAGCGTTGTGCCCATATTACTGAATCGAGGATCGCTCGCGGAAAGATCGCGCACGGCGCGATTCGCCTGCTCGATGGAGTACAGCAATCTGCTCTCGATCGGCAACTCCGGCTGCTGCGTTGGCCCGCTTTGTGCGTCGAAGGATTCGATGAAATTACGCACCGCTGTATTGCTGGCCACTTCTCCGCCCAAGGCGCCGCCCACACCATCGCAGACTACGTAGAGATGTGGATCAGTGTTATAGCCAAAACTATCCTGGTTATTTGCCCTCTTGCAGCCGGTGTCGGTTGCTGCCGCAAACGCCAGGGAGAGTGTGGCTGGTCGGTTCATGGGAGTGAGATTGAGTGGCGCAGCAAAGTTAACAGGAAGCTGTTCCTTTTGCATGGGAAATCGCTCCGGATCCTGCAGTCTTGCCTAAGGGATTTCGACCGTCTCTTCCCCTGCATCATTGAAGGTGATGACTCCGCCCCAGATACACATCAGTTGCGAGACGTTATCGAGCGAGGGAAAGTTTCCCAGCAACACGGTGGGTGCACCTGCGATCCAGGGGGCCGGTGTCGCCGGGATGCAGGGCATCGGAGTGAGCACACCGAGGGCGGCCGCAGTCGCTGCAGCCACCACTGGGTTGGAGGGGGACGTACACATGCCGAAGGGCATGATATTCGTCATTGGAATATGGTCCATGATGTTGGCGTCCGGGACCTGGTTGGTCATTACCCTGTTGGTAGGAAGCACCACCAGCGAACTCGGCGCCATCCCGAAGCTGCATTGCATCATTGCTCCCATACACACTTGTAGAGGCATGATCGGGCTCCTTGAGAGATGGCTTCGAGTTTACGCCGGAACCGGGGCGGACAGAAGGCAGCAACACCGCGGCTATAAAGAGACTGAAACCACGCAGGAGGTAATAATGGGCCGCCTCAACCCAACTCCCACCCCCTCTTTCCCAGTTGCCGCTGTGACCCCTGCTTCACCAACACTCCCCGCTCTTCCACACCGGCGCCACCGGCGTCGTCAGGTTCCCCGGCGCCTGCACTTTTCTTAGTCCGCGTGAACTCCAGCTCTTCGCCCAGTTCAAGGCGAAATGCTGCGTCCAGTTCGCTTGCGGCGTATTTGCATCCACATTCAGGTACTGTTCGGCCTGCTGGCGCAGTGCCCCGTTCTCTACGCCGACGTTGAAAATGAGCAGGCGCTCCGTGTGCCTGTTCGCCTGTAGTGGGAGCGAAATCGAGGGAATATCATGAACTTCGATGGACAGAATTCCCCCGTACCGCTTCAGATAGCTGCGGACGGCATCGGCTTGCTTCCCTCCATCCGAGAGGTTCTTCTCCAGCCTCGTACCCGGTACGGGCATGCCGGACTTGTCTAACAGGGTCGAACTGCCCTTCAACACTGCGGGGGAAGTCGGCCTTCCAAAAGCCTTTAGATATGCTTCGATGTACCGTCGGCTCCATATCTCGAGCGTCTTGCTATTGGGCTTCAAGGTGTACATGTTCAGCTCGTATTCGTGCCATTCTCCGTCGTTAAGTTCGGCCTTGATCACCTTTTCGTGCCAGTCCAGCTTGGGTGTCTCCACGAATTTGCCGAAGGCGTCAGTCGAATACTTCATCAGGTAGTTCGCGTGAAAATTGTGCCCGAAGTTTGCTGTTGTGTTCAGCGGGCTGAATCTTGCCGACAATTTTTCCAGGGTCCAACTTGGCATGTGTGTCTGTTCCTCTCTTTGTGTCACGTTCAAGCTGTGGAGACTACCCGCCGGGCCCAGCGTTTGATGTCAGCATCTTGATTCAGTCCCTGCGCAACATCGGTGATATCGCGCGGCAGGAATTCCGGCGGCGGCCCAACCGTATATTCCACTTCGAAGTGGAATGGCTTGGTGTTGTGCGGCGCCCAGTTAGTTTTCTTGAATGTGAACACCCAGTCGATGCCTACTTTCGCCACCTTCTTTTCGAGCAGATAGGCGGCTCCCTCGATGTTGTTCCAGGTGACGCCGTTGTCGACCGAATACTGATACCACTGCTCGCCCTGGAGCCTGCCGGCCTGCCGCGGAAAGCAGCAGATCAAAGCCGGCAGCTTGGTGGTGTGGTCATCCGTACCTTCCGTCGCTCCCGTGGTTCCCGCAGTTCCCGGGGCATAGAACTCGCGGTCCGGATCCTGAATCTTGTTGAACGGCGGCGCCTGCGTATCCTGAAGAAACTTTACATACTCACGCGTTCGTACGGTGGCCAACGAAGCGGGGTTGCCGTTGCTCGAAGACCAGGTGATCTTGTGCACGTGCACGAACGAGCGCGGCCCCGGACTTCCTGGAGTATCGGGGTCCAACATCACAAAACGCTGCTGGCCGGCGTTGTTGTATCCCTTGTAGCCGCTGTTGGCGATCTTGAACTGGGTGAATTTCATAACAGGGTTGCAGGGGATCGCGCCAATCCGAACTCCCAATTGGGCGGCAAGATAAGCCAAGGCTTGCTTATATTCCGTCTGCTTTTGAAAGGGCATAAAGGCGATAAGCCGCTCGACCCTGGCCTTGCTGGCCGCCGGGAAGACAGTCTGTCCGCGCACTTGTGCGATCAAGGGGTCGAGACTGCTGGTTTGTGTGAATCTCTTGAACGAGGGATTATCCTGCTTGACCTTGGCCATGAATGTGTTGAAGTCGAACATTCCCAGCTCTTCTCTCAGGTCCGAAAACTTTCAGTTCTTCGTCCGGAACGGGAACGATTCTAGCATGAGACCCGAGAGTGGTAGAGCCGGTCGCCGTGGAGTCCTGCCATGTTGCCGGCGCGGAACCTTGTCTAGTGCAAGCGGAATTGGTATTCGCGATGGAGGCTATCGTAAACATTGAGTAAGTACACGACTGCAAATCGTCCTTCCGGAACCAGGACCGATCAAAAGCCAGTGTCACCGGCGAGAGAGCTAGCAGTATCATCAATCGATGGCGTTTGAGGCTGGGCAGGTAGTCGGAGAGTACAAGATTGTGCGGGTTTTGGGCCGGGGTGGCTTGGGAGCCGTTTACCAGGCGATGCACCTGATCTCGCAACGCGCTGAAGCGATGAAGGTGATGTTGCCGGAACAAACCGGCACGCCGGAAATGAAGGAGCGCTTTCGCCGGGAGATCCAGCTACTCGGCAGCCTGAATCATCCCAACATCGCCAGCCTGCATAACGCCTTCTACTTCGAAGATCAGCTCATTATGGTGATGGAGCTGGTGGAAGGGGAGGATCTGCGCACGCGCAGCCAGAATGCTCCTATTCCGCTGTCGGTGCTTATGGATTTTGCCATGCAAGTGCTTGCCGCCCTCGAGTACGCGCATAACCGAGGCGTGGTTCACCGTGACATAAAGCCGGCAAACATCATGGTCTCTCCTGCCAACCTGGTCAAGGTGCTGGACTTCGGCATTGCCATCTCCCAGGGTTCTGTAGAACTCACCAAGGCCGGTTCTCTGATCGGTTCCCCGCTGCACATGTCGCCGGAACAAATCCGCGGCGAAAAAGCAACCCGGCACTCTGACATCTATTCGCTTGGCGTGACCCTGTACGAGGTGATTGCCGGCCGCCCCCCACTGAATGGCGGCACCACCTATGAGTTAATGATGGCGCACCTCAACGTAACGCCAACGCCTCTTGCCGAGTTGCGGCCCGACGTTCCAGCTCGGCTCTCGGACATCATCGCCAGGGCACTGGAGAAGGAACCGGCGAAACGCTTCGCTACTGCCGCCGAATTCCTTGAGGCGCTCCGCTCGCAGAATATGCCGGACCTTGCCGGGACAACGACGATCATTCCTCCGGCCAGTTGGGGAAGCGTGACTACGGGCAAGGTTAGCAGTCAGCCCATTACCGGCCCCCTTAGTCCTCCGGTCGATCAGCTGGTGAGGCACCTGGCAAAATTCATCGGCCCCATTGCCAAGATCATCGTAGGCCGCCTGGCGAAGCAGTACACCGATCTCGACCGGCTTTACCTGGAAGCTTCCAAACAGATCGACAAAGAGGGCGACCGAAAAAAATTTCTCGCTACCCGTCCACCGGCGTAAGCCATCTTTGCCGGCTCATCCATTGAGCAGATCGAGTGCTTTCTTAAGACTGGTGTGCATACGGTGAAAGGAGCGGGTTACTTCTGCAACCTCATCACTACCCCGAACCGGTAGCTGCTCGAGATCCATCTCGCCCTGGCTGATGCGATCTGCGTAATGGGAGATCTTGGCCAGCCGCCGGATCACGACGAAATACAGCCCTATATCGATCAACAGAATCGCCGCCAGGAAAATTACGGACAGGTTGATCAGTAACCGCATTAGTCCTTGCTGGGCCATCTTGATCGGGACGGAGGTGGGGATCGATATGATCTGGGCGCCAACCACCTCGTCCAGGTTCCAGCCGAATCCATTCTGCGAGCCGTAGTGCCTGATGAGCGCCTTGGGAGCTGCTCCTGGACTGCTATGACACTGAAGGCACCCGCTCTCCGCTTTAATCGGGTGAGCCAGTGTAAGAGTTGGTCCGGTAGCTGCCTCCCGCAACCGCACCAACTCGGTTTGCTTTGGGGAATTGCGGAAGAAATTAATCATATCTGCCTCCCAATCTGTAGCGCGATCACGGAGATTGGTCGGGTTCAGAGCCGCTTCCTTGTAGGTGTAGTCGGGATAGGTTTGCCGGATCTGGTCAAAGGTGGTGGTGGATGCAAAAAAAGGGATTGCCTGCGGCAGGAACGTTGTTGTGTGCTCCGTAGTTTTCTCGATGACTGGAGTGATGTAGTGCTCGGTGTAATTTCGAGTGGCGAAAGCGCTGGCCGCCATCAGGCCGGCTTGGCGAAGCACCTCAGCCTGCGCTTGTTCCTGTAAAAAACTTCTCGCCTGGTAAGCAATGAGGGAAAGGCCCAGGCCGAAAACGACGATCAGCAGAATGTTGAACTTCACCAACAATTTCAAGCAGCGCTCCTTGGCAATCACGAAAGTACATCAGACGATGCGCACGAGTTCCGCACCATCCCGAAACGGACGTTCTTGGTTATATCGCAGGTTTCGCTATGTGCCGCGCGCCACTACCTCTGTCTACGCTTCAGCTGCGCGTCCTCCCGGACAACCAGCAACCAAGTTGTCGCAGTAGATCGAAACCGGGGTTACGCATCTTTCCGGGCCTCTCTTTCACGCTCGCGCATGTAAGCCGCTGCTGAAGTTTTGCAGGATATAGTCGCAGGTCCGCATCGTAAACGCGATGATCGGCATCGTCGTGGTTTTGTCCGTCTGGCTGGGAAAGATGCTCGCATCACAGATGTAGAGATTCGAGACGTCATGCGTCTGTGCCCACTTGTTGGTAACCGAGTTTTTTGCATCCTTTCCAAAGCGGCAGACGCCGGTTTCATGCAGGCTGGTGCCCGGACGGTTTGGCTCGGTATCGACATCCCACAGTTCCCCTCCGGCGGCCTTGAACAGATCGGCCATCATTTGCTTGGAGTGTTCCCACATGAGAAGTTCGTTCTCTCCCCACTGGAAGTGGAAACGCAGGGCAGGAATACCGAACATATCTCGCACCTCTGGATCGATATCTACGTAGTTGGTAGCACTTGGGAGCGAGGGAGCCTGGATGTACGATCCAATGGGTGAAGGGTAATAGCGCTTGATATTTTTTTTGAATTGGCTACCGAAACCCTCAAGGTGCCGGTAATACCAAGGAAAACGATCACAGCCCCCGCCAAGGTATACCGAGTACCCGCGGATGAACTTTTCCTGGTGGGGATTGGTGAGGTTTTGCCAGCGCGGCATCCAGACAATGGTGGAGTCTGCAATATTATCCGGCGTGGGCGGTTGCCCGACAAGCTGAGGCAGGTAGCCGGAACCCGGATTGCCGTAAAGATGGTCGCATAAATTGCGGCCCAGTTGGCCACTGGAGTTAGCGATTCCGGTAGGCCATTGCCGTGAACGCGAATTGAGCATGATATGCGCCGTCTCGATGCACGATGCAGCAAGAATGACGACCTTACCCTGGACTTCCACCTCTTGCCGCGTTTCGCGGTCAACGTAGGCCACGCCCTTTGCCTTACCGTTCTCATCCACCAGCACGCCTCGGACAAGAGCATTGGTCAACAAAGTAAGGTTCTTTGTTTTCTCTGCGTCCGGGATGGTGAACCAGGTAGGTGAAAAGAATGAGCCTGAGTCGCACCCCTGGCTGCAATTTCCGCAATAATGGCAGCGAGGGCGTCCGTTGTGCGATTCCGTCAGTTGAGCGCAGCGATCTGGCAGGTACGGCACCCCGATCTTCTGCGCCGCCTTTTCCAGGATGTAGTCAAGGCAGCGCCAGGGCATGGGCGCGATGTATTCGCCATCTGGATTGCTGGGCCGATTCTGAATCGTGCTCGCCACCCCCATATAGCGCTCGGCTTTCGTAAACCACGGAGAAATTTCGGCGTAATCGACCGGCCAATCCTCTCCAAACCCATCCAGACTGGCCGCTTTGAAGTCGATATCACCAAAGCGGGCGGAGGAGCGGCCCCAGAAATTCGCCTTACCACCAGTGCCCTTACATCTCTTCCAATACCAATCGGTACCCGGAGCATTGGTGTAAATCACATCGTGCTCCCATAAATGAGGGCCGTCATCAAACTCACTTTCTTCCACTGTGTAGTGTTCCTGGTGTGCACAATGGGCAAGAATCTCCGGATCGCCGAAACCGCGATACTTGAGGTCATAAACCTGGCGATGCTGGCGAAAATCTTTGGCCGGGATGGTGCGAGGTCCTGAATTGAGGGCAAGCACCTTTAGCCCAGCTTCACAAAGAATCTTCATGGCAGTGCCGCCGCCGGCCCCTGTGCCCACCACAATTGCGTCGTATACCTGTGTCCCCGCCATGTTTTCTCCTCTAGTTCGCCTGCTCGAGCTGCGCAACGTTGGCACTGCCGGAAACCACTAAATGTGCGTGCTCCGGATCATCAGCGTGGCTACAGCCTGGCATCTTGTCCCAAAACATCCGCAGACCTGGGTAACCAAGGCTCTCCAGACCAATCCGGGTCGTGTAATATCCCGCGACGGTGTAGTCACGCATAAGCTGGAAGAATTCGCGGCCCTCCGCAGTCTGGGGCTTATACTTCGCCGGCAAAGCCAGTTCTTCAAGAAGATCATTCTGCTGTTCCGTAGAAGCCTGGAGAAACTCTACTCCGAACTGATACTTGCTTTGCGCGTCGAGCCATCCAAGGCCGGTGACGAAGCGTACCTGCATCTGACTGCCTGCAGAAAGTTTGTCTTGAGTGGTTCGCATCTCTTCGCGCGATATGACCGCGGCTCGCTTTGCCAACATGAAATCGATAAATTCAGCGACGCCGGCCTCCTTCGCGCCGGGCGTTTCATCCGCTGGCAAGATCATGTCTGCAAGGCGCTCTACCATCGCGAATTGCGCCGGCGAAAAAAAGACTGACTGGTAGATCTTCGGTCCTTCCCGAGGAGATTCGGCTGGGGTGGGATGTTGCGCAAAGGCAAACGCCCATCGGTGGAAACCGGGGAACGATGCTGCTGCGGAAGCAAGACCCATATAACGAAGTACCAAGCGGCGGTCGACGCTCTGTCCTGCCATACAAACTACCTCTCAGTGAAATGTCCGGTCTGACGCCGGCAAGCCACGATCGTTGTAGACTAGCATGGCAAATGCCTACAAGCTGCGATCAGATCGCTCAACTCACGACAGAAGCTTGCAGTCCAGAGATTCGGGAACCAGAGATTCGGGAACGGGGGTGTCGGGAACGGGGGTGTCGGCAGGGATCTTTGTTTCGCCCACGTAACCCACAGGGACAAATTCCCCGACAAGATCGATCTCGACGCGCTGATGTCTTTCCGTAACATCTGGATCGATGCTCCGCTTGCCAAACGCAAGAAGCAGGAGAGGCTTATTAGCGTTTTCCGGATGTGCGTCCGCCAGGAGTATAACCTTCCGCCCTTGTCAGTATTCCGACAAAAGTGCGCTAAAAGAGCTATAAGCGCTAGAAGTCTTCTTCAGGTAAGGCTTGCTGGTCTTCCCCTCATCACGGACGCTCTTGTAGAAATGTGCGAACTAAGCAGACTAAGCATACTAAGTCTGCTGCTGCATTGATTCCTCGTTG
>CAZSUK010000721.1:0-22679 GCA_964609355.1 uncultured Acidobacteriaceae bacterium | reverse complement strand
TTGAATGTAAGCTTGGTAAGCACGTCAGAGTTTGGAATGGTCACCAGCATTCCCTTGTCCGTATACACTTTTGTGCTCCGTAGTCCGATCTGCTTCACTTCGCCATACGCCTCCGCGAGCTTGATGCGATCACCAGTTTGGAACGGGCGGTCCACCACTATCACCATGCCCCCTATCAGGTTCTTGATCAGGTCCTGCAACCCTAAACCAATAGCGAGGGCAGCCGATCCTAAGGCCGCGAGAAAGGCATCCTTCGAAGGCGCGAGAATCTCTGCCGATAGCAGGAGTGCGCCGAACCAGATCGCAATGCGAAGGGGCGGCTCCACCTGGCGAAGCATGAAGCGAAGCCGCGGGTTGTGTTTTTCCAGTCCATCGAGAAATCCACGCACCCACTTCAGGAGCATCCAGGTGCCGGTGACCAATATAGCGACGAATAGAACTTTCCCGGGGCTGAAGTAGCGCAGTACACTCGATTCGGCTCCTGCTGTTGATGGAATAAAGCCGTGTGATTCGCTGGGCACTGTTCGACCTCCTTTGGGGTGATGAATACTGGCGGGTCTAAGTCAAGTTGGTCCGCCGCAATAAGTCATTTACGAACCGCTGCGCCTCAGGGTGCACTCTGAGTCCAGGATGGTCCGGGTCGGGTTCAATCAGGCCCAGCGCCGACAGGCGTTCCAGCCGGCTACTGCTATGGTCACGTTTCTCGCAAAGAACTTCGGCCAGTTCATCCGCAGTCAGCGAACCATGCTCCTGAATCACGAGCAACGTGAATTTGTCTTCCTGAGCGAGTTCGCTGCGGAAGCGGCTGAACGCCGGATCGAGGGGCTGGCGGATTTTGAGCGTCTCTCCTTCCACGCGCTCAATCGAGCTAAGCCACAATTGAAATGCCGAGCGGAAAATCCCCTCGGATTGTTGAAAGAGAGAGTCAAAAAACAGCTTCTGAGAAGATTCCTCGAGGCCCAGCCATCGTTTCGCGCGGTTAACTCTCGGATCGCCGGCCGGTGGTGGCGCAAACTCGAGCCGCAAGCCGGAGAGACGGTGCCGCTCCAGAATTGCGTTCTCAAGGTCTGTGCGGGAGACATTCATTGCGTTGATGCGATGGGAAAATACGCGGTGCAGATGGGTTCCCGCGTCGAGCACACGGAACGATCTGTCGTTCATCACGATGATCCAGAGCGTAGTAGAGGCAGTGCGGTGGATGAGATCGGTCAGGTAATGCGCAGCGGCGAAACCGCCCACTTTTCTCAAGTAGGTCCTTTCCGCCTCTTCAAGGATAAGGACGCGGCGTTCCGCCCGAAACGCTGTCTCCAGATCCGCGTCTTCTCTCAAGTTGAGAAGTTTGCGTAGAAAGGCATCCAGTTTCGCCGGGCTCAAAATGCGCTCGTGAAATTCTCCGCGGATGCATGGCTGACCCGCAAAGATTTCTCGTACGGCGCAGTTCAACAGACTGCTCTTTCCACTGCCTCGAGCACCTATCAACAGGCAGGCAGCGAATCTTCCCGTTACCCAATCCCCGACAGCCTGGTCAAGGCCGGCCAGCTCCTGATTTCGGCCGACCAGAAAACGCCGGTCTTCCACCGGAGCCAAGCGAAAGAGCAGACGGTAGAGGGCGGGAAGGTCGCTTTTCGTCGCGGGCAGCGAGAGCGTGTCTCGCAGAGTGGTTCGACGAACGACCGGTGGCAGCGCAGGGTGCGAGGGGACCCTGCCACCGATGGATTCCATCGTGCGGTCGAAGCGTCCTGACATCCATCGCCCCGCGTTGTGTAAGGCCGACTTGGTTTTCAACCGGGTCGCGTCGATCGATGTGTCAAGGAATGCCCACCCATGAGGCCGCTCCAGCAAAGCAATCCACCCGTAGAAGTTGGCTTCGGTGGCGACGGACCCTTTCTTGTGCCAGGTCCAAAATGCGTCGACCAGCTCCGCATCCAGCTGTTCAGTTTGGCTGGGAACCCGCACTTGCTCAGTGAGAGCAGCGATTGCGTTATGACGCGCGTCAGCCATAAGGTCTAATGATTCGCTGGCACGACTCGATGAAGCCTCGCTCCAGTAGGCAATCATCTCCTTTGCCTGCTCTACGCCGCGGAGAGAGACAGCGCTTTTCTGCCAGGTGTGCTCCACAATCGCGCGCATCGGTGTGCGGGCATATGTGTCAAATGTCTTCAGAAATGATGTGCGCGTTGCTATGGTGCGCAGCCGCAGACCCCTTCTACCGCCAGCCAGGAGTTCGACTCGCTCCGGTAGCCGGCGCGGGGTTTCGGACTCCACCGGGAGAGCCCAGCCGCGAAGGCGCTCCTCCGGTGTGATCAGTCCCAAGCTCTCGGCGGCAACCGCGCCTGACTGCGACCCCTGCTCAAGCCATGTGAGAGTTGCGGTGGTATAAGACCGGAGATCTTCGCGCTCTCGCTGTACGTCGTTCGTAAACGCGTGCACCCCGTCGAACCAGGCGAGCATCAGGTCGCGCAGAGCGACTTCGGCCTCGAGTGTTGCAGTCAGAGCCCGATCCTGCCGCCACCATGCATCGTTTCCGGCATTCGTTGTTTTCGCCTGGTCCGTTGCGTTTGCCGACCAGGCGCGCTGCGCCCATAGGGCGTAACGGCTCAACAGCGCCGATGCTTGCTTGTCGCGCCGCTCGCGGCGCCGCTGCCACGCACGCCATTCCGCCGGATGATCCGCTCCACGCCAAATGCGCCATGGCTCACACAGATCGAGCGCGGTCAGAGCCAGCAGCCGCTGGAAATGCGCATCCGTCCGCTTTCGGGCGTGGACAGCGGCGGCAGCGATCTCCTGATCGCAGGCACGCATTGCGCCCAGCGTCCGCCGCATGGGCTGAAGCCGCAGGAACTTTTTTACAGGCTCCGTGAGTAGTATCCGCGTGGTCTCTTGATACCAGTCGCGGATTGCTATTAGGCTGCGAGGCGCGCTGGGCGCGCGCTGAACTGCCGCGGAAGCTCCAGAGATTTCGCCAGTGCACTCGCTGAGGTCCTCCCATGCTGCCCGGAGTGAAACGGAGAGGCGCTCTGCGGCGGTACGTGCTGGTTGTGTCAAAGGCTCGGGTGATGCGGCCACGATCTGCTCCTGGTGAGATGGGCATCCGAGTTGACTTGCGTTTCAGCGCCTGAGTTGGAAGGGCAGAGGCAGACTGAAGTTCTTTATTGCCGGAAGTGAATACTCATATGCTTGTGAAGCGCGAACATCACAATGTCCGGAGTGCGGGTGCACGCCGGACAAAGAGACGCATGCTAACCCTGTTTTCGGACATCCGGAGTTGGGATACGTTCCACTTCCACTTGCTGGCGGCGCACGGTATCCTTGATCGTTTCGACGTGATCCGAACCTGTTTTGCCCACAACGACTTCCTCCGCAATGTGCGAGGATTTGCTCACCACAGCCTGTTCGGCAGTCTCGAGCACCTCGACCGTCGTGTCGGACCAGTCGATATCCTGCACGTAAGAGGGATCGGAAACCGCGCGGCGCACGACCTGAGCGTGTTCCTCGTGCAAGGTTACATTTGCTTCGACGGGCTTCTCTGTTACGAAGCGGCGAATTCGCGTTGTGCCCTGCTCGACCAGCTTCTTACCTACGTTCAGCTGTTCTTCGGCCAGCCGAAGGACTTGGTCTTTGCTCACATCCGTGATGAGTGGCTTCGCCGGTATCGCGGCCGCGACAACAGCAGCGGCTGGTACAGCCTCGGCTTTGGGAAGAACACCGGCCGCTACAGCCCGGTCTTGCACATCCACGATGTTGTGCTGGTTTAAAATTCCCATCGCCTTAGGTACATCGGCGTCAGCTGCTCGCAAGGTGAGCACAACTCCACCAGTCTCTACTGCCTTGCCATACACTTCCGCTTCGTGTTGCTCGATGTCGCTGCCGAAGAGCCGGTGCCAGAGCCCTGGCTCCCGTAGCGCGCTTGCGCTCTTTGGCAATCCTTCCGTGCTGACCATGCTGATGTCGTTTGTAGAAAAGCCTGCTTTTGCAAGGTTGCTCTTGGCGACCTCGGCATGTTGTGCCGTGTCGAACAAGGTGACGATTTTTTCGTAGCTCATGAATTCTCCTTTACGTCGGAAACTTTTCCGCGGTAAGCCTGCTCGGCTGTTGTTTCGTCCATTGACAGTCGATTGACGACTGCCTCCTGCTTGCGAAGGGTTACTCGTTCCTGGTATCTCTCTGTGCCCTTAACACGTCGAATCCGCACCTCCTCTTTCAATATCAGCAGCCGTTCAATTCTCAGCACTTCCTCAACCACAGGCACGATGATGCTGTCTCCTTCTTCACGCACGGACGGCATTCCATCGATAGGTTTGTCGATCGCAACTCGTTCGACCTCGACTTGCTCACGGGAGAGTAGTTCGTCAACAAGCCGCTCATGGCTATGCGTGACCCTGGTCACCTGCACGCGGCCTGTCGGGACTACTCGCTTTGAAACCGAGAGCTCCTCTTCGAAGAGTGGAATCACGGTCTCGCGGACATCACCGGCCAGGAGCTCCACAGAGGGGGTTTCCACGACCGTATCTGTACTGTCTGTAGAAGTGTCAACCATGCAGTGCCTCCAGGCTGGTTGGGAGAAGTATGCTAACTTACTTTTGCGTGACCAACATCGAGATACGACGGTTCAAGGAGCGCCCAGCGGCTGTCGAATTGTCGCCCACCGGATGTTCCTCACCGTATCCTTGAGCAGTAAGGCGCGCCGGGGCAACGCCCAGGTGCACTAGCTCGTCCATCACGTTGGTGGCCCTCGCTTGAGAAAGCTTCATGTTCTGGTCAGCGGAACCTACATTGTCCGTGAAGCCGCCGATCTTCAGATGAACATGGGGATACGCCTTCAAAATTGCCGCGATGTTATGTAGTTGTTCTCCGGACTGCGGTTGTAGAGTCGCCGATCCGGTGTTAAACAGCAGCCTGTCAAAGTCGAACCAGGTGGTCTTGTCGGGAGAGAGGTTCGAATTCTGGATAAACGCCAGCAGCCTGCCCTCGACACCACGTTCCGGAATGTTGAGTGTTGTGCCGTCCACTAACTGGCGTGACACAAAGTTTCCCAGGTCGGGCGTTGCTATTGCAGGCGGTGTTATCGCGACGGGAGCTGGCGCTGGCGCCGGCGTTTCGGCTACCGGTGGGCGATGCGGCTGGGAGAAAAACCAGAACAGGCCCAGCAGGAGGAGCGCCAGAGGCACGAGCCAGGCGAGAAGCGATCGCTCCTTCTTCACTGTCTGAGCAATCACCGGATTTGTCTCAATCGTCTGAGCAATTACGGGACTCGAGCCGCGCACATCCGCTGAGGTTGTTCTGAACGGCTCGGAGAACCCCGCGTCCAAGGGGCCCGGGCGGTTTAAACCCTCGTTTTGCAGAAAAGAACCTAGCGTGTTGGCGGTCATCCCGTGATCGCGAACATGCGTTCCGATAAAGCTCAGCACGGATTGCGCCGCCAGAGTCAGCACAGTCGAGGCGGAGCCGGTTCGCAAACCTGACTCGCGACTCACCGAATTGAGAATCGCATCCACTCCGCCTCCCGAGAGGGACGACAAAAGCCGCTTTCCTCCGGAGATCGAGTTGGGGTTAGTAAGTTGGACGGCGCTCAAGGGCGTCGACAGAACGTTCGCAGGTGTCTTGGATGCCAGGTCAATTATCTCGCGCATTGCATCCGCATCGCCCGTCTTGCGCGTAAGCTCGCCGAAGACGGCGGTCGTGGACAACGCGAATCCTCGCGAGACAGCTTGTTCGGATTCACCCAGTTGTCGAGAGATAGTTTCAAGCGTGGTGCGCTTGAGAGTGGGAGAGAAAGAAGCGAAAAGTGTATCGGACATGGAAATCTCCTAATGAGTGAGGTCGATTCTTTGGCCCTGAGCCCGACTTCAGGCACACGCATCAGCCTTTTAGCGAAGTGTTTTAGATTGCGGTAACAGCAGAATGAACTACCGGATACGCAGTAACTGTGCGGACGTTCTCTAACTAAAGGCATCGTGCGCTTCAGCTCTGAGCGGTGTCAAGCCATTTGGTAGTTGCCGCTGATGCTGTTAACCAAGTATGAAATGGTTACGGTGTCCTGAATGCAGAGGCAAATGTACAAAAAGCAGCCACTAAGTGGCTGAGTTGCAGAATGTTGCGACAAGACGGTTGGAGTAACTCAAGACATGAGCGATAACGGGCCCGCTCGAAAATTAACATTCGAACAATGGAGCTTCGAATAATGCGGAGGAACAATTACAGCGTATGAATTGAGGATCCTCGTTATTCCGGCGACCAAGCGGTGAGTCTGACTGTTGCAGAATGATTCGTCGGAGAAGGAATCAGCTCAGCAGCGAAGGGTCTCAATGTATTCAATGTTCCAATTGGCCATGACATCACTGCGGGTGATGGAAATGGAAGCAACCTGTCGTTTGGGGGCACTCATCGCGCTGATTGGCTGCTATCCCTGGTTCCAGAGGGCTGCACGTCCCGGGCAGGACTAATCAGTTTAAATGGTTCTCACGGCTGGCAAGCCGACTGTTCTTCCTAACAAAAAAGACGATACAACACTTCACCGAATGATGATCAATTGCCTTAGACATTCAATGGTGTCTTCATCCACATCGATACCAGTGAGCTTAGCGGGCGCACAGGTGCTTAGCTTAGTCTGGAATAGACTGATGCTTTTCTCAGCCTCGCCGCCTTGCTGGGAACGGCTCAGGACCTCAATAAAATCATCAATATGGACTTTCCCTTCCCGGTGAATGAGCAGTAGGCGTCCATCCACGGATTCGACTTTGAAGCGAACTGCTCGAGTTCTGAATGGAAGTCTTTGTGGTGCAGAACCCATGGGAGGAGCGATTTGGGCGGAGACATTTACATGCATAGCTGATTTTCCTTTTACCCACGACCGCATTGGTACAACTCCCGCTTGGGCGCCAGGCGGCTACGGTGTTTGTGTGGGTCGCGGAAAGCGCGGGGCCGGTTCTACGTGCCTTTGCGGCAACAGATCTTCCAGTGTCGGTTTTGCGCCAACGTAATGTACTCCAGACTACCTCGCGATAACTGCCGCAGTGCGCAGCAATAAGTTTAACAAAGGGCCCCGTACCGTGGGTTTGCAGCCCAGCGTTTGCCACTGGGAATGTGAGGGCGATTCGCAAAACGCAAGTTCGAAGAGCGCCGAAAGCGCGGGATGATCCGGCCGGTCTAGACGCTCTCCTCGCTCTTCGTTCTTTCAATAGGAAGACTTGGACATTTGCGTCTTAATCAACCCGACGATGGCCATCACTGCGGCTCCGCCAATGCCGGCGCCGCCCACGTTAGACAGGATAGAAGTCAAATCCATCCCACTCGTCGACGCTGCCGAGGCAGCCGTCGCCGCAACAGCACCCGAGCTTAACATTCTCAAGATTTGCCCTGTGATCAGTCCGCCAACGATGCCCGCGATAGAGTTACCGACGGGGCCGAGGTTTAACTTCTTTAAGAGAGCGGCGGCAATGTTTCCACCGACTCCCCCACTGATGAGCTGAAGGATGATTGTTGTGAAGTTCATTTGTTGTCTCCGTGTTCCTAGATTGAGAGAAGTTATGGATTGCGCTCTAAAGTTAAACTGGAGCTGATCTGTCATCCCTCTCGGTTTAGATGGCAGAAAACATTTCCGAGCTGAAGGCAACAGAACAACGCTAATCGAGACATTCCGGCAGAAAAGTAGAACTGTCCGCCTGTTTTACTGCAACCGAATTACAGGCCTGAGGCGGTTGGGGAAGGGCGCACTCCCGCATTCCTCGACGGAAACTCACTACCTCACGCGGCCTGCGTTTGAAGCGAAATGCGACCCTCGTTAATAGATCATTTGGATGGAGAGGCGTGGGCAGAATTTCGAAGCTGCGACCCGCCGCACGCTCGTCCTTTAGGAGGCTCGCGGTTGTGGCATGTCCTGAAAAAAGAAGCACCTTACAGGCCGGGCAGTGATCCGTTATCCTGCATGCCAATTCAATACCATCAAGATCGGGCGTAACGACATCGGTGAGCAACAGATCGGGCGCGACAGACTGCGCCGCTTCCAACGCAGATTTTGCCCCATAAAACGGGTATGCGTCATATCCTGCCCGACGAAGGATGATGGCTAAGGTGTGGGCAATGACGTGCTCATTATCTACGACAAAAACTCTCGGTCTACGGTCAGAGCGACCGCAGATTACTGACGTGCTCATCGTGCAAGCAGTGAGAAGTTGATACTGAGTCACTTGCGTTCTCCTTTCCTTTAACAGTTCGTTACAGGGAAGATGTCTGGAATCTGCGGCTGACAGTCGATCACCAATCGGGGGCTACGACTGAAACCGTCTCCCTTCACGTGCCGAGACATAGCGCGAATATTGAGCCTCCCATGTCTCGGCTTCTTCTCTTGCCCGGGCCAGCTCTCGTCTGAGCGCACTGGCCTGCCTCCCGAATATCTCGGCCAGTTCTTGATAAAGCATGGTCCTCCCCATATCCTGGCGGCCGGCGGCTTCAATGGCTTTGTCCGCTTCTGCATGCGCGTGGGCGATCGCTTTTCGCTCGAGTTCGGCCACTGAACTGAGCTGGTTCCCGCGAATGAGCTGAATCGCACGGCTGAAAAGGCTTCCATCCACCTCATCAGAGAGAGAGATTTCCGCCATGACGATAGGCAACGGGGGCTTCGGCAAGGGCTTCTTGCATCGGCGGCAAAGCTCGGCTTGATATTGCGTCAGTTCGCAGCGGTTGCATCGAACATGCTCTCTGTTGTGCTGAAATCGTTCACCTATACTGACTGTCCCAACTGTCGCGCAAGCTACTGTAGTCATTGTGTATCTCCGTTTAGTTGTGAATCTGGAAGACTATCGACTTTCATCTCGCTATCGCATCATCGCTGGGACTATTTCTTTACGACAACCAATTCGGTACGCCGGTTCTTGGCACGTCCCTCTTCGGAATCGTTGGAGGCGATGGGTTTATCCGCGCCGAAACCTGCTGTTGTGACACGAGCAGTATCCACGCCACCCTGGACCAGCAGATCGCGAATTGCATTGGCGCGATTGACCGAGAGCTGCTTGTTCGCGGTCGCATCTCCCGTGCTGTCGGTGTACCCATCCAGCTCAACCTGCATACTCGGGTAGCACTTCAGGATCGCGACCAGGTTCGTCACCGTGGGGTTCGATTCGGGTGTCAGATTAGTGGTAGCAGAATCGAAGTTCAGGTGATCGAAGACAAATGTTTTCGGCAATTCGGAGTCAGATGCCTTCATCAGGAAGGTTGCGAGGTTGTAGTTGAAGCTACCTTCCTCGACTGAGAGTACGGTGCCGCACGGCAGCGTAATGCTCAAGAGTTTTGGCCCGTGTGGCGCATTGCAGGAACGTATCCCGAGAAACAGAAGCAAAGCGAGGATCGCCAATAAGGGGAGCAGCCATTTCCATATCGGAAACCCCTCCTTCGTCACCGAGATAGCCACCGGAGAAACCGGAGCGGCGCCGCAAAGGTTGGCATTGCTGCTCAAGCCCAAAGCACCGGCCAGGCCAGCGGGCGCGAATTGTTGAATCGTATCGCGGTGGCTGGCTAGCAGAGCGGGTAGACTCGCCGCGCTTACTCCACCCGCAGCCACATGCTGGCCCAACAATCCGAATAACAGTGGGGCTGCCAGGCCCAGTAACTTGGTTGCTGAGGAGACCTGGATGCCTGAAAAACTGGCGATCACGTTGGCAACCGCGCCCACCTTATCGCCGAGCAATCCGTTGAGCAGATTGGAGCCAGTCTTCAGCAAGCCTTCTGTCGCGCTCCCTCCGTTCAAAGCTCCAGAGAAATTGCTGAGCACACCTGAATCTAGTCCGCTGCTGTTGAGCAGGCCCAAGATCTTCGAGGCTCCTCCCGGGCTGGAGGCCTGGTTGCAGGCGATGCCGGCCAGGCTGGGAACAATCGCTCCCACTGCCTTTTGCGTTGCGACGGACGGTTCTTCGACCAGGGAGGACATCTTAGACAGAACATCCGGGGTAAGGTAGTCCTTTGCGAGGTCAATCAAGTTCAACGCCATGTATCTCTCCTTAAAAGATGGTCTCCGCCGTGGATACCCGCAGGGGTTGTTGGGCTCCTACAGTGCGCGGACTGCTGCTCGCGAATAAGCGCTTTACAGATCCATGCTGAGCCACTTAGCAGCAGGGATCCGATCGGGATGTTGAGGATGTTTGAACTCGACCGAAACCAAATGTCGGCCGCGTGAAGGACTATGACGCCGCGAGACGCAGAATGGAACTAGGGAAAGCCGCAGTCGCGGCAGGAATGTTTACGGGTGAACGGCGATAAGTCCGCGACACCACCGCAATGGAGTCGAGGGAGTTTCTTCGGAGGAAAGGAATCAGGCTCTCATCCTCTCCCTCTTCCCATTGTTATTCAATACAATCCCGGTGTATCATGGGCACTCTTTCGCGGCGAACATTATGGGGTTGCGACGTCCGACTCCTCCCGTTCACCTTTTGCCGCTCTCGCACGCCGCCTAGGGCCCGCCATGGAAACCGCCCGTAGTCTACGGTGGGGCAGAACGAAAATTTAAATCGTCTGCCAAGCCAGGGCGGGGAGAAAACGATGAGCCGCACACGGGTACTTTTGGCTGATGATCACACCATCTTCCTGGACGCGCTGGCGAAACTGTTGGAGCCGGAGTTCGAGGTTGTTGGCACCGTGACCGATGGTCGGGCGTTGGTGCTACGAGCGCCCGATCTCAGGCCCGATGTTGTCGTTCTCGATATCGGAATGCCATTGCTCAACGGACTCGACGCCGGCCAGCAGATAAAGGCACTTCGCCCGGAGACAAAGCTCATCTTTCTCACCCAGAATCAGGACGCCAACCTTGCCGCCGAAGCTTTCCGCCAGAAGGCCTCCGGATACCTGCTTAAGAATTCGGCGGCGACGGAACTAATAACCGCAATCCGCGAGGCGATGAAAGGCCGTACCTATGTGTCTCCTTTGATCGCGGAAGGAATGCTCTCCAGCATGTCGGATCCCGCCCGCGGTACAGGACGTGTGGGACTGACCTTGCGCCAACGAGAAGTACTGCAGCTTCTGGCAGAGGGCAAATCAATGAAAGAGGTCGCAAGCATCCTGAACGTGAGCACGCGCACGGTAGAATTCCACAAGCAGCGCCTGATGGAAGTCTTAGACCTGAAGACCAATGCGGATCTCGTCCGCTATGCCGTGAAGCAGGGTCTGGGTCCCATGTGAAATTTTGCCTGCCTCGTCATCTTTCCTCGAAATACTCGGGAAACCCACAGTCGCATGAGGTCCCCACTTTCGATAAATTTACTTCTCATGAAGGGGAGCTCGTTCCCGCGTTCGCGCATCGTACTGGCGGACGATCACAAGGCCACCGTAGCTGCAGTCGCATCGTTTCTGGAAACCGATTACGACGTCGTCGGAGCTGTGGGTGACGGTCAGTCCCTGGTGGAGGCTATCGAAAAGCTCAGGCCAGATGTGGCGGTCGTCGATATCTCCATGCCGCGCATGAGTGGTCTGGCAGCCGGCAGCCGGGTACGTGACCTGGGGTCGAAGACAAGGGTCGTGTTCCTGACCCATCAGCGCGACCCCGCATTTCTGTATGCCGCCATGGCCATCGGCGCCCTCGGTTATGTACTGAAGCACCGTTTGGCCTCCGATCTACCTCTAGCCATCGAAGCAGCACTCGCGGGCCGGCGCTTTGTCTCTCCTCCCCTCGCCGATTTGCACGTTTGAGCCTCGGGATTGGTTCGCCCGGAACTCGAGCCAACCGCATCTGGTGAATTTAGTCCTCGAAACTCGGGGTACCCACAGTTCCCCACAGGGCGCAATTTAGCCGATGATCCCGCTTGACTCTCTGTGAAGGAGAAACATATGACCAGGATGATTCTCACCGTACTGATTGTGGTCGGCGTAGCCCTTTCGGGCGTGGCCCTTTCCATGACGCTCACTACCGCAGTCATCCATTATCAACAGTCGGGTTCGAAGACCGCAGCAATCGACCCAATCGGCACGACACCTACGAACCGCCCCGTTCGCGAGAAACCCCCAGCCGGCAAGCCTAAAGCCCAGAAAGCCATGTCTTACCCGCCACCTCACGCAAAGGGTATGGTTTCGGTCAACAGCCAGAGCATCCATTAAGATGCTGTGGTCATCCGGCAAAAGTACCTGTGCGCGGCTCATGGCTAGCGCCAATGTTGGGCTCATTCGACGATTGCGGCTGATCCGGTGCGGGTACATTTCCAGGCGATTCGGCAAACCTAATCGGAGCCAAGACCTTTACCCTGGTGCCTTGCGAGGGCGCTGAGTCGATGCGTATGCTACCCCCAACCAGACGCAGGCGTTCCCGCATGCTTAGGAGTCCCAGGCCGCCCTGGCCGTGGTTTGCCGGATCGAACCCGATACCGTTATCCTCCACCGTGAGATGGACTCCGTCGAGACCTCGATCCAGTTCCACTTTTACAACGCTCGCTTCGCTATGTTTGGCAATGTTCTGCAGACTCTCCTGCAAAATCCTGTACAGGCAGAGGGGCACATGCTCGGGCAAATGTGGAGGGACATCATGTTCTGTGAAGTAGACTGCCACTCCCTGCTTTTTTGAAAACTCAGCGCAAAGGGCGCGCGCCGCCGCCACCAGTCCCAGTTGCTCCAACGTCGCGGGATGCAACTCATGCGAAAGCCGATGAACATCTTGAGAGAGGCCGCTTGTCTGTTGCCATAGTTCCTCGGTTTCACGCTTCGCCTCCCCCGCAGGTAGTTTCCCAGAGAGTTGCGACAAGCCAAAAGCCAGCAGTCCCAATCTCTGATTCATATCATCGTGCAGATCACGCGCGATTCGGCTGCGCTCTTCTTCCTGCGCATTGATCAGACGACCGCTGAGTTTCAACCTTTCCTCCTCCACCTGTGTTCTTTGCCAAACGGCAGTGGACAGGTCCGCCGCCAAGTCGTGGTACGCAAGGTACTCCTTGACGAGCGCGGATAGGGATAAGAGTAAGACCGAACCGAGCACGATCAGCAAGCGAAACGTGCGTACTTGCGCTGGCTCGCCTGCCCGAACCGACTCCCACAAGCCCACCGCTGGGATGGCGACTACCGCCAGCATCGCCAGAAGTGAAACATACCTCGTCCGACCGGTATCTGGCTGCAATGTCTGCTCAAGCTCGGGCGCCAACCTCCGCCCTTGTGAGGTCATCCAGACGAACCAACACTCGGAGGCGATAAGCGGTGCTTCGTAGAAGCCCGCGTGGTACCCATGGAAGATCATATCGAGGTTCGAGCCGAGCGAACCCAAGGCATACAGAGCTGATGCACCGAACAAATGCCAGTAGATTGACTTCCACTGAGAATGCGCTCGCGAGATCAGCAAACCGATAAATACAAGGAGGACAACATTCGGGACAGAGTACAAAATGATGTAACGACCCAGTTGCGAGTTCGTGTTCGTGTGATGGTATGGAAGCTGAAGATAGGCGTAAATGAAGACCCAAAAGAAGAGTAAGAGAAGAAAGTCGACCGTTGCCCGATAGGGCTTCTCCCTTGGCCGTTTCAAGTGTGGGCGTACGGATATGGCCGCCATTATCAGAACAACATGCAGAAACAGCGGTGGATTACTCCTGGAGAGGTCAGTTATGCCGGCTCGCGACCACACGACATAGTAGATCCAGAACCACAAATTCAGGGCCCACAAGCCAAGCCCGGCTGCGAGGAACGCCCAGAACAGTCGGATAGCCCGCCTGCTCCGGACTGCGTTCACGCTCGCTATCCCCGCCGCAAGAAGCAATAGGACCAGCTGGACCCCAAGAATTGTAGCCGTAGCCGTTGGCCACGAATTCAGCCACGAGTTGTGTCCGGCGTACGGCAACGATACCTCCATGGATGGTGCAGGCCCGAAGAGATAGCATCTGGTAACCCCCAGCTGCCTTGAGAAAGCCATGTCTTACGAGCCGCTTCAAACAAAAGCTATGGTTTCGGTCAATAGCCAGACCATCCGCGAAGATGTGCGATCATCGGCCAAAAGTACCTGTGCGCGGCTCATGGCTAGCTCCCATGTTGGGCTCATTCGACGATTGCGGCTGATCCGATGCGGATACATTTCCAGGCGATTCGACAACGTTAATCGGAGCCCAGACATTTACCTTGGTGCCTTGCGAGGGCGCTGAGTCGATGCGTATGCTACCCCCAACCAGACGCAGGCGTTCCCGCATGCTTAGGAGTCCCAGGCCGCCCTGGCCGTGGTTTTCCGGATCGAACCCGATACCGTCATCCTCCACCCTGAGCTGGACTCCGTCGAGACCTCGATCCAGTTCCACTTTTACAACGCTCGCTTCGCTGTGTTTGGCAATGTTCTGCAGGCTCTCCTGCAAAATCCTGTACAGGCAGAGGGACAGATGCTCGGGCAGCCGTGAAGGGACATCATTTTCTGTGAAGTAGACTGCCACTCCCTGTTTTTTTGAAAACTCAGCGCAAAGGGCGCGCGCTGCCGCCACCAGTCCCAGTTGCTCCAGCGTCGCGGGATGCAATTCATGCGAAAGCCGATGAACATCTTGAGAGAGGCCGCATGTCTGTTCCCATAGCTCCTGGATTTCATGCCTTGCCTCCCCAGCAGGTAGCTTCAGGGAGAGTTGTGACAACCCCAAAGCCAGCAGTCCCAACTTTTGATTCATATCATCGTGCAGGTCACGCGCAATTCTGCTGCGCTCTTCTTCTTGTGCATTGATCAGGCGACCGCTGAGCTCGCGCAGTGACCCTGCCGTTTTTTTGCGGAGAGAGCGCTCAAACAGGAGAAGGGTTACCAACAAGGTCAGCAGCAGGATAAGACCGGCTGCGGTCACAATGTACGCACGATAGCTCTCCCAAGCCGAGGGTATCCTATATAGAATCTCGCTTCCTGGAGGCAGGTTGCGCTCGGAAAAACCCCAACGACGCAACTGCCGTCCGTCGAACAGATAGTAATTGGGCACGATTGGATTCTTCACGTTGTCCCGGGGTTTTTTCCCATTCAGAAGATCTATTCCCGCCTTTCCCGCCATCTCTCCCATCCGCCGGTAACTCATTACAGACCCTCCCACAGCCCCGGCGCCCACGTAGGTATCCGACAAGCAGTACATGGGAACATGGGCGGATTCAGATAGCAGCCGAATCATGTCGGGTGCATAGAAGTTGGCTCCATCCTGGTCCCGGTTCAGGCCGAGTGGCACAAGAATCGTATCGGAAGAAACATGGGCGACGAGTTCCTTCATCTGTCGGAAACTCAGGCCGGAAACATACTCGAGATCGAGGGGCCCCTTCCACCATGAATCCAGCTCGTTCTTGACGAGCGCTTCAAGCGCTTTATCCCTTGGAGCCGCTCCGCTCAGGAAGATGGCTCTCCGAGCCTTCGGTTGCAAGTGGCGGGCCAGTTCCAGGGTCTTGGTGTCGTCTAGTGCGAACCAGAGGATTTCAGATTTCGCATCGAGTCGCTGCTGGACCGAGGGGTTGGGCCAAAGCCCCACGTAGACGGTCGGCGCGTCCAGCACATTGATCGGCATGCCACCACTTTCGATCAAGCCAATACAGATAATCACGCCAATCTTGCGGTCACTGTAACGGTGCCGGATCCAGTCCATCGCTTCTTGTTGCTGACCCGGAGATTGATGCGCGTCGAATTGCTCGCGGTACAACTCGACATTGCCTCCAAGCCCCTCATTGATCGCCTCCACCACGCCCGACTCCAACGAAGCAATGGAAGCCGTCGTGACCTCCTCCGTGTAGAGCAACAGGATGCGTTTGGGTTCTGCGGCATGAGCGCTACCCAGGGAAATCAACACAAGGCAAAGAGCGAATCCGAAGAGCCGTCGATCGAAGAAAAAAAAACGGCCGATACGCGCGCGACAAAATCGCTGACGTACTGCCCGGCTGGCTCCACCCTCGGCGGCAGCTTGATCAGTCGAGGGAAAACGCAAGACGTCGTTTGGTAAGAGTGACTGTAACTGCTCTGTCACATACACCAACCTGTTTACTCAAACCGCAGAACTCCGACCCAATTGTTCCGGTCTGAAACCTCACTCGGGCCGGGGAAGAGATGCCATCGGCACGCTCAACCGTGAAACAGGGGAGCATCAAACCGGTGCAGAGATTATAGCGTTACTCGTGTCGCCGGCGACTGGATTGGCTTCGTCGACTTGTAGGACGGAGCAGTTGGGCACCTGATCACACCAGGTGATCTTATCCGCTCCTTAGATTTCCCACGCGCCGCCCTTGCCTCGCAAAGATTTCTACTGCGACTGGGGTTTTCCCTAGTTCCACGGGAGCCTAGCAGTGTCATAGTGTCATCTCGCAGCCTGTATACAGATTCAGCTCCTATTTACTGAACACCAGACCTTTGAGGAACTCCGGCTCGGCCCTCCAACGCAAGCTAGGAGCGACTGCAAACACAACCTGCACGCGAATTCGAAAACAGACAGCAACGCTGATGCAAACGGAAAGGAAATTACGATGAAGAATCGCATGACCCACCTTCATTTGTTTGGGGTTCTTGCAGCCTCGTTTTGGTTCTCAGCATCCGCTTGGGCGCAGTACCAAAATGGCGTCCAGCCTGGACCCGGTTGGCAGGTAACGAAAGCGGAGTGGGGCTCGGGTAACCGATGGCAGGACGTCACGAATCGGGTGCGCGCGCTGCTCACGGGGAACGGTCTAATTAGGGTGACCAACGCTAATATGGGAGGCGATCCCGTTTAGGGCGCGTTGAAAACCCTAAGAATTCAGGCTCGAAACTCCCGTGGGCAGTTGCAACAGTTCAACATCGGGGAAAACAATACTATTGACGCCAGCCAGTTCTACAATTACGGCCGGGGCTCGGGATACCCAGGGAATCCAGGCTATCCACCGAATCCCGGTTATCCTGGTGGCGGTAACGGCAATCTGCAAATCGTCCGCGCGTACTACGGGTTAAACAATCGGACCAACGACGTAACGCAACTACTACATGGCATGGTGCGGAACGGAACGCTGATCGTGCAGGTCACCAATAACAGTATGGGCGGTGATCCTGCTCAAGGCGGCGACAAAGTGCTCACTGTTATCTATCGCTACCAAGGACGGGAGCAAACCTCCACGGTCAAAGAGGGAAACACCCTCAGAATTCCCTGAGGATTCCGCCAGATTTTCGTGACGCGGACGGCAATTGTTACGTGGATTATGTGGGTCCCCTGGGGTCCGATAAACCATGGCCATGCGCATCCGGTGGTGGTTGAGGAGATCGTACGCAAAGGTATGGCGCGCAGTAACGGTTACAGTTAAGCTCTATTCTGGCAATCAACACGGCTTTCTAGTTAGTCATGAAAGTGAATGGTCGGGCAATCGAATCCGATTTTCAGTGGCGAACTCAATCGAGTTGAATATTAATGTGATCAAGGAATGAGCGACGCCAGCCTTTCTTCGGCCAACAGTGCCAGAAAAAGCATCTTGCTAAAAATAAAAAATTACTGCAAACGTTAGAGGCCTCCGGCATGCCGGAGGCCTCTAACCGGATCCCGTAAATTATTGATTCTAAATGGTGGCCAGAGACGGGATCGAACCGCCGACGCCGGCCTTTTCAGGGCCGCGCTCTACCACTGAGCTATCTGGCCTCGGGTAACCCAAGGGCGCTGCTTCCGCTTAAGTTGTGTCTGAGTCTGCAGCATCAGGCGGAGGGCCCGGTCAGGTCAGCAACTGCGCACAAGCAACAAGCGTCAGTATAACAATCGCATCGCAGCGCGCAAATTCCATGTCGTACACTTGAGAAACGCCACCTGCCTCAGACCATGTCCCTTGACCGTCCCTCGATGCGCCTGGCCGTTTCCACCCTGCTGTTCTGCCTGCTGCCGGCTGCCCTTGCCCAGCCGCAACCAGCCACACAGAATGGCGAAACCCGCGCCGCGCGAGCCCTCGAGCAGGCCCGCCGGCAAGGTCCCCTCGCCCTATATGCCTTCTTTGAGCACATGCCCAAGGGCGCCGATCTGCATACTCACCTGGCGGGCGCCGTGTATGCGGAAACCTTCATCCGAGAGGCCGCGGACGACAACCTCTGCATCAATTCCAAATCCTTCACCCTGTACAAGCCCGCGGCCACCACGCGCAGCCTTCCCCCTCAGCCCGTCTGTGGCGAGGAAGGCGAGCCCGCAACCAACGCTCTCACCCATCAGAAGCTCTACGATCAACTGCTTGACAAGTTCTCCATGCGCACGTTCGTTCCCGTCACCGCGGAGTCGGGGCACGATCATTTCTTCGCGTCTTTTGATCAATTCCAGGCCGTCGAGAATCCCAGCCACGTGGGGGAATGGGTGGATGAGCTGGCGACTCGTGCCGCCGAGCAGAACGAGCAATACCTTGAAATCATGAATACGCCCACCTTCGCGCCGGCCTTGGCCTTAGCCGGGAGCCTGGGACCCATTGACCTGGAGACAGATTTCGCCCACCTGCGACAGCAGTTGCTCGACGCCGGCTTGCGAAATTACCTGCCCCCCATGCAAGCGGAATTCGAAGATGGCGAACGCAACCGCCGCGAGCGGGAGCATTGCCGAACCAGTAGTCAAGCCGCTCCGGCGTGCGAAGTCGAGGTGCGCTTCCTCTACCAGGTGCTGCGCGCGTTGCCTTCACCCGCAGTCTTTATCCAGCTGGTGTGCGGTTTCGAGCTTGCCTCCAAAAACTCGCTGGTCGTAGGCATCAATATGGTGCAGCCGGAAGACTGGCGCGTCGCCCTGGCGAACTACAGGCTCCAAATGCAGATGGTCCATGCACTCCATCTCCTCTATCCCAAAGTCCACATCACCCTGCATGCGGGCGAGCTTTCTCCGGGAATGGTTCGTCCTGACGATCTACGATTCCACGTCCGCTCTGCGGTAGAAGTAGCCAATGCAGAACGCATCGGCCACGGCGTGGATGTGATGCAGGAAGACCATCCCTACGATCTGCTCAAGGAGATGGCAGCCAGGCGGATCATGACGGAGATCAACCTCACCAGCAACGATGTAATCCTTAACGTCAAGGACGCGAACCATCCCCTGCCTCTGTACCGTCTCTATCACGTGCCGGTAGCGCTCTCTACTGATGATGAAGGCGTCTCGCGTATTAATCTGACCCACGAATATGTCCGTGCCGCGATCTCATACCCGCTCAGCTACAGCGACTTCAAAAACATGGTGAGGACTAGCCTCGAACACAGCTTCCTGCCTGGGGAAAGCCTTTGGGACCCTTCGGGTCCATGGGAGAACTATGCTCACGTCCGCGCCGCCTGCCGCGAACAACTTGGCCGCGAGCAGGCCACGGGAGCATGCGCAGCCTTGCTCGAGGGCAGCGAAAAAGCACGCCAGCAATTCGAGCTCGAGCGGCGCTTCCACGCTTTCGAGAGCACTTTTTAGCCACCTTTCACTGCCGGCCTTTGGGTCAACTCACGCTGCCTCCAGCGTCCCTTGGCGATCCTTTCATGATCGGCATTTAAACTGCAGAAGCAGCGCATGCGCATTGTTCTCACCAGTTTCGGCACGCTCGGCGACATCCATCCGCTCATAGCCCTGGCACTCGAGCTGCAGCAGCGAGGCCACACCCCTGTTCTGGCTGTTCCCGAGCTCTTCCGCTCCAAAATCAGCTCGCTGGGGCTCGAATTCGCTGCTGTTGGCCCGATCCTCGATCCGGAAGACAACCAGTTGGTCGCAATGTTGATGGACATTCGCAAGGGAACAGAGCGCACCTTGCGCGAGATACTGTTTCCCGCCATTCGCCAAAGCTATCGGGAGTTGCTCGCCGCCGTCGAAGCCAACGGGGGCGCCGATCTGATGCTGGCCGGAGAGCTGGTTTATCAAGCCCCAATCGTTGCCGAGGTCACCGGCATTCCCTGGGCCTCGCATGTGCTTGCGCCACTTTCTTTTTTTTCCCGTTACGATGCGCCCGTTTTGCCTCCATATCCCATGTTGGCGCGGCTCCAACCAGCCCTCCCCGGAATGGGAAGAGCGATTGCCCGATTCGCGCGCTGGGTCACGCGCAGCTGGCCAGAGCCGATCTATCAGCTTCGTTCCGAGCTAGGCTTGCGCCGCGGTCCTGATCCCATCTTTGAAGCCAAGCATTCTCCCTATTTGGTTTTGGCCATGTTTTCCCCGTTGCTGGGCGAGCCCCAACCAGACTGGCCTGTTGCCACCAAGGTGACCGGCTTCGCCTTTTACGATGGCGATGCTGGTCAACGTGATCTACCCCCAGAGGTCGAACGTTTCCTCGAGCAAGGCGCGCCGCCATTGGTCTTCACCCTGGGTTCAGCCGCTGTTCTCGATGCCGGCGATTTCTACCAGCAGAGCGCGTTGGCTGCCGGCTTGACTGGGCAGCGTGCCGTGCTGCTGGTGGGCAGCGATCCACGCAACGTCCCGCAGCAGGTTCCACAGAATGTATGCATCGCTCACTATGCGCCCTATTCCAGGCTTTTCCCTCGCGCTTCGGTCATCATCCACCAGGGCGGAGTAGGCACAACTGCGCAGGCATTGAGTTCCGGCAAGCCAATGCTGGTAATGCCCTATAGCCACGACCAACCGGATAATGCACGCCGCGTTCGCCGCCTGGGCGTAGCTCGCGTGATCAGGCGCCGACGTTACACGGCCGAACTGGCGGCCCGCAAAATTACACTGCTGCTGGAAAACGCACGTCTGCGGCAACGGGCGGCCCGCATAGGAGAGCGACTGCACCTCGAAGATGGAGTGAAGGCTGCCTGTGATGCCCTCGAAGCATTGGGCGTCGAACGCAAAGCGACCAAACAATCGTTGCCTCAGTAAAATGAATCATGCCTGATGATTTAGCTCTGAGGCTGCTTGCCGGTGCCTTGCCACAGCTCGAGGCCTCTTTCCGCGATCTGCCGCCCCACACCAACGACTCATTCGCGTTCGACGCCATGGCGGCAGTGCTGACCCAGGTTGCGCAGCGCATGGCGGACAACTACCCCTACTTCCATCCTCTGTACGCCGGGCAGATGCTCAAACCGCCCCATCCCGTGGCACGCGCCGCCTACGCGCTCGCCATGTACATCAACCCCAACAACCACGCGCTCGACGGCGGCCGAGCCAGCTCCTATATGGAGATAGAAGCCGTTCGCGAAATCGCCCGCATGTTTTCCTGGACAGAGTTTCTCGGGCACCTCACCAGCGGAGGCACGTTTGCCAACCTGGAGGCGCTCTGGATCGCTGCTCAGCTTTCTCCCGGCAAACGCGTCCTCGCTTCCGAACAAGCCCATTACACCCATAGCAGAATCAGCAGCGTTCTGGGTTTGCCCTTCGCCACCGTACCTGCCGACGATCAAGGCCGCATGGATATGGCAGCCCTCGAGTCAACATTAAAAAATGGAGACGTCGGCACAGTGGTGGTAACACTGGGCGCAACCGCTACCGGTGCCGTCGATCCCTTGCATAAAGTCCTGGCCCTGCGAGACACCTATCCGTTTCGCGTCCACGTCGATGCTGCTTATGGCGGGTATTTCAGCCTCGTACCAAACCTGGGGGAAGAGGCGGCCCGGGCCTTTGCCTGCATTGCGCAGGCTGACTCCATCGTGGTCGACCCTCACAAACATGGATTGCAGCCGTATGGCTGTGGGTGCATCCTGTTTCGCGACCCGGCCGTCGGCCGTTTCTATAAACATGACTCGCCTTACACTTACTTCACTTCGAGCGAACTTCATCTGGGCGAAATCAGCCTGGAGTGCTCACGCGCAGGCGCTTCCGCCGTCGCCTTATGGGCTACTCAGCAGCTGTTGCCGCTCATCAGAACGGGTGAGTTTGCTAACGGGTTAGCTTCCAGCCGGGAGGCGGCAATGCTCCTGCACCAAAAAATCTGTGCAGATGACCGGTTCGTTTCTCCCTTCGCGCCGGAACTCGATATCCTGGTGTGGGCCGTGCGCGCTGCCAATGTGACTGCATCGTCCCGGTTAGCCCAGCAAATCTTCGCCTCTGCGGTCCGGAAGAGTCTTCATTTGGCTCTGGCCCAGCTTCCCACCAGCTTTTTCCCCGCCGGCACTTGGCCGGATCAGCCTCAGCAGGGAACCGTCACCTGCCTCCGTTCCGTGCTGATGAAGCCGGAACACCTGTCCTGGTTGCAGGAAATCTGGAGCAGACTCAGCCAGGTAACGGCTGAGGTACTGGTCGAGCCCGTTGCGTCGGCAATGGCTCCTGAATCGCCATTGTTCACGTCCTGAAAAACAAAATGCCCAAAACGTGCTCCCACAGAAGCACTAGATCGCTCGACGGAAGTGTCAGTTCGATTCGTGATAAAAGCCAGGCAGTCGATGGTTAGAATAGAGAAAACATCGGGAAACGGAACACTTGGCGGAGTTTATGGGCACGGTTGGCTAAGGGCTTGCGCTTGCAGTTTTGAGTTGAACTTCTTGCAAACGGACGCACTCATAGGGAGATAAGCAGGATGCATTTTTCGAACCAGCAAATCGATTTTTCCTCGATGGGCCTTTCTGAACGTGGAGGCACAGTAGCTTATTTTTCGATGGAAATCGCCATCTCCCCGGAAATGCCCACCTACAGCGGGGGACTCGGTGTTCTGGCAGGGGACACGATGCGGTCCGCAGCTGATCTTGGCCTTGGACTATGCGCCGTAACCTTGCTGCACCGCAAAGGATATTTCCAGCAACATCTCAATGCCCAGGGAATTCAGAGCGCTGAAGATCAACCCTGGCCGATCGAAAAACTTCTGCGGCTCGAAAAAGCGCTGGTCCAGGTGACCATCGAGGATCGTCCGGTAATCGT